>NZ_JBNNXU010000007.1:0-340317 GCF_052873915.1 Photobacterium sp. DNB22_13_2
TTCCTTCATGTTGGGTGGGCGACTTGTGCCATTCTATGGGTGATCATTAGGTTGCGAAAAGGCGCTTATACTCCAAAACGTTATGCTGGTTTAGAAGCGTTAGCGGTTTATTGGCATATGATTGATCTCATGTGGATTTTAATATTCCCACTTTTATATGTTTTAAGGTAGGTGAGTTTTGAAATGGCTAGGTAAGCTTGATTATTATTGGCTTATATTAATCTCAGTCACTTTGTTCAATACATTTTTAGGTGAGAAGTTGAGTTCTGTTCAACTGTTAAGTGTACTGGTTGCATTCACTGTAATGTATAAAGGCTTAATCGTGATAGATCATTTTATGGAGCTTAAATACGCACATAAATATTTACGGTTTTTAATGCGTCTATATGTTTGTCTCTTTCCCTCATTGATTATTGTGATTGCATTTCTATAACTCAGGTGCTTCTACCGATTTACAAATCGCATCTAAATCTTACTAAAGAGGTTGGGAAAATCAAAAGAGGTGTCTGTAATCTTACTCTCGCGGTTGATATTTGATCGCAATCTTTCATTTTGTAAATCATCACGCTGTTAACTTGTCGAGTTGTTACTCAGTGGGCTTCGTCTTGTTTTATGTGATGTATGTCGCATTTGGCATGATTTTATGGATTGCCATGCGTGGCTGTCTTGCGATCAAGATCACACCAGCAAACGTTTGCCTGTGTGTTTTTTAATCGTTCTTGTGTTGTGTGATTGTTGGCGGTTAACGTTTGTGCAGCATGCAAAGGTTTACAATTAACGACTCATTTATCAAATTTACCGAATTTACATTTTGAAACTCTCTCGGTGATTTTCGAGTTTTTATTCTATTGCTAGGGCGTATATTTGCTCGCGTTTCCATTTTCTATTTTTATTTTTAATTTTGTTGATTGCCTATATATGACTAAGAATACTATTAAGGTTGCTGCGCTAAGTGCAGCAATTGTTACCGCCCTAGCAGGATGTAACAGCAGTAGCAGTGATGAAAAAACACAACCATCACGTCCATCAATCGCTGAATGTAAAACCTACGAACCAACACAGTCAGTGATCGTTAAAGGTGATAATGAGAACCTTAACTTCCAAACGATTACTATCGGTGCAACAGGTGATATGCATGGACGTATCTTTGCGTATGACTACGCATTGGATGACGTCGATGTGAATGCGGGCTTTACCAAGATTGCCACGTTGCTGAACGAAGAGCGTGCTGCCAACGACAATTTCTTGATGATTGACCTAGGTGATACCGTTCAGGGTAACTCTGCTGAGTTGTTTAATGACCTACCAGTTCACCCTGTCGTTGAAACCATGAACTTCATGGATTACGACGTATGGGTTCCGGGTAACCACGAGTTCGATTTTGAGCGTGCTTTCCTAGAGCGTAGCCTTGAAGGCTTTAACGGTTCAGTAATTTCTTCAAACATCATTTGGGATAAAAACTCAGCCGACTGTAAAACAAACGGTGAAGAAGTTCCTTTCCTTCGTGGTTACCAGATTTTTGACTATAACGGCGCAAAAGTTGCGGTTATCGGTCTAACACCTTCTTACGTAAAGATCTGGAACGCTTCAAACCCAGAAAACTTCCGTAACCTAGACTTCAAAGAAGAATTTGAATCACTAGAAAACACCGTTGATCAAGTGATTGCACAGTACCAACCAGATGTGGTTATCGGTGCTCTTCACCATGGTCGTAGCGAATCGCACGCCCGTGGTGTGAACGAGATTGCTTCTAAGATGGCTGATAAGTTCGATGTGATCTTCATGGGGCACGAACATGCTCGCTTCATCGAGCAAATCGATCTTGGCGCACCTTTCGAAAACGGAATGGACGACATTTCTGTTTCGGGTGATAAAGCGAACCAAGTAGAAGATAAGGCGAAATCTGGCACTTATAACTGGCGTAACCGTGACTCAAAAGTGAAAGTTATCGAGCCGGGCAACTGGGGCTGGGCGTTGGCGAAAGCTGAAGTCGATCTTGTAAAAGACCAAGATGGCAACTGGAAGATCTTTGATACAACACTGTCTAACCGTACGGTTGCTGATGTTGAAGAAGATGCAGCTCTGAAGAACGAAATGCGTCACATCCATGATGAATCTGTAGAAGATGCCAACATCGAAATTGGTGTCGTTCGCGGTAACTTTACTAACACTGAAGGTGGTTTTGCTGATGAAGCGGTACTTGAAGAGCAAGTACTAAATAGCGAAGGCCAGCGCCTGTACTCTACAATCCACAGTGCAAAACTGTCAGACATGCCTTTGACTGATCTGATTAATCAGATCCAGATCATGAACGTAGAATCGAAAGGTAGTGAGGCGATTGGGGAGCAAATCAAGGTTGACGTTTCAGCGGCTGCTCTTTTCTCTGATGCATCAAACTTGTTTGATGGTGAAACCTACCGTAAGAAAGACAGCTCAAACCTGTACATGTACGACAACCAACTGGTTGCGGTAAGCATCAAAGGTAAGAAGCTGAAAGAGTATATGGAGTGGGCTTACAGCTACTTTAATACTTACAAACCTGGTGATATTACGGTGTCATTTGACCCAACAGTTGCTTCGTTTAACTACGATATCTTTGATGGTGACATTGAGTACGTGGTTGACTTGAGCAAACGTGGCCGTGAAGAAGAAGAAGATGGTACTGTGATCTTCATTGGGGACCGTATCCAAAACATCACTATCCGTGGTGTAGAGTTAGAAGATGACGGTGATTATGTATTAGCAATCAATGATTATCGCTTTGGTTCGCCAATGAAAGAAAAAGGTTGGGTGACCGATGAAGATGTCATTTGGGAATCTTCTGCTGAGCAGGTTTATGCTATTCGTGACATGCTGACGGAATATGTTGCTGATCATAAAGTGCTTGATCGCTTTGAGTTCGAAAATGTTAACTGGTACATCAAGCAGTACGGTCAGTCTGATGAGAGTGGTTTTGTTGCCCGTAAAGGTGAAATTCTTGCTTCACGTGCTGACGAGGGTACAGAGCTATGGCAGAAACTGCAAAACAAAGAAATCTGTGTGATGCGTTCCGGTCCAGGTGCTCGTGATTCTATCAATGTGTCGGTAAATGTTGGTGATGCTGACACTTGGTTCGCTAACCCGAATTACTCTGAGAGTGCGTCAATTGAGGCTCTGTATGAAGGTTGTACTTACAGCAACCAGCCTAAGCCTGAGTAATTGAAATTATCTAAATAAAATAAGGAAGGCGCTTCGGCGCCTTCTTGTTTTGGAAAATTATGATGTTAAAACGATTATTATTTCCTTTTGTGGTCTTCCTTATTTCGACGGCCATTTTGTGGTACTCGCCATCGGTGAGTGAATCATTTCGGCCGAAAGCGTACAGCAACCAGGAATTTGTCCGTGCGAGTGTGATCGACGTTTTAGCTGAGAGTACTCAGTCAGATCCTTTAGTGCCTTCAGTTAAGACAGGACGTCAACGCTTATTGGTGGAATTACGCGAAGGGGACGACAAGGGCAAGCAGGTCGAAGTCGAGAACCAACTTAGTCGCTTACATAATGTGTATGTCACCGAGGGTGATAACTTCATTTTGCTGATCCGTGAGCAAGGCGAACGTACAATTTATTGGCCTTACAACCATGACCGCTCTTCTGCGGTGTACTGGATGGTCGGGATCATTGTATTACTGACAGTGCTCTTTGCTGGATTTCAAGGCGTGAACTCGGTCATTTCTTTATACTTTACCGGTGCGCTGTTAATTGGCGTGTTGGTTCCTGCGCTGTTTGCTGGCTGGAACCCGATCATTGTCACCATCGGGTTGATGGCGGTGAAGATTGTGGTCAATTTCCTATTGGTTGCCGGCTGGAATAAGAAGTCACTGGTTTCTATGCTTGGGACACTGGCGGGTGTGGTGATGGCGGGTTTGATGGCACAGTTTTTCGGTGAGATGGCTCAGCTTAATGGGCTATATCTTGAGAAGGGTGAAGATATCCTTTATCTCGGTGGTGAGGCTCAGGTACAGGTGCGCTGGCTGCTGTTTGTCGCCATCATGATCTCGGCGCTCGGTGCCGTCATGGATGTGGCGATCTCAATGGCGTCTTCATACCATGAGCTTCGTGAAATATCGCCGGAGCAATCTGAAAAAGATCGCTTGTTGGCGACGATTCGAATCGGCCGCGATATTTTGGGTACCATGACCAATACGCTGGTATTGGCATTCGCAGGTAGCGCCCTCACCACCATCATGATGGTGTGGGGATTCCAAATGCCACTGATGCAATTTATGAACATTCCGGCGCTGTCGTTGGCGATGATCCATGGCTTAGCGGGTAGTATCGGATTAATCATGACGGTGCCACTAACAGTGTTGATTGCCAGTGCGGTGTACCAGCGAAATGCCGACAAAACTGAATCTGAAACGGCCATCACTTCAACATCGGAACCGGTTAAAGAGTAAGCTCGGTACGTCGGTATTCCGGTACTAGGCCAGAAAGCGATATTGATATTAAAGCCACGATGCGCACTTAAGGCATCGTGGCTTTTTATTGGTGCTAAGTTTATTGTGAATGGTACTAAACCATAAAGCCCAAGTTCATATTACCGAGGCCGAAGTTAGTGGATGTGGTTGGGAAGATGGTTTGTAATCCACCGTCACTGATACCAAACCAGCCCGCCAATGTAGCGGCCATTTGCTCATGGGAAAGGGTAGGGATAAGACGCCCCCTGCCGTTGTCATCCGGGCTGCCGACACTAAAATCGGGATATGCGCCATAGCAGCCGCTTAATACGCCGCCACCAATGACTAGTTGGTTACTGCCCCAGCCGTGATCGGTACCATCATTGGCATTATTGTGCATGATGCGGCCGAAGTCCGACATAGTAAAGCTAGTGACATTGGATTGCAGTGACCCAAGCGCCAGCGTGAACTCAGTTAAAGCGGTATCGAGTTGGCTATATAGCGACTGGTGGCGTGGAACCTGGTTCTTGTGGGTGTCATAGCCCCCTTGGTTGACGATAAAGACCTGCCGCCCGACACTGCCTGACGCGACAGAGGCATCAATGATTCGCTTAACTGCTGATAGCTGTGCTCCAAGCGAGCTGTTTCGGCTAATGGCCGGATCAAGTTCGGTGGAATCAATCAATGAGCGGAAGTTGTTATAAGGAGCCAAAAAGTCCCCGTGCTGTTTAAGGTATTGTTGGTGGAATGGTGAGAGATAGACCTCATCGACCATCTCGTTATATTCAGCCTCCAGTGTTCCTGAAGTGCTAAATGCGTTAACGGCTGATACTGAGCCTTGGGTATTGGTGCGAAGGTCGCTGACATTCATTCCGCTTAACCAGCTGTTGCCCCCTAGTGAGACTAGTTCAGGGATCGCGCCACCTTGGGCGAGAAGATCCATCAACAAGCCCCCCCAGCCATAAGCAGCATAAGCGTTGGAGTGCCAAGTGCTCTCCCAGGCATACTGTTGCTTGGAATGGTTGAACAAACCGGTCGGATAAGGCGCACTTGAGCCTGCTGGACCGACTAGAGTGCCGATATTAATGAGTCCTGCGGCTAAGCCATCTTGAAATAACGATTGGATCCCTGGCATGTTGGGGTGAAGGCCAATGGGGACACCGTTGTTGTCGGTTTTGCCTGTCATCAGTAGATTGGCTTTGTCTATGGCTATATTGGGGCGGCGTGCCGCATATTTGCTATAGAGGTCATCATCACCCGCCATCACCATATTGAATGAGTCATTGCCTCCTCTCAAGAAGACGCAAACCAAAGCTTTATAATCTTCAGCGGCATAGGCTTTGTTTGACAGCGAAAATGCAAGTGGCATTGTCGTCGCCCCTGTCATCAGGGCGCTGTGTTGTAAAAATCGACGTCGCGATAATTTCATCATCATTACTCCTGAATCTGGAATTCGGGTGACATGGCAGCCATCCAGAACACTTTGTACATATTGTCATGGTTGCTTTTAGGCATAGCGTCGTAAACATCCCCTAGACGTTGTTCCAGCTGTGGGGTGAGCGTGCCGTCAAACAAGGTATCAGCGAGTAAGGCGAGGAAGCTTGTTCGATCATCTGTGGTCCAAAGCCCGGTGAAGGCGGAATAATCGAGAATCAATTTGTCATCAGCCAACCCTGCCATGTCTCCGGTCAGCGTGGTGTCGTCTTTGAGCTTACGGAAAATCAGGTTGGACATATGGGGAATTTCAGCTGAGGTATATAGAGCAAACTCTGGGCCGATGAGCCCATTATCTTCCAGTGGGCCACTAGGGGTATAGCTAGCTGGGAAGAAGTTAAAGACCGAAGGGGCTGCCAGTGCACCCTGAGAGAAGCGGTGGCCTTCAGGTGAATATTGCGCATCGTAGCCGTAGCCCAATGATGTATCTCGGTGATGAGGGTAGTTGTCACCCATTTGGCTGTTAAATGCGCGGTAAAGCGCTGTCATGGTGACAATCGGCTCACGTGCTTTCGATACCGTTATTGGATTCGACTCGTACGGCTGAGGGTCGGTCAGTATGGCTTTGATAACAGCAGCAAGATCGCCTTGCGTATTATTGAATGTGCGAGCGACCCTTTCGACATAGTGCTTATCAGGATTAGAGGTAACGAGTTGCTTAATAAGGTGGGTACTGACAAACACTGCTGTTTCGCGTTTAGCAACAAGGATATCAAGCAACCTTTCTAGCTCTTCGTCTGCGGTTTCATTGCCTGGGAAGTTGCGGCCAAGTATGCGCTTGGGGTTAATGTCATGGTTACTGGCTGTAACCACCATCGGGCTGAGTAAGCCGTTGTCTTCATCCCAGCCGGTGAATAGCCTCGCCAATTCTTGGACATCGACTTCGGTATAGGCGGGAATAGGCTGATTGGTTTCTTTGTCTTTCTTGATTACGCCTTTATAGCTTACCTTCCATTCGCCCAGAGCAAATAATTGCAGTAATTCTCGGGCATAGTTTTCATCCGGAAATTGATTATTGTCGGGATCGGGCGGCAGGTTTCCTGCCATGGTCAAAAAACGTCCCATGGCGGGTGAGTAGGTCACATCACGGATCAAGTCTTTGTAATTGCCGAAGGCGTGTTCAACCAAAATATCGTAGTAGATTGCTAAGCCTTTAGCTCGATCATCACCGGATAGCCCCGCATCGTTTTGTGATACCACGACCATTTGGCTCAATGCAAAAGCGACGCGTTGGCGAAGTTGATCTTCACTGTTAAGAGCAATACCCCACCAAGCATTACTGCGATAGTTTCGGTGCTCCTGGCTGCTGCCGTTGTGATCTGCCCTGATCGACTGGATCCGTAGATACTCATCTAAATGATAAGAAGGTGCTGTAGCGATTTGCGCTTCAACCCATTGCTCGGCAGTGAGGCCAGTGGCTGTACTGATGTCGGTTTGTGTTGGACCAAACGTACCGCGCTCAAGTAAGCGAGAGGCATTGTGAAAATCTAATACTTGCGGGATGTCTAGTCGTTCAAAACGAAGGCTATAGTCAGCGGATTCTGCCCAGAGGTTATTCTCAGTTTGTGATTTGCTAGGGAGTACTGTGCCGTCTGTTTGTAATTGACCAACAAGCACCTCAGTACTGTTGTCATTGATGCATTGACCAATGTGATAAGGCCATTGTGCTTTGCGATTGTGGCTGCGCTTTGAAATTTGGCATTCAAAGGTTTCTGTAGAGGTGTTATTTTTTAATACGGTAACTTTGACAGTGTATGGAAAATAAGTGTAATTAATGGCTTTTTGAACGCTACCATTATCTATCAAATCAACGGCGTATGCATTAGATGCAATAATTTGAAAGAGCAGTACTACGATAGCCTTTTTCAAAAAACAAAGGTTTTTGAAAAACATCGTGTTGACTCCGAATATTGTTAATTAGAGATGTTGTTTAATTAATTTGTTTAAGTGTTAGCAAGTAGCTTATTTACATTAATTTCTTCTATTATTCACCTTGGTGTGTGTTTTATTTAACAAATAAATAGTAGCAAAAAAACACACCCTGTATATAAAATAGGATAATTAATTATCCTTTGAAATAATTCACTTGTTAAATTTGTGAGCTTAAGCCAAGGATGGTTTGAAATTGATATAAATATAATTTAGTTATTTGAATCAATAAGGGTAGCTTACGATTTATACTGGTGGTATTTTGACGGCCTGCTGTTTTTCTGTCATGGCAAACCCATCAAGGAGACTGTGTCGGAGAGTGTTTAAAATGTTTCATTCGATATAGCTCTTCGTCGGAGCAATTTATCGCCTCGCGTAAATTCCGTCTGTCGCTATTTGTTGCAATACCGTAGCTGTATGAAATGTTGAGTGCAGATAAGGTAGCGTCAATGCTTTTAAGGAATGCTTTGGCACGATATGGCTGGAGAATAGCAATAAACTCATCGCCCCCAAAGCGGATGATCATTTCCTTTGGCAAGGTATATTGTTTTAACCCTTGGCTAAATAACAGAAGCACACTGTCGCCAAATTTATGTCCATGTTCATCATTGAGTTGTTTGAAGTTATCGAGATCAAAAAAAATCAGGTCAAATTTTTTGAGTGAAATGCTTCCAAGCGCCTTTCTATTAAACACACCTGTCAGTTCATCAACACTCTGGCCACACTCGTATTTAGTGATGATGTGTTTTATGGCGAGGGCTAGGAAGCCAATACCAATCAGAATACATCCGTCATCAAGAAAGATAGCTATAGGAGAAGGAAGTGCATTGACGGCTTTTTTCAATGGGGCAAATTGTTCGATCATGTGATAGATATTTTCGGTACCGATAAATATCATTCCGAGAAGTGCTTTTTTTTCTTTTTTGAAAACAGGATAAGCACACACCGAGATGGAAACAATGGAAAGTAAGATCAAGTACTCGATTGCAAATTCAACCTTGGAATAGAAAAATGACTCATCAATGTTCATGATAAGTATGAGAAAAACCAACCCTGTGCAGACAACTGTCGATACGGCCTTAACCATTGAAAACCACCTTTTCCTTCATATAGTTAATATGCCTCTTAGTGCATTTATACTCCATGAGCATTGGTTTTGCTTGATGGGTGTCAAAAAAATGACAATTAGTAAAGTGTTGGAGTGAGTCGATTTATCAAGGCGTTAAAAGGGTCACTGTATGTCATCACGTTGGGGAATGTTTCTTGAAAAAGAAGTCAATGAAAGTCCTGACTTTCAATGGCTGTGATTTTCCTTTATACAGCAGGTGGATAGGTTTCGATTCAGGGCGGTACTCCGCAAGGCATTCTTGGAGTGAACCTTGTTCAATCTCGTTTTCTAGCAGTAAGGCCGGTTGCAAAATAATACCTGCATGGTGGAGGGCCGCGGTTTTGAGGACATCACCGCTGTTGCTGCTTAGCCTTGATTGTTGACGGCTGAAATAGTGCGATTCTTGCTCACGTTGCTGGGGCTGAATATCTCCGTAGTCAAACCCTAAGCAATGATGGTTGCTTAGCTCTTTGATATGTTGGGGAGCACCGAAATGCTCAAAGTAAAACGGTGAGGCACAAAACAACAGTTGGTAATTGCCCACATGTCTGGCAATAAGGCTGGAATCTTCTAACTCACCAATGCGGAAAACTAAGTCAAAGTGGTCGTGCAGCGGATCGATACGGTTATTATCGAGGATAAGTTCTACGTTGATATGGGGATGCTGCTGGAGAAATTGAGCAACAAGCGGAGCCACAACGGTATTGCCATAAGTGACCGGGGCATTGACCCTGATGGTTCCCATTGGTGTGTTGGTTAGGGTTTGTAGGTTCTCCTCGGCTTCCTTGATGTCATCAAGGATCCGCTGGCATTCGCGAAAATAGATCTCGCCTGCTTCAGTGAGTGATTGCCGGCGGGTGGTGCGGTTGAGAAGTCGAGTACCGAGATCTTGTTCTAAGGCTTTGATGTGCTTGCCGACCATGGTTGATGTGACGTTGAAGTGAGCCGCCGCTTTCGCCAAACTTCCTCGTTCTACGACATCGACAAACACCTGCATGCTTTTCAGTTTATCCATATTACAAACTATAAGTTGATAAATAGCGGAATAGATCGTTATTTATCAATCTATGGATGTCAATTAAATTGGCAATATATTGTGTTGTTACGAGTGAATAAGATGTTTGAGCAAGGGCTATTTATCACGGCAGAACTCCGTGTAAAGGATGAGGTTTCACTTGACGAGGCAAAAGCGGCGGTAGCGCAGTTTTGCCATGAAATGAACAGTGAGCAGGGCTGTTCTTTAGCGGTAGCTATGCAAGATAATAGCGATCCGCGCCGGTTTATCTTCTGGGAGCGGTATGATGATCAATCCGCTTTCGACGCGCATTTTAACGCCAAGCACACCCAAGATTTTATTGCGCTAGGCTATACCCAGCTAGAGCAGGCATTCGAAACACACTTGATGGAAGCGGAGGCAGGTCGATGAGCCACATGAAGCAGTGGGGAATTCTAGGTACCAGCTTTATTTCTGGTGTGATGGCTGAAGCTATCCGCCAAGAAGGTCAGAGCCGCATATATGCGGTTGCAGGACGCAGCCCAGAGCCTCGTAAAGCGTTGGCGGCCCAGTATGACATTCCAATGCAATATGATAACTACGATGCGCTAATTGCTGATCCCAAGGTCGATATTATTTATATCGCATTGCCTAATCATCTTCATCATGAGTATGTGATTAAAGCGGCACAAGCTGGTAAAGCGATTCTGTGTGAGAAATCCTTGTCGGTCGATATGGACAAAACCGAGGCGGCGCTAGCAGCCGTTGACCGGTATGAGGTATTTTTTGCCGAAGGGTTGATGTATTTGAACCATCCGTTTACCGCCAAAATACTTGATGTGATCAAGGCGGGTAAGATTGGTGATTTACGCTCGATTCAAGGGCAATATACAGCAGCTATTTCTCAGTTCGTGAATCCTGAAAGCAAAGGGGCATTATATAACCTGGGGTGTTACCCGGCGTCATTGCTGCACCTGATTGTGCAGCAGAGTTTCGGCAACGATGTGGTTAATAATTACACTCTATCTGCGATGGGTCGTCGGGGTCATGATGGCAATATTTGCGAGACGCAAGCTAACTTCCGGTTCGACAATGGTGTTATGGCGCAGCTACATACTGCTGAAGATTACGGCTTGCATGCAGAATTTACCGTATTGGGCTCTACTGGTAGTTTGCAGGTAACAACGAACCCTTGGTTACCTGCAACACAAAATCAACTGACTATTACTCAATACGAACAACAGCCAGAAGTGGTTGAAGTCACAGCTGACGGTGACGGTTTCTTGTACCAGGTTAGGGCGGTATTAAATGCATTGGAGGACCGTGATTCTGAGTTGGCTCGCCCAGCAGCAAGACCGGAAGATTCAAGGCAGATCATGAAATTACTAACAGACTGGGAAGACGCCGTAACTGCTTAAGGCATCTATTGCCCTGGTTGAGTAAGTTTATTTCCCAGGTGAATGCCTTTGTGTTGGGTATTTAGCCTGAGAATACAAAATCATACATTGTATGTGCGCATTTCGACAGAAATTTCACCAAGGTAATTGTACGCTGTTTGGAATTTTGTATTCATTTATCTGTGTGGTTATTCTGTGCGTCCCTTTATCAATCAATTCGACTACTTTCGTCGTCTCCCCCAATTAGCCAATACGGTGTATCCCAATAGCAAAGGGCTCAGGAAGATAAAGAAAACTGTGCGCTTTTGTCTTTGGGGTATGGTGAATGGCGATGCTGTGAAGGCTATGTCGGAGGTTTTTGCACACCCTGAACTGAAGCCTGTTCTACAGAAGAACCCAAAAATATTTGAAAAGCCTCTTAAACCGTATCTTTGTGTGAACTGGTCACGTAAAGAGAAAATTGCACGTCTGCGTGAGCATTATCTTTTTCTAAAAAACACCTTCGGTTCGCACACGCAATCTGTTCTGTCGCGACACGGTGTCACTATCTTTCAATTCACTGATAACCAAGGCGATGCTTATAAGGTACAACTCTGTCAAGGAATGAGTCGTGAAGGAGCGCTAGGGCTTTACTTGGTTGACAGCAATAACCGTAATATCTATTCGCTGACTTGCCACATTGCAACCGGTGAGAAAAAGACGTTGTATATTGGTGCATTGCAGGGGCCTAAAGAGAATATAGAAGATCGCAACCAGATCATCAAAACCTTGACGCGTTCGCTACATGGTCTGCGTACTAAAGCATTGATGGCGGAGTTGGTGTTGATTGTCGCTAATGCACTCGGCATGGAAGAGGTACGTGGGGTCTCGAATAAAGGCCATGTGTATCAGGCACTGCGTTATGTTGGCTCGAAGCGAAAAGCGGTAAGCTTTGACTACGACGACTTGTGGCAAGAGTACGGTGCAACGAAAGAGAGTGACTACTTCTATCAATTGCCATTGCAACCTCTACGCAAAGACCCATCAAGTCTGAAGAAAACCAAACGTCGCTTATATACGAAACGTTATCAATGGCTGGATGATATCAGTCTGGAGATTCAGAGTAATATCCACTCAATGATTAAAAAAAACATTTAGTCGGAAGATCAGTACCTAGCTAGTATCGTAACCGTTGAGCTTTTTGCTTTAGCAAGTGTTGTTGCCGAGAGGATATTCATTTAACGTGGTTGTTCAAAAGAATGTCAAAGGGAGCGGGCAATGACACTACGGGTTTACGGCGATATTCAATCTGGCAACTGCTATAAAGTGAAGCTGTTACTTTCATTGTTAGGGGTTGAACATGAGTGGCAGCATATCGACATTCTTGCTGGTGACTCGAAAACGCCTGAATTCCTGCACATTAATCCCAATGGAAAAATACCAACGGTAGAGTTCGGTGATGGTCGCTGTTTGGCCGAATCAAACGCGATTCTTGGCTATTTTGCGGAAGGTACTATTCTTATCCCCCAAGATACGTTTCTGAAAGCCAAGGTGATGGAGTGGCTGTTCTTCGAACAGTACAGCCATCCTAAATGGCTAGGGTACTCCCTGCGAAGCAGCAGGGAGGGGAATAGGCAAAGATGCGCAGCATCTTAATGCGGCCTATCCTGTTGCTCGATGTATTGTTTGATCACCGTTAATGGCGCACCTCCGCACGTTCCTGCGAAATAGCTACGACTCCAAAGAACGTTTTTACTAAATGCGCCAGCCACATCATTAAACTCTCTGCGTATCCTACGTGAGCTAGTTGCTTTGAGTGAATTAACTAACTTTGCGACACTTGGTGTCTTCGGTGATGTTGAAATTAACAGGTGAACGTGGTCTGACTCACCGTTGAACTCCTTCAACTCTGCATCAAATGCCAGACACAACTCTTTGAATGTAGCTTCTAAACTTTGCAGGTGTAATTCACCAAAGACCTTGCGCCTATATTTGGTGATAAACACGATATGCAAGTGCATTGAATAGCAACTGTGTCGCCCTTTGTTTACATTGCACACTGATATTGACCTTACTCACTTAAGTTCATATTATATAGGTATTATACGCAAGCACACCGATTTGTCATGTTGATACGCAAAGCCTACAAATTCAGATTAGAGCCTACTGCCGATCAGGTAGCTAGGCTTGCTGTGCTTTGCGGTCATGCTCGGTTTGTGTGGAATCAAGGCTTGCGTCACTGCTTAGACAAGCTGGATGCTGGCGAAAAGATCCCAAGCGCCTTTGAGCTTAATAAGCTAGTGACCCAGTGGAAAAAGCAAGAAGATCTAGCGTGGCTCAAGGAAGCCTACACCGATAACTTGCAGCAAAAGCTAAAAGACTTACATGGTGCGTGGATGCGTTGCTTTGATAAATCTCTGGCGGCTGAAAAACCTCGGTTTAAGAAGAAAGGCAAGAACCAAGACTCGATCCGATTCGTCAACTTCAACAAGTATTGCCTGCTTGAAGGCAATCGTGTGAAGTTGCCTAGTAAGCTAGGTTGGGTGAAGTTCCGTAAGTCTCAAGAAGTGCAAGGAGCAATTAAAAACTGCACAGTGAGCTTTAAGTCGGGGTACTGGTATATATCCTTTCAGGTTGAGCAAGAAATAGCTGAGCCAAAGCATATTTCCACATCTGCCGTGGGTGTTGATGTTGGCATATCAAAGTTTGTTGCGCTATCTGACGGTTCACACCTAAAGCCGCTTAACGCTTTTCGTAAACATGAGAAGCGTCTTGCTACGGAGCAGCGCAAGTTAGCTCGCAAGGTCAAATTCTCTGCCAATTGGCAAAAACAAAAGGCGAAAATTCAGAAGCTGCACACTCGTATCGCCAACTGCCGCAAGGACTACCTACACAAATCATCTTCCGAGATCAGCAAGAATCACGCAATGATAGCGATAGAGGATTTACGGGTATCAAATATGTCCAAGTCAGCGAAAGGTAATTCAGAGGAGCACGGCAAGAACGTCAAGGCCAAATCAGGACTCAATAAGTCAATCCTAGATCAGGGTTGGTATGAGTTTAGGCGACAACTTGAGTATAAGCAGCAATGGAATGGAGGCATCGTTATAGCTGTCCCAGCGCAATACACAAGCCAAACATGCCCTTGCTGTTGTCATGTGTCGAAAGATAACCGCCAAACTCAAGCGCACTTTGAATGTGTTGAGTGTGGTTACACCAACAACGCAGATATTGTTGGTGCATTAAATATATTAGAGCGGGGACACCGCTTGTTAGCCTGTGAAGTGAGTGGTGCAACAATGCCGCCAGCAGCAGGAACTAGTCACTAAAGCAATTTAGTGTGCACCCAGTAACAGGGAATCCCCCGCCGAAATAAGCGAAGCTAGGCGGGGGAGGATGTCAAGAGCCCTATATTGCTGTTGCAAGATTTATACAGAAATATCTTGGCTTACCTGAAGCGCGAAAAGATGAGTATTTCGCTTTGCTGGAAGGTGGCCATAAAGCCCTGCAAATGATGGATAAACAATTGTCAAAGTCACCGTATTTGGTCGGCACATCTTTAAGCATCGCTGACATTTCATTGTATGCTTACACCCATGTTGCCCATGAAGGGGGTTTTTCGTTGCAACAATATCCACATATTCAAATTTGGGTAGATAAATTAAAAGCTCATCCTCGTTATGTCGGTATGTTGTCATAATTGGTGGGTAATATAGGCCCCTGTTTTCTATTTAGTGGAATTGATGTGGGGAAGCATGGAAGTCATTCTGGCAACGACGAACGAAGAAATCATTGAAATTGCGCCTATCATGCAGCAACTTCGGCCAAGATACACATTGGAGAAGCTAAGTGATTTGCTGAACAAGCAGCGCAAAGCCGGTTATCAGCTTGTCTATGTTAAAGAAAACCACAAAATCTTGTGTGTCGCTGGTTTTGTCACGGGGCACAAGTTAGGGTGGGGAGCTTATTTGTACATTGATGACTTAGTGACTGATGAAGTTCAGCGCTCAACCGGAGCCGGTCAGTATTTAATTGAGTGGTTTAAAGACTACGCCCACATCAACCAGATAGAGCAGATCCACCTTGATTCTGGTGTACACCGCTATGGCGCGCATAAATTCTATTTAAAAGAAGATTTTGTTATTGCCAGTCATCACTTTGTCTGTCAGTGCTGATTGTTTGCTGAAAGTTGTCGACTGTGCCTGATGGTTAGGAGCCACTTTGGCACAGTCGAGAGTAAGTTGATGCATCAGTGGCAGTAACTTGGCTCGGGAGTCTCTTCCATAAGAGATGCTTGCATGATTTCTTCAATCAGCAGCAAAGAGGCGGACTTCTGATCCTCTTGGCATTTAAAATCAATCGATAGCACTTCGAGTAAGTCCTTCAATAAAAAGCTCATGTGAGATGCGTTCTTGCTATCACTCACATAAGGTTCAAGATCGAGGATCAGTTTTTCGACATCGTTGGCGATTGAGGTTGTTGCATCGTTTTTCCATTGTGCTCCCTTCACTTTGAGAACATCATTAATTGAATTGTATGTATTCATTGCTTCTGCGCCCTTGGTAAAGCTGCTAATAATAGAAATAACTACTTTGTTGAGTCGCCCCAAGTGCCTTCAAGGTACGGCCTTCAAGCTACCTGGGTATACCTTGAGGCGTGTCTATTTTTCTGACTTTATACCTCAGAGGATTCTATTCCTTACTGACTGTATGGATTTTAATCTGCGCCAACGAGAAAAACCAGTGGGTATAACCTTCTTTTGCTATTGGTATAACAATTCTTATTCAATGTTAAAAGGGAGTTTAGAAAAGAGTGATTACTTTTCATTGGCTTAGTTGTTAATCAGTAAGAGTTTTGGAGGAATATTGTCTGCTAATTTGAGTACGCTGTTAATTCACATCGAGGCAATAAAAAAACCGAGGCGAACTGCCTTGGTTTTTGTTTTGACCGTCGTGATTTCTCCGCTGATACTCAGTATGCGTAGCTTAAACTGAGGATATGCAATCGTTGATCGTCAACCTTTCCGGTGAATCCATTGGAGTAACTGACATCATGCTCGCCTAGATCACGGAACTCGTAGGCAAGGCCAACCCGGTGGCCATTTGAGCGTGTCTTCTCCGCACCGAGGCCGACAGCCCAGTTTTTGCCGACGGCAAGTTCAGGTGAAACCACCGAGCTTTTTTGTAATGTTGAGTCGTAGCGAACCCCTGCTTGGTACTCCCAATTGTCTTGGGAATAGCTGACAGCGGTTCCCACGCTGTAGACATCTTTAAGATCGCCATCTTGGTCAAAGTCAGACCAAAATTCCACACCAGTCATGGCTTTGACTGCCAACTGGTCATTAATTTGATGATGAATACCCAGATCCAACCTTGAAGGCCAGGTGACATCATTGGCAAGTGTGGTTTTTATATCGCCTGATTTGAGTTCAATATTTTCATCGGTATGGTCTACCCGGTGTTTGTAGTTGGCTGCGAGGTAGGTATTGTCGGTGAGATCATACATACCCGATAGAATGAAGCTGGCTGCGGTCGAGTTGGCTTCACCTTCAATTTTTATATCGCCAAAAGATGCATCGACAGACGTCATCAAGTGCTGTACGACGACAGCACCGCCGAGTGAGAGACGGTTGTTAACTTGGTATCCTGCAGCAAGGTGAATGTTTACCGCTTCCTGGGCCATGGTGTCATAAAGATTGAAGCCGGACAGGCCGTTGGTGTAATCCATACCCAAGCCGCCATCGGCATGCAGCGAGGCACCTAATACCCATTGTTCGTTAACTCGCTTAGCATAGGCGAGACTAGGGGCTAGGGTCTTGTTTTCACCTGAAGCATGAAGCTCTCTACCCGTTGAGCCATGACCGTTATGCTCTGAGTAGGCGTCGATATATTGTAGGCCAAGAGAAAAACTCGAATCTTTAATGGCGGTTAAACCCGCAGGGCTGGTTATTGCCGCACTGGCATCATTTCGGTTGGTTGGGTTGGCGACACCAGCTGAAGAGACACTATCAAATGTGGCAACTTCATGGAGTAAAATTCCACCGGCCATCACGCCAGAAGAAAAGAGAGAAGTTAAAAGTAAAGCTAGAGCATGTTTTTTCATAATAAAGCTCGATATAGAGAAGTGCCGTTTATTAAGTGAAATAAACGGGTTCTAAATATGAAAAATGCGGCCTAAAGGCAACGTTTAAAAGAATGATTAAATTTGGTAGTTGAACTCAATACGGTGATCACCATCTTTGAGGTCGGTGTATTCAGTCCAGTTGGCGAAATAACGTACGTTAAAGCGCGGATTAAATTGATATGAAGCGGCAAACTCATGCGCGAGGATATTGGAGTTTCCTTCACCATACGCATTATTTTTATAGGGGTCAGAGCCAGATAGGGTGGTCATCCACATTGGGTTGTAGTTCAACCAGATGTTGTCATTGATGGTGAACTTACCGTATGTACCCACTACGGCAAAGGTGCCCGGTACTGAGTAACCACTTGTCTCGGTGAATACACTATTATTGCCAAATGCTGCGCCAACTCCACCAAGTGGGAAAAATTGCACCGGGCCAAATGCCGGAAGGGCTTGGATGAAACTGTATGAGACAGAACCGGCTTCCGTGTTGAAGTCATAGTTCACATCTACCTGTCGGCCTCGACCGTTGGTTAGATCGACCCCGAAGTTACGAAAACGAATGCTATCTATACTGTCATTAGCACTATCTCGCCAGCCTAGCGTGTCACCCATAGCACCTTTCAGTTCAAGTACGTTCATGCCTGCGGTGGTCGGGCTACCGGTGTCATAGGTCTGGCCAAACTTTAGATTCAGGCCTTTATCGGTATATCCGGCTCCGACTTGGGTAAACACCGCAAGGGGATCAGACATGTCTTGTATTTCGTCATTATTATTAGCACTGGCTGTAAAGCTAACTGCAGAAATTATAGCTGCAGTAATAATATATTTTTTCATAATAATTTTCTTTTTAGAGCGGCAATGAATTAGGTGAAATTTACCATCGCGACAAATGCAGTTATGCACTGCCAGTGCATACGCCATTGCAATTACAGCTGTATTTGTAATCAATTGTGTATTTTGAGAGGTAAATAAAAAGTCATTGAATTCATACAACCAGAGTGAACTGGGTAAGGATGTACTTGATTACTTTATTGTTATGTGAGGTTTTAATCCTGTAACTTGAGCTCAGCTGGGGAGATTTTATAACTGTTGTTTATGAAAGATATAAATGGTTAGCGATGTAATACGCTTGTTATTTGAATTAGACTATTTCGGGTATTCAGGGTAAACATTCTTTCCATTATGGAGGCTTTGATGGACACCCTCCATTGTTTGATAAATAAATACAACATTGATGGTGAACTGGCCCAACAGCTTCTGGATACAGGGAAAGTAAGGAAAATTTATAAAGGGAGTTACCTGTACTATCAAGATCAGAGGGCTGGCTATATTGCCATTCCTTTAAGTGGTGTTTTCGGTATATTCCCGACAAATAAAGAGAATAACTGTCTATTCTATAATTTGATAACTCCCGGCATCATGCTTAATGAAGTCCAATATTTTCTTGGTGGTGAGAGCCATACTGATGTTAAAGCAGTGACGGATTCAGTGGTCGTTATCCTACCATTCCATGCTGTTAGCGAACTTATGGAAGTGAACACTAATTTTTCTAAAATGCTGAATGTGGCACTGGCAAAAAAACAGCGATTTTCGCATACATTGTTTCACCTCAGAGGTGAGAAGGATGCTCAATATAAAATAGAGAAAGCCCTATTAGCAATTAGTGAAGTGACAGATGGAGGCATGATTCCTATTAACATAATGGCATTGGCATCTCTTTTAAATATGTCTCGTAATACAGTTGGTAAAGAAATTAAAGGCTTGATTAAAAAAGGAATACTGCATAAAGAGGGGATTGGTTATCGCTTTTCCCAAGTGTTCTGGAAAGTTGCATAAATAGCAGGCTGTTGCTCTTTCTTTCAACAGGATTCAACAAAAAATCAGCAGCGACTTGCTACACTGACTCCTTATACTTCCGGTGAGACAAGGAATCCAGATGAAAAGCCAAAAGTTTGCAACCCGAGTCATTCATAGTGGTGAGCAAACGGTCCAGCAGACCAACCCTATTTTTCCCGCAATAACGACTGCCAGTACCTTTGTTCAGTCTAATATTGGTGAGTTCGGCGACTTCAATTACTCACGTTGTGATAACCCGACACGGAGTGCCTATGAAAGTGCGCTGGCAGAACTGGAAGGTGGTGTGTATGCCACGGCCACTGCATCGGGGATGTCGGCGACAGCATTGGCACTCGAACTTTTTCCTGCGGATTCCCATGCGATAGTGATGTTGAGTGTATACGGTGGCACCCATCGCTTGTTTGAAACCTTGCGCAGCCGAACCTCAGGCATGTCGTTTAGTTATGTCGATCTCAATGATTTGGCTGCGGTCGAAGCCTGCATGCAATCGAATACCCAGTTTATCTGGATTGAAACGCCAACTAATCCACTGCTTGAGCTGGTGGACATTGAAGCAATTTGCCAAATGGCCAAGCAGCGTGATCTGATTTCGATTGTCGACAACACCTTCTCTACTGCGTGGAATCAACAACCACTCGCGCTAGGGGCGGATATTGTGATGCTCTCTACTAGCAAATATATTGGCGGGCACTCGGATCTGATTGGCGGGGCGCTGATCACTGCCGATGAAACACTGGCACAGCAACTTGATCGCTGCAAAACCACGGTCGGGGCGATTGCCTCACCGTTTGATTCCTACTTGGCGTTGCGGGGCTTGAAAACCTTGGATATCCGGATGGAAAGGCAATGCAGCAATGCCCTCAAGGTCGCGAAGTGGCTGGAGCAACAACCGACGATTGAGCAGGTTTACTATCCTGGCCTTGAAACCCACCCTCAGCACGCGTTATGCCAAAAGCAGATGCGCACTGGCGGTGCGGTGGTATCGGTACGTTTGAAAGGCGATGAGGAGGCCGTGAAACAGTTTGTCGGCAAGCTGCAGTATTTCATGTTGGCGGAGTCACTAGGTGGGGTAGAGAGCATGATCAACCATGCAGCTACGATGTCTCATGCCGGTGTACCAGAAGCCGAGCGTGAAAAAATGGGTATCTATTATCAAACCTTGCGTTTGTCAGTGGGTATCGAGGATGCCGATGATCTGATCGCAGATTTACAGCAAGCTTTGTGTAGCTAGCGGGTACTATTGTTACTTGCGACGATTCATTTCCAGAATAATCCCTTCCAGCTGATCTAGATGGAAGGGGGATTTCTCAATGGTTAATCTCTATCTCAACATACTGCTGTGTATTTCCCTGCCTTTTGACGTTAGGGCATAGACTCGGCCTTCACTCTTTATCACCAATCCACTATTGACCAAATGGCGAAGGTGGAAATTAAACTTAGTGTGATCTTCTATTCCGACCAAGCGACAGAGATCCATGAACTTTAACTGCTGGTGAAGGCTAAGCTGTTGCATGACTGCGCGACGGATAGGGTTGGCGAGCGCAGAGAATACCTGATCGTTAGTCCGCTCTTCGATAGGCGATTTGGGCGAACGCTGGGCATGGACCCGCTTGAGTGTGACCGACAGAGCTGCAAGGTTGAATGGCTTGGTCAGGAACTCATCAGCCCCTTTTTTCATCGCATCCACTGCGACATCGACTGTGGCAAATGCCGTGGTGATGATAATGCCGATATGCGGTTGCTGGCGTCGTACCGTTGTCATGGCCTCGATACCTGTAAGTCCACTCATGACCACATCAAACAGGGCTAAATCAAAATGTTGCTCGCTGGCAAGTTCCAATGCTTTTTCGGCACTTTCACAAGCGCTGACATCGAATCCTTCGAGGGTTAACGCTTCTACTAATACTTCACGCAAGTTGTCGTCATCTTCGGCCAGTAGCAGGGATAAATTCAAAATTGCTCCTTAGGTAGCTCTATTTCAACACACAAGCCGTTACCGGTATTTTTAAATGATAATTGACCTTGGTGTTGGCTGGTGATCTGTTTGCAAATTGAAAGCCCCAAACCGGTGCCTTTCCCGGCTGGCTTGGTGGTATAAAAAGGTTTTGTTGCTGACGCGATGACATTATTACTCATGCCCGGTCCATTGTCTGTTACCCGGATCAGGACATGTTCACCTAACTGATTAGCGTTGATGGCGATAATGCCACCGTTACTACTGGCATCAATGGCATTGTTTAGTAAGTTAATAAACAACTCCTGAACTTGAGTATGATCACCTTCAAGGCAAAGCTTTTCAGGCACACTCATCGCCACCGAAAAGTGAGCCAGTCGGTGTGACATCATATCCAGCGTATCATTTACTAAGTCGGCAAGGTGGATATTGGTATAAGTTGGCTTACGCTGGTGGGCATAATTGAGTACTTCATGGCTGATGTTGGCTGCTTTCTCCATCCCGTTCCGAATTCGGTTGAGTTGGCGGTGGGCATTTTCGTTATCTTCAGGAAGTTGGCGCTCTAGCAGATCGCAGCAGACAATAGCACTACTTAACGGTGTTTTGATTTCGTGGGCAATGGCTGAAGTGAGTTCGCCGAGCTCCTTGAACTTATCGTGTTGTAGTGATTGCTGAAGCTGGGCTTTTATTTGACGGTGACGCTCTAAATCGAAGACGACTAAAGCCCGCCATAGGGTTATTGAAATTGCAATCGCGCACAGGGTGCGAACTATGGGTACCCAAATTCCGTATGATGTTAATAACAAACCAGCTGCGATCCCATAAATAATAACGGCAAAACCGGTAAGCTGGAACCAAGAGCCTGAACTTGGCTGATTATTATTAAGTTGTTGACCATAAATAAATAAACAATAGCCCGATAGCAACCCGGTACCAAAACCAAACACCCATCTTATTTGGTTTGCACTATTATATAAAAAAGTACTAGTAGGTAATGAGTGATAGTTGTTAATTAAAAATAAAGAAAATATAACAAGAGTGGCAATAATGACTCTTTTTGCATGATTCTTATAATTCCATTGTACAACGTCTAACATTTTCCAAGCAAATGCACCTAATGCAATGAAAGATATCCAAAGTTTGACAACTTTAAATGCTTCTATTTGAATGACTTTGCTTAGTGTATTTTCATTAAGTATGAGGTAAAGCTCGGACCACTCGTGCAAGCCATGGATGAAACCAAATAAGGCCAAGGTAGGGAGAGCCGTCGCTATTTGCAAACGGCTAAGCTTTAAGTTTCTGAATGTTATTGAAAATCCGATGGCAAAGAAAGCTAAGCCATATATGAGGTAGATGATAAATACAGATAAATTTTCCATTCGCTAATCTTAAGCGAGATGATGGTTTCAATCAATGATGTACCTATCAGATGGTATATCCAGTTACAAAAATGTGGGTGATAAAGAAATCTGTGAATTTTTCTTCACAGAATATTTAGGCAATGATAAATCTTTTTTATTTTTGTCTTTGTAAAAGAGAAAGTAATAAAAGTGAAATATTATAAATTTAATCTCCACACCACAAGTTTGAATATGATAATTCTTAAAAAGATATTGCCAGTAGGGCTTTGAATGAACGACCTTGCGGGCGCTGGGGATTCCTCCTTAGCCCTGCACTTAATTCGGTATCAATTTATTTCGAAAAGTCATTCGTAACCTCACAATATAATCGGAGATAAGATTGTGAAACTAATCAAAACCGCTTTGGTTTCTTCTGCACTGGTGGCAGCGTCATTTAGTGCTGCGGCAAATACAACGATCAATGGTGCAGGTGCCACGTTCCCTCACCCAATCTATGCAAAATGGGCTGAGGAATACAGTGCTGAAACCGGCGTGCAGATTAACTATCAGGCTATCGGTTCAGGCGGTGGTATCCGTCAAATCACGGCCAAAACCGTCGACTTCGGTGCAACGGATGCGCCTTTGACTATCGATCAGCTTAATGATGAAGCCATGCTTCAGTTTCCTATGGTAATGGGCGCTATTGTTCCTGTTATTAACGTACCGGGTATCGACCCGGGTGAGCTTAAGCTTACTGGTGAAGTATTGGCTGATATCTACATGGGCAAGATTAAGCAGTGGAACGACGAACAGATCGTTGCGTTAAACGAAGGTATCAACCTGCCAAGCCAAGCGATTTATGTTGTTCACCGTTCTGATGGTTCCGGTACGACGTTCAACTTCACCGATTACCTGTCTCTCGTAAGCAAGGAATGGGCTGAGAACATCGGCGCAAACTCTGATATTACTTGGCCGCGTGAAGCAACTACTATCGGTGGTAATGGTAATGCAGGTGTTGCTAACTTCGTAAGCCGTACCCGCGGTGCAATCGGTTATGTTGAGTATGCGTTCGCGAAGCAGAACAACATGGCTCACACCCAGATGGCAAGTGCAGATGGCAAGTTCCTCCAGCCTACTATGGACACCTTCCAAGCTGCTGCAGCGAACGCTGACTGGGAAAATGCACCAGGCTTTCGTTTACTTCTTAACAACCAGCCAGGTGCAGAATCTTGGCCGATGACGGCTGCCACTTTCATCCTGATGCATAAAGATCAGGTAGATGCTGAAAAAGCACAGGCTATTGTTGATTTCTTTCAGTGGAGCTACGAGAACGGTGGCGAAATGGCTGAAGGCTTGGATTACATCCCAATGCCTGAGTCTGTAGTGGAAATGGTAAACAGCGAATGGTCACAGGGCTTTACGTCTAACGGTGCGCCTTTCATCAAGTAATTTTATTCCACCAATTTTTCCGCTGTCCATTTCGGTGGGCAGCGGCTGTACTTATTATGTTAATGACTATAGTTAAGCCAAAACTGGATGGAGATTCACTCTTCAACCGAATTAGCCTGTTCAGTGCGGCAATAATATTTTTTACCTTGGTAGGCATCGTACTTTCTCTGATTGACGGTGGCTGGAAGGCGTTTTCTGAATTTGGCCCAGGCTTTGTGTTCCGCAATGTTTGGGATCCAGTAAATAGTGACTTCGGTGCGGCAGCAGCGGTTTACGGTACCTTGGTCACGTCGTTGATTGCAGTGACTATCGCGATCCCCGTCGCTATTGGTACGGCAATTTTCCTTGCTGAGCTAGCGCCACGCGGGATTGCATTACCGGTTAGCAAGGCAATCGAATTGCTCGCCGCAGTGCCGAGTATTATTTACGGTATGTGGGGGTTGTTCGTCTTTGCGCCGTGGTTCTCTGAAGGGTTTCAAATGTGGGCAACGACGCATTTGGTCGGGCTGCCACTGATTGGACCGTGGTTTGATGGGCCGCCGATAGGTATTGGCTTACTGACTGCCGGGATTATTTTATCGTTCATGATCTTGCCGATTGTGACGGCACTGACGCGCGATGCGTTGCAGTCAATTCCGAATGTATTGCGTGAAGCGGCTTATGGTGTGGGTGCGACTCCCTATGAAGTGATCACCCGGGTATTGCTGCCAAAAATTAAAAGTGCAGTGGTCAGTGCCGGTATCTTGGGGCTTGGGCGCGCGCTTGGTGAAACCATGGCCGTGGCATTTGTGATCGGTGGGGCCAATCGTATCGAAACGTCTTTGTTTATGCCGGCGAGCTCGATTTCATCTACCATCGCCCAGCAGTTCAACGAGGCGACTAACCCTATGCATATTTCATCATTGATTGGTCTAGGTCTGGTGTTGTTCGCCATTACGCTGGTGGTCATGGGAACTGCGCGTTACCTAATGAGGGCGTCGAAATGAGAAAGCTAAAAAACCTATTGTTTAAGCTATTTTGTATTGCTTCTTCTATGCTCGGGATCGTCGTTCTGGCCAGTATTTTGTACACCTTGGTGTCAAAAGGCATTTCAGGTCTGAATATGGCGGTATTTACCGAGTTGACGCCGGGGCCTGGTAGTCAAGGTGGCTTGAAAAATGCCATTTACGGTAGCTTGGTTTTGACCGCTCTGGGTATCCTTATTGCTGCGCCCTTGGGCGTATTGGCAGGAACTTGGTTGTCAGAAGCTGAGAAAGGCAACAAGTTGGCTGAAACCCTGCGTTTCTTGAATGGTATGCTGGTGAGTGCGCCTTCAATCCTTATCGGTCTGTTTGTTTACGGCCTTATTGTTGTGCCGGCGGGTTCATACTCTGGCTGGGCTGGGGCAATTGCCTTAGCAATCTTGGCATTGCCAGTCATCGTATCTTCAACCGAAGAGATGCTACGTCTAGTGCCGCCAACGCTAAAAGAAGCGGGTAGTGGTTTGGGGGTGCCAAAATGGCGTGTGATCACTCAGCTTGGCTACCGTGCTGCGGGGCCGGGTATTGTAACCGCGATCCTATTGTCGATTGCCCGTATCTCAGGTGAAACCGCGCCCCTGCTGTTTACTGCACTTAACAGTAATTTCATGACGACAGATCTTAGTAAGCCAATGGCAAACCTGCCTGTCACTATTTACCAGTATGCGATGAGCCCATTCGCCTCATGGCAGGAGCTAGCTTGGGCTGGCGCTTTGCTCATCACCGGTTTTATTTTATTGGTCAACATTACCGCGACCGCATTACCAAAATTGATTAAAGCGAGAAGAGCATGACAGCGACAGCGATTAACACCATGACAGCACCAGTTTGTGACAAGGCTGCCAGTGCGGATGTAGCGCTGAAACATCGAATGGATGTGCGTGATCTTAGCTTCTTTTATAACGGCACGGGTGAGGCGGCCCTCAAAAGCGTCAATCTACCGATTTTTAACAACCGTGTGACTGCGCTGATCGGTCCGTCGGGTTGTGGTAAATCAACCCTACTGCGTACCATGAACCGTATTTATGATCTATACGGCTTACAGCGGGCGGAAGGTGAGATCTTGCTTGATGGTGAAGACATTCTGGGTAATGTGGATCTCAATGAACTGCGCTCAAAAGTCGGCATGGTTTTTCAAAAGCCAACTCCGTTTCCGATGTCTATTTATGACAACATGAAGTTTGGCTTGAAAATGAAAGGAAGCCTAAGCAAAGAGGAAATCGATACCCGTATCGAGAAGGCTCTGCGTCGTGCCCATTTGTGGGAAGAGGTGAAAGGCAAGATGCACGCTGATGCAAGCGGTTTGTCTGGCGGCCAGCAGCAGCGATTGTGTATTGCTCGTACCATCGCACTGCAACCGGAAGTGATTCTGATGGATGAACCGACTTCGGCGCTTGACCCAATTGCAACAGCAGCGATTGAGGAGCTGATCACCGAACTTCGTGAGAAATACACTATTGTGATCGTTACCCACAACATGCAACAGGCGATGCGTATCTCCGACTACACCGGTTTCATGTATCTAGGTGAGTTGACGGAGTTTGGAAAGACAGACCAAATATTCAACGCACCGAAGGAAGACCGTACCCGTTGCTATATCTCTGGTGATTTCGGTTAAACACAAATAATAAGTCAGCCTTTAAAAGATAAGCCCCAGTCGCGACTGTTTATGCAGTGATAAAGCGACTGGGGCTTTTTATTTTCGAAATAAAACACCCATTCAAATGTGAATTAACCAATAAGCTAGGGTTAAATATCTCGTTGGTGGTTATTTGTGTTTACATTCCTCAAAAAGTCCATTTAATTCTCTTTCTTGCCCCGATTTGATTCAAATTTTAATCGCTCATCACTGTTATGGGGCAAGTGTTGTTTTTTTGCACCAGTATGTGCTCAAGGTATTTTTCTAATCTTAATAACTCAAATTATCATAATAAATTTAATTTATAAAAATCAGCAACTTAATTTTGTTTGTGTTCGGCTGGTCGTTTTGGCACCGATTTTGATTGGGTGTTTATGAATGTTTATTACAACGGAGATGTTAAGTATGACCACGAAGTCCAAACTGAATCTAGCCACGCTTGGCCTGAGTTTATCGCTACTTTCAGCTGTTGCATCGGCCGAAGAGACGATCAAGGTCGGGGTGCTTCACTCACTGTCAGGTACCATGGCGATCAGTGAAACCACGCTGAAAGATACTGTATTGATGCTGGTTGATGAGCAAAATAAAAAAGGTGGTCTGTTAGGCAAGAAACTGGAAGCCGTTGTTGTCGACCCGGCCTCTAACTGGCCGTTATTTGCTGAAAAAGCCCGTGAGCTAATCGAAAAGGAAAAAGTGGATGTAGTCTTTGGTGGTTGGACGTCGGTTTCGCGAAAATCAATGCTGCCGGTATTTGAAGAGCTCAATAGTATTTTGTTCTACCCGGTGCAGTACGAAGGTGAAGAGTCATCGAAAAACGTCTTTTATACTGGTGCCGCACCTAACCAACAGGCTATCCCTGCCGTTGAGTACTTGATGGATGAGCTGGAAGTAGAGCGTTGGGTGCTGGCGGGAACTGATTATGTTTACCCCCGTACCACCAACAAGATCCTCGAATCTTACCTAAAAGCTCAGGGTGTCGCCGATGAAGACATCATGATCAGCTACACCCCGTTTGGCCACTCTGATTGGCAGTCAATTGTGTCTGATATCAAGAAGTTTGGTTCTGCGGGTAAGAAAACCGCCGTGGTCTCCACCATTAACGGTGATGCGAACGTTCCCTTTTATAAAGAGCTAGGTGCCCAAGGTGTCTCCTCTGAAGATATCCCTGTTGTCGCGTTTTCTGTGGGTGAAGAAGAACTATCAGGTATGGATACCTCTCCGCTTGTTGGCCACTTGGCAGCATGGAACTACTTCATGAGTGTCGATACCGATCAGAATGAAGAGTTCATTGATGGTTGGCAGTCGTTCATCAAAAGTGACAAGCGTGTGACTAACGACCCAATGGAAGCTCACTACATCGGCTTTAACATGTGGGTACAGGCGGTAAATAATGCCGGTACCACCGAGCCTGAAGCGGTACAGGATGCCCTTATCGGGATTGCAGTACCAAACCTCTCAGGTGGCTACTCAACCATGCTGCCAAATCACCATATCACTAAGCCAGTGTTGATCGGCGAAATCCAAGATGATGGCCAGTTCGATGTGGTGTGGGAAACCACGGGTCTGGTAGCGGGAGATGCATGGTCTAAGTACCTACCTGAATCAGCCAAGCTATATTCCAGCTGGTCAAAGCCTTTCTCTTGCGGGGCCTTCAATACAGAAACCAAGAAGTGTTCAGGTGCTAATTAACGCATTGTTTTAGGAGATTTAGCCTCTTATTGATGGCGCTTCAGGTTTAGGCTGAAGCGCTATTTTCGGTGGGTATTTCATTTACCCGCGTTGGAAGTTGTTTATTGCCAGTAAGGACACAAGAAATGACACCTTTAATGAAGTTTGTTAAAGCGCTCATTGTTCTCTTGTTGTGTACTCCCATGGCGTTTGCTTCGGTCAGTTCGACAGATGAATTTGATCAGGTATTGATTGGGAAAAATAACAAAGATAAGGAAATCGCCATTGAGTGGCTAGTCGATAACCAGCCTGCTGAAACAGCAAAGCCTATTCTTCGGGCTTGGTTGGAAGGCAACCTATTCTATTTCAAGAACAAGAAGAGTGAAGATTATCAGCAGCTCTTTATCATCGCAGGAAAAAACGGAAAGCAAGCCGATAGCATTTGGGATTCAACGCAATTGGTTGTTTCGAGTTCGCGCGACTTTGCCAAGGTACGGGTGAATAATAAGTTGCGCAGCATTATTCGGATGCAACTGGCCTCTTTGGGGCTGACTTCGCCTGATGCGGCAATCCGTTTACAAGCAGTAGATGGGTTGCTTGGCCAAACTGATGATGAAATCATTAAAAGACTTGCTGCACAGTTGAACGTTGAGTCGGATACCAAGATACAGGAGAGGCTGCAATTAGCGCTGTCGGTCAGTACTGCGTTAGATGGCAGTGCGTCAACGGCAGTGCGAACTGGAGCTGTCAACACCTTGTCTGAATACAAACAAGCCATTGTGTTGCAAACCCTCAATAAATTGCAGCCACAATCATTGGCTCCTGAACTTTCGGCTGCTGTCGAAAGAGGCTTGGCAAAATACCACCAGAGCCAGCAGCTTTATTCCGGTGTCGAGACAGTCTTTTTCGGCCTTAGTTTAGGTTCTGTATTGGTGCTGGCCGGAATAGGTTTGGCCATTACATTTGGGGTGATGGGGGTCATTAATATGGCCCATGGTGAGCTAATCATGATTGGCGCATACACCACTTATGTGATGCAGCAGCTTTTCCCGCAACAAGTCGGCGTTGCATTGCTGCTGTCCATTCCAATGGCTTTCATCATTTCTGGGCTGGTAGGGATAGCGATTGAACGGAGTGTGATCAGGCATCTCTATGGTCGGCCACTTGAAACGTTATTGGCGACGTTCGGGATCAGTTTGATCCTCCAGCAAGCGGTACGATCGATTTTCTCTCCGCTTAACCGTTCTGTCAGTACGCCCGATTGGATGGCGGGGGCATGGGAGCTGAACCCAATGCTGTCACTGACCTATAACCGCTTATATATCATTTTATTTTGCGCCTTGGTGTTCATTTCGATGGTTATGATCTTGAAGCGCACGCCTTTGGGGCTGCAGGTGCGGGCGGTTTCCCAAAATAGGGCAATGGCTAGGGCGATGGGGATCCGCTCCGAGCGGGTTGATGCCCTGACGTTCGGGCTGGGCTCTGGTGTGGCGGGTGTCGCAGGCGTTGCGTTGTCACAGCTGACGAATGTTGGGCCAAATATGGGTCAAGCCTACATCATCGATTCATTTATGGTGGTGGTGTTTGGTGGGGTCGGAAACCTGTGGGGCACCTTGGTTGCTGGTTTAGGACTTGGGCTGTTCAACAAGTTACTGGAACCGTGGGCAGGTGCGGTATTGGCCAAGATCCTGATGCTGGTCTTTATCATCCTGTTTATCCAGAAACGTCCTCGTGGGTTATTCCCGCAACGTGGCCGTGCGGCTGAAAGCTAAGGAGCGCTTGATGCAGTCTAAATCAATTATTCTTTCGGCCTTGGGACAAGATCGGGGCGGCAAGATCATCCTCGCGTTACTGATCTCTGCCGTCATTTTAGTCCCGATGGCAAATCTGTTATTGCCAGTCGGTCACCCTCTACATATCGAAACCTTCACTATTTCTCTGATGGGGAAATACCTTAGTTACGCCATGCTTGCTCTTGCGGTCGATTTGGTGTGGGGCTATCTCGGGATCCTGAGTTTGGGCCATGGGGCGTTCTTTGCCCTAGGCGGATATGCCATGGGGATGTATTTGATGCGCCAAATTGGTGATCGGGGTGTATATGGCAATCCCGTGTTGCCTGATTTTATGGTGTTTTTGAACTGGCAGGAGTTGCCATGGTTCTGGCAGGGCTTTGATCAATTCTGGCTCGCTTGCCTGATGGTGGTGTTAGTTCCTGGTCTTCTCGCTTATGTTTTTGGTTATCTAGCTTTTCGTTCACGGGTGTCAGGAGTGTATCTGTCGATCATGACTCAGGCCCTGACTTATGCCCTGTTACTGGCGTTCTTCCGCAACGAAATGGGCTTTGGCGGGAACAACGGATTAACCGATTTTAAAGATATTCTAGGCTATAGCTTGCAACAAGATACAACCAAAGTGGCGTTGTTTGTCTGCACTGGATTGGCGCTGGCTTTGAGCTACGTGGTGTGCAGAACCATTGTCAGTAGCCGTTTGGGACGTGCCGCCTTGGCTATCCGTGATACCGAGTCGCGGACACGTTTCATGGGCTACGACGTCGATGGAATTAAACTGTGGATCTTTGTACTGTCTGCCGTTATTGCGGGGATTGCCGGTGCCTTGTATGTACCGCAAGTTGGCATTATCAATCCGGGTGAGTTTGCACCACTCAATTCGATTGAGGTTGTAGTGTGGGTCGCTCTTGGCGGTCGGGCAACGTTGTTCGGGGCCATCATCGGAGCCCTAATTATCAACTATGCCAAAAGCTGGTTTACGGTCGAATTCCCAGAAGTGTGGTTGTTTGCTCTGGGGGGCTTATTTGTGCTTTCCACCATGTATTTCCCAAAAGGGGTGATTGGATTTGTATCTGACATAACCGCTCGTGTGAGTCAGACAAGACATGGGAAGGTGTCTCAGCAGTCAGGGGGCTCCTCGCAATCAGGAAAACCCCAACAAGAGTGCGGCGTTAATGAGGTAGTGTCATGACAGTATTAGAGACGGCAAAGAAGCTCGGCACTTTTGCCCAAGAGATGACCAAACGAGATGAAACGTTTTCATTTCTTGTCCCTGATGAGCATCCCTTGATAGATACCAGGCATAACATTTTGCTCTATGTCGAGGGCGTCAATAAGAGCTTTGATGGTTTTAAAGCCATTAACGATCTCAACCTGTATATCCGCGAGGGCGAGCTGCGCTGCATTATCGGGCCGAATGGTGCCGGAAAGACCACCATGATGGACATTATCACCGGTAAGACGACACCGGATTCCGGTCAGGTGTGGCTCGGGTCAAATATCAATTTGTTGGCAATGAATGAATCGCAGATTGCCAATGCCGGCGTCGGCAGGAAGTTCCAAAAACCAACCGTGATTGAGTGCCTGACAGTTTGGCAGAACCTAGAGCTGGCGATGTCGGGAGTTCGGACGGTTTGGGCGACATTTAGAGCCAAGCTAACAGCAGAGCAGAAGGACAAGATCGAGTCTGTTTTAGTGTTAATTAACTTGGCAGATCACGCCGCCTTATTGGCCGGAAATTTGTCCCATGGCCAAAAGCAATGGTTGGAAATTGGCATGCTGCTAATGCAGAACCCCAAGCTGTTGCTGGTCGATGAGCCTGTAGCGGGGATGACCCACCAAGAGATGGATAAAACTTCGGAGTTATTGAATTCGTTGGCAGGTAAGCATTCCGTGGTTGTCGTTGAGCATGATATGGACTTTGTCCGTTCGATTGCCAGTGATGTGACAGTTCTTCACCAAGGCCATGTATTGGCAGAAGGCACGATGGACCAAGTACAAAACCATCCTGAAGTGAAACGGGTTTATCTAGGGGAATAGCATGTTAGAGATCAAGTCACTCAACCAATATTACGGTGAAAGCCACACATTGTGGGATTTGAATATGCAGATCCCCGAAGGTAAATGCACGGTGTTGATGGGCCGTAATGGTGTGGGTAAAACGACATTACTGCAGTGCATCATGGGATTGGTGGGGCCTAAGAGTGGTGATATCACATTTAATGGGCGTTCAATTCTTGCGGAGTCGGCAGAATCGCGGCCAAGGTGGGGGATCGGGTATGTGCCGCAAGGTCGCCAGATTTTTCCGATGCTGACGGTACAGGAGAACCTGGAGATTGGTTTGCCTATCCGTGCTCGTGGAGATCGTAAGGTTCCCGATTTCATTTTTGATTTGTTTCCGGTTCTAAAGGAAATGCGCCACCGCCGTGGTGGTGATTTATCGGGCGGTCAACAACAGCAGTTGGCGATAGGCCGGGCGCTGGTGGTCAATCCGAAACTATTGATTTTGGATGAGCCGACGGAAGGGATCCAACCCAATATCGTGCAAGAAATTGGCGATATCATCAGGATGCTTAACGAAAAAATGGGTCTTACCGTGTTGTTGGTTGAGCAGAAGTTGCCTTTTGCTCGCCGGGTGGGCGATCAATTTTGCATTCTCGATCGAGGACGCCATGTTGCCAGTGGGGAGATGGCTGAGCTTGATGAGGTCTTGGTTAAGGAGTACCTCACAGTATGACTGAGTATTTATCACCTGTTGCAAGCAACCCGACCGCATGTCAAATAGCTCAGCATACCCATCATGGCTGGCAGGCAGAATTGAGCCTGTCTTACCGAGATAGGGGCGACAAAACAGTACTTAAGCACCGAGAGCAAAAAGGCCCATTAACGGTACAGCAAGCGCTCTATCCCGAAGGGGAGGTTTGCCACAGTTACCTACTTCACCCGCCTGGCGGTGTCGCAGGTGGCGATACGCTTGATGTCCGTGTCGATGTTGGCGTGGGTGCCAAGGTGTTGGTGACAACTCCTGGAGCTACCAAGTTTTATCGCTCTGAGCGCCGTTTTGCCAAGCAAACCCAGCATTTGTCGGTCGCAGAAGGAGGCCGGTTAGAATGGCTTCCTCAGGAGAATATCTTTTTCCCTGATGCTCATGCCCAACTTAATACCACTATCCATCTCGAAAAGGGCGCACAGTTTGTGGGCTGGGAGCTGCACTGTTTTGGTCGTCCTGCACTAAAAGAGTGCTTTGATAGCGGTAAATTGATTGGGAAAACAGAGGTTTATGTCGAAGGACGCCGAGTGCTGACTGAAGGTTTGAACATGTCTGGTGGTGATAAGGTGCTGATTAATATGGGAATGCAGAGATTCCCCATGATGGGGACCCTGTACTTGTCCGAAATGGGGCAAGATTTCTATCAGTTGGTACAGGCCTTGCTACTAGATATTCAAAGTGAAATGGCTATACAGAGCAAGATGACGATACAGAACGAATTAGGTAGCAATAAGCTAATTGTGGCAGCAACTCGGGTCGAGGGACTCATTGTGGTCAGGGCGCTGGGGCATTGGAGTGAAGATATCCTGTATTGCTTTACTCAGATATGGCAGCAGGCACGAAGTCAGGTGACTGGCGTTCTCCCTCATCCCCCACGCATCTGGGCTACTTAGTTATCTGGTTATTTAGTGACATTGGGAGAGTGACATGGAATTGACACCAAGAGAGAAGGATAAGCTGCTCATTTTTTGTGCGGGTATGCTCGCCCAGCAACGCAAAGAAAGGGGTATTAAGCTCAATTACCCCGAGTCCATTGCCTTTATCAGCAGTGCCATTCTTGAAGGGGCGAGAGAAGGAAAGAGTGTCGCAGAGCTCATGGACTATGGCCGTACGCTGCTCTCTGTGACGGATGTGATGGAAGGGATTGCGTCGATGATCCCGGATGTTCAGGTAGAAGCTACCTTCCCGGATGGTACCAAATTGGTGACAGTGCACGAGCCAATTGTCTAGTTGCCCCGTATCTCTCAGATAAATAAGGAGAAAAAATGGCAGGGAGCAGTGCGTTTAACACCTCCGCTTTTGTCCCCGGGCAAATCGAGACCGCAAGTGGGGAAATCCAGCTCAATGCAGGAAGGACAACCCTTACCGTTGTGGTTGAAAACTTGGGTGATAGGCCGATTCAGATTGGCTCGCATTATCACTTTTTTGAAGTCAACGATGCCCTCAAATTTGACCGGCAAGCCTGCAAGGGGTTTCGCCTCAATATACCGGCAGGAACTGCCACCCGTTTCGAACCGGGCCAATCCCGGACGGTAGAGCTGGTTGATTTTTCCGGTAAGCGTGAAGTTTACGGATTCCAAGGCAAAGTGATGGGCAAGATCTAGCGCGCTCATCGCCTTCTCTAATAAATAAACAAGGAATAGTTATGGCAAACATTTCACGTCAGGCTTATGCCGAAATGTTTGGCCCAACAGTGGGTGATCGTGTGCGTCTTGCCGATACCGAGTTGTGGCTTGAAGTTGAAAAAGATTTCACTGTCTATGGGGATGAAGTGAAATTTGGCGGTGGCAAGGTGATCCGCGACGGTATGGGTCAGAGTCAGCGACCAAGTGCAGAAACACCTGATCTGGTGATCACTAATGCCATCGTGCTTGATTATTGGGGTATCGTTAAGGCTGATGTGGCGGTAAAAAATGGGCGGATTAGCGGCATCGGGAAAGCCGGGAATCCCGATATTCAACCGGGTGTTGATATCATTATTGGCCCGGGGACTGAAATCTTGGCGGGCGAAGGCGCGATTTTAACCGCAGGTGGTATCGACTCTCATATTCATTTTATTTGTCCGCAGCAAATTGAAGAAGCGTTGGCGTCTGGGGTGACCACGATGATTGGCGGTGGTACGGGCCCTGCGACGGGCACTAATGCCACCACCTGTACACCTGGGCCATGGAACATGGCACAAATGCTTCAAGCGCTTGATGGCTTTCCGATGAACTTCGGCTTGCTGGGTAAAGGCAATGCCAGTCAGCCTGAAGCGCTTCGCGAGCAGGTAGTGGCTGGGGCCGTGGGACTGAAGCTCCACGAAGACTGGGGGACTACGCCTGCATCTATTGATACGTGCTTGTCAGTTGCCGATGAGATGGATGTTCAGGTTGCCATCCATACCGACACCCTGAATGAGTCTGGCTTTGTTGAATCGACCTTGGCGGCTATTGGTGATCGGGTGATTCATACCTATCACACCGAGGGTGCTGGTGGCGGGCATGCCCCAGACATTATCCGTGCTGCTGGTGAATCGAATGTCTTGCCGTCGTCAACCAATCCTACCCGACCTTATACAGTGAACACGGTTGATGAGCATTTGGATATGTTGATGGTGTGCCATCACCTGTCTCCTGCAATTGCAGAAGATGTGGCTTTTGCCGAATCCCGTATTCGAAGGGAAACCATTGCTGCCGAAGATATCCTGCATGACCTTGGGGCCTTTTCGATGATTGCTTCGGATTCTCAGGCAATGGGACGGGTGGGTGAGGTGATCACCCGAACCTGGCAGACGGCCCATAAAATGAAAGTTCAGCGTGGTAGTTTGGCGCAAGATTCCAGCTACAGCGATAACTTTCGCCTCAAGCGCTATATTGCCAAATACACCATCAATCCAGCTATTACCCATGGCATGGCGCATGAAATTGGCTCGATTGAAGTAGGAAAGTTAGCGGATTTGGTGTTGTGGAAGCCAGCCTTCTTTGGGGTAAAGCCAAGTACTGTCGTCAAAGGCGGCATGATAGCCATGGCCCCGATGGGGGATCCTAACGCTTCTATTCCGACCCCGCAGCCGGTCCATTATCGCGCGATGTTTGGCAGTTATGGCAAAGCGGCGATGAATACTTCCATGCTGTTTATCTCTTCGGCAGCCAGTGAAGCTGGCGTTGCCGAGCAACTCCAGCTTGGCAGCCAGATTGGCATCGTCAAAAACTGCCGGACTATTAGCAAGTCAGATATGAAACTCAATGATTGGCAGCCTCATATTGAGGTGGACTCTCAAACCTATCAGGTGCGTGCCGATGGTGAGCTTTTAGTGTGTGAACCAGCAGAAGTACTTCCGATGGCTCAGCGCTACTTTTTATTTTAATTCGGTTCAAATAATAAAAAAGGAATTGTAAATGATTGAGTTGGTTGAAGTGAGTGCAGAGGCGACATCACAGCCCGATGCGTATTTAAGCCTGCCGATTGATAGCCGGATTAAAAGCCGGTTGAAGGTGGTGCTGGATGACGGCCGCGATGCGGGCCTATTTCTACCAAGGGGCCACATTCTTCGCGGTGGCGAGCAGTTGAAGAGCCGCTGCGGTCATGTTTTGGTTGAGATTAAAGCAGCCACTGAGCAAGTGTCGACAATATATTGCGACGATCGCCATTTGCTTATGCGTGTTGCCTACCATTTGGGAAACCGCCATGTCCCCCTTCAGGTTGAAGCCGGCTGGGTGCGTTACCAACATGATCATGTATTGGATGACATGGTCGTAGGGCTGGGTGCGCAAGTCACGGTTGAAAAAGCACCTATTGAGCCGGAAGGCGGTGCTTATGGTGGCCGCTCTGGCGGTCATCATCATCACCACTGAGAGAAGATTTAACGTTTTTTTGCAAAAGGATATGACAATGAAAACAACCCGTATTATCTCAACGTTGGCAACGCTTAGCCTGGTTTTGCCTGTTTCTGTACAGGCGCACCCCGGGCATGAACACTCCTCTTTTTTTAGCGGGTTGGTACATCCAATTACCGGTGTCGATCACCTTATTATGTTGCTCGCTTTTGGCGCACTTGCTTTCTTCGCGGTCAAGAAAACCGCGACACAATTGAGCTTATTGGCCGCTGCGCTAGTCGCCATGGTGGCCGGAGTGGTTGCTGGGCTTAATTTGGGGGCTGTAAGTGGTATTGAGGGAGCCATTGCCGCCTCACTATTGGTTGTCAGTGCTGCACTTTGGCAAGTGTTTTCTGGTAGCCAAACAGTAACTCGAATAGCGGTAGCACTGTGTGTGGCCCTTATCTTCTGTCATGGCTATGCACATGGTGTCGAGGCCACAGGTAATGTATCGATGTTTGCTGTTGCGATGGCCATATCGGCATCGGCATTGATGTTGTTGGGTCATCGGTTAGCGGCATGTGCGTCAAGCCGTTGGGTTTCTGCTGGGGTTGCTTCTGCCAGCCTTGTTTATTGGATGGTGGCTTAATATGGCGGCCGAGGAGCTGAGAATAAAGGAAGTCGAACGAGGTGATGGCTCCATTGCTACCTACCGTTTGTTTCAGTTAATAAGCCCCTCGCTGCCAATTGGTGGGTTTACCTATTCGCAAGGGTTGGAGTGGGCTGTCGAGGTGGGGTGGGTAAAAAATAGGGTATCCATGGTCCTATGGTTGGAAAACATATTGCGCTATAGCGTGGCAACTCTTGAGCTTCCCCTTATTGATAGGTTCTACCACGCGATTGAAGCTCGGGATATACCGAGCATCGAAGCATTGAGTAACCTACTTTGTTCAAGCAGGGAAACCAAGGAACTGCGAGCCGAGGAAATCCAACGAGGGAAAGCACTGAATGTGTTGCTGAAGCAGTTGGATATTCCTGTGGATGATTACCTTGGCTGCAATGCAGATCCTAATCAGTTAGTAGGGCTTTGTGTTGCGGGCTACTTGTGGGGGATCAGCCCTGAAGCCATGAAGCAGGGGTACCTCTGGAGCTGGGCTGAAAACTTGGTGATGGCGGGGGTGAAATTGGTACCGCTGGGACAAACCGATGGACAGCGGGCCTTGATGGCATTGACCCAGCAGTTTCCTGAGATGGTTTCTATCTCGACACAGATCGATGAGGTGATGATCGGCAGTTTTACACCGATTGTGTCGCTAGCCAGCAGTCTACATGAAACACAATATACCCGTTTGTTCCGTTCATAAGCCTGATGTGCTTTGTGGGCAATAAGATAATAAGGAATGTTATGGAAACATATAAGCAGCCACTTCGTATTGGGATTGGTGGTCCGGTTGGTTCCGGTAAAACCGCATTACTTGAGGTTTTGTGTAAAGCGATACGCGATAAGCTGAATATCGCGGTGGTTACGAATGATATATATACCCAGGAAGATGCCAAGATCCTGACAAGGGCCGAGGCCCTTGATCCTGATCGAATCATTGGCGTAGAAACCGGTGGGTGCCCCCATACCGCAATTCGTGAAGATGCCTCGATGAATTTGGCCGCCGTCGAAGAGTTGGCAAAGCTTCACCGTAATCTTGATGTGGTGTTTGTTGAAAGCGGTGGTGATAACCTCAGTGCAACCTTCAGCCCTGAGCTTGCCGATCTTACCATTTATGTGATTGATGTCGCCGAAGGTGAAAAGATCCCCCGTAAAGGTGGGCCGGGTATCACCCGATCAGATCTGCTGGTGATCAACAAGATTGACCTTGCGCCTTATGTCGGAGCATCACTTGAGGTGATGGAGCAAGACACCAAGCGAATGCGTCCTAATCGCCCTTATGTCTTTACCAACCTTAAAGAGTCCCAAGGGCTTGAAACAATCATCGACTTTATTATTACCGAAGGGATGCTAACGCTAAAAGGTGAGTAAGCAGAAACTTACAGGTAACTGTTGCCAAAGTATCACTAAAAGCGCCCAAGCTGGGCGCTTTTAGTGATTATTCAATATTGGGTTTAAGGGTTTTCGTTGCGGAAAATACGGCCTGAATTGTCATCTTCGATGATTGAATCCAGTCCAAAGTTATCACTTACCTTAACCACTGGTGCGAATCCTTCGCCCCAAAGCTGCATTTCTTCGAAATACTTGCCGTTAGATTTGGATACATACACGCCATCAGTGGTTACGGCGATCAGGTCAGCCGTGCCGCTGCCGTTTATGTCAGCGAGGTACACTTGGCTATTGGCTGGCGTCCACTCGCCAGCTCGGAACGAGTTGCCCCACATTTCATCAGGGGAGAAAGCACTTGAGGTGTAGCTGTTGTCATGGTCAAAGGTGTCATCGCCAAAGAAGGTGTTAAAGTCACGGATTGCCGAGCCGTCACTACCGTCAATATTGCCACGGTAAATGTGGTAGTGGCTGGAAACGAGGTGCATCGTGCGTATATTCACAACAAGCATGCAGTATGTCCAACAGTCTCTCAAAGTATGATTGACTGCACTTGTCGTACAAAAGTTTCTGGCATATGCCAGAAATCGGGTGTATAAATAGCATATGCCAATTACAGGAGACCTCATGCCAAGACCAAAAAAACCAAGAAACGTTTGTGGTCGTCCCGCTAATAGTTGCTTTAAACCCAACCGGATACCAATGAGTCAGCTTGAGCAAGTTCAACTTGCCAATGATGAGTTTGAAGCGTTACGACTTGTTGACCTATTGAAAATGCAACAACAAGAAGCGGCTATCAAGATGGGCGTCTCCCGGCAGACCCTAGGCAATGTTCTGAAATCAGCCCGTTTTAAAGTGATGGACTGTCTTACTCAGGGCAAGGCTCTCATCATGCACACTGAGGAAGAAAAAGGAGTAACAAATCATGATCACTGCAATTCCGATGAATGAAGATCGTATCGCTAATCATTTTTCCAAGGCTGTTAATTTTCTATTCATCAATGAACAAGGAGAGGAAGTCAGCCGCCATGCCAACCCATTACACAGTACCCATTGTACTGGTAAAAAGGATTTGCTGGATTTGTTGATTCAGCAACGTGCTGAACGCATTGTAGTACGTAATATAGGTAAACAGATGCTGGGCAAACTCCTTGCGCATAGGCTTGCTGTTTTTCAAACCGACTCAGGTCGTCGAAACACAATAGAGCTTGCCAATCCAGAGGCTACAGGGCTGATTATTCTAACTGAATCCGGACAGGGGCGTTCTTCTCTCAATTATGAGGCAAAGCAAAAAGAGGACGGTTGCCGACACCATAAAAAAGCCATTTCGAAGCAGGGCCATTGTTGTCAGCAGCGGACTAATGATCAGGGGACGCAGGAAAGGCATCACCATAAAGGCTGTCACAATACCCATAACCGGGAGCATGACCGATGTGGACATGGTAAGTCGAGGGGGCGCCATTGTTGCCGCAACACTTCTGTTTAGTCTATTGCAGCTTTAGCTCAGGTAGCTGACCAAGACGCATAAGGTAAAAGGTGGTTGCCATACCATTCGTATCAGATAGCTGAGTTTCAACAGCACAAATAATAATTTGGATCCAGAGAAAATCCGGGAGCCTAATTAACATCAGTCCTATTTTAAAATGGATCCATCATGTTTTCATTTGTAATGACAGATCCCTCAGAGACGATATCCCATGAAGGTATCTCTCCAATTAAAAAAGAGTGAAACATGAATAGTTCAGAAAAAAAATTTTTACAAAATGAGATTAAGAAATGCGACTTATTCAAGTCAACGATTCTCTTGGGGCAAGTGAATAAACCCAAAAGCCATCAACACTGTATGTTATGTGGCACACAATCAATTTTTGGTTTAGAAATTAATTTTTATAATGATCAAGAGGGTATCGTTTGGGCAAAGGCTAAAGGAAGTATTCATCAGCAAGGTTATCAAGGCATTTTACATGGAGGTTTTATTGCGGCGTTACTTGATGCAGGTATGTGCAATGCGATTTTTAATCAAGGTGTTGAAGCTGTAACAGGTGATATAAATATCCGCTACCTTGCAGAGATCCCACTTACTTCGAATATTATTATTCGAGGTAAAATAAACTCTTCCTGCTTAACTCTCTATAAAGTTGAAGCAGATATTTATGTTGAACAACAACTCATGGCAAAAAGCACTGCGCGTTTTATGAAACGCTAAGAGGGAGTTTATTGAATCACTAAAATAACCCTCAATTATTATATTTACAGTGAAGTCAGTTATTATGGATAACCATATATATTATAAATTTGGCAACTAATTAAAGTTCTTATCAATCCAGTTTGTGTATATTAAAGAAATTACTAGATTAAGGCATCATTATGGCAGATATAAAGCAGTTATTCACCAATAATCTCTCTTGGTCGCAGAGCATTAAGGAAGAAACGCCAGAATTCTTTTCTCATCTGACAGAAACACAATACCCGGAATATCTTTGGATTGGCTGTTCTGATAGCCGAGTTCCGGCAGAGCGCCTAACAGGGTTGGATTCAGGAGAACTGTTTGTTCACCGCAATGTTGCCAACCAGGTCGTCCACACCGACTTAAACTGTCTCTCTGTGGTTCAATATGCCGTTGATGTTCTGAAGGTCAAACATATTATTATATGTGGTCATTACGGCTGCGGAGGGATATCAGCAACCATTGATAATCCGCCATTGGGGCTGATTAATAATTGGCTATTGCATATCCGTGACTTGTATTTAAAACATCATAGTGACCTAGGCACATTATCCCGAGAAGAACTGGATAATAAAATGTGTGAAATCAATGTTGCCACGCAAGTCTATAACCTTGGCAATACCACCATCATGCAGCAGGCCTGGGAGCGCGGTCAGGATATCACCATTCATGGCTGGATCTACGGGGTCGACAATGGCGTTTTGCGGGATCTCTGTGTCACCGCAACCAGTCGGGACTCTCTTGAAGCCAACTACCAAGCCGCCATGTCAGCACTGCTATCACCGACAGAACCCACCCTTCGGTGACTTTGCGCGACGATATTGTTCAGATATTCAATTTGAAGGGCTTTGATGAGATTAAAGATTAGACCATTTTGCCATAGCTCTATATTGATACTAAGCACTAGCGCGTTGAAATGATCGGCTTATCCACTAACAGGAGATCATATGCTGTACTTTTCCGATCAAGAACTCGATGCCCTATTACTTGAGGACGCCTACCGGGGCGATCTCACAACCCGTACTCTCGGTATTGGAAAACACAAAGGTAAAATGGTGTTTAAGAGAAAACAGGCCGGGCGGGTTGCCGGAGTTGAGATCGCCAAGGCCCTGCTAACCAAACTTGGACTACAGACCGTTGTCCATGCTGAAGATGGAACAGATGTAACAGGCCATTTTAAACCAGATTAATTATCACACTCTGTGATCTGAATACGATTCAAACTGTACATAAAGTGATGTTGCCTACATAAATAATCTATTGAAATTACATGCTTTTAAGCGATTTTCCCTTGCAGTATATTGGCTGCCTTCTGTTATATGAATAGTGCAGTGAGGTTCAAATGACATTCTCAATTCAACGTTTTAGTGCATCGGTTACAGCCTGTGTGTTTGGACAGCCTTTTTCTACTGGAGCGGTGATTGCTGAGCCTCAGGTTGTGCAAGAGAAAGGATCCGGTTCTGGCATTCAACCAGAGGCAGGCTCACTGGCCCCCTGTCAGTATGTTTCCATTACCGAAACTGATGATGGTATCCATATTCGCTATGCACTGGCAGAAGGTGATGCGATTTATGGGCTGGGCCAAAATATGGGCAAACTAAATAAACGTGGCCAGCTGTTTAAAACCTGGTGCAGCGATGAATTTCGCCATTTGCCGGATAAAGCATCTCTATATGGAGCCCATCCTTTTTTGATGATAAAAGGTAAAAACAATTTTGCCCTGTTTATTGATTATCCCGGCGAAATGACACTTGATCTCGGCTTTTTCGATGCTCATCAGCTCTCTGTTCATATACCAACGAATAATGTGCGGATCTTTGAATTTACTGCAGCGAGTGCTAGGCAGCAGGTACGTGATTTTCGCAGTTTAATCGGTCAGCCTTATATTCCTCCGCGCTGGGCGTTTGGTTACCAGCAGTGTCGCTGGTCATACTATGACAAATATGACGTTGATGAGGTGGTGGAGAAATTTCGTCATCTTGATATTCCCTGTGACTCGGTTTATCTCGATATTGATTATATGGAAGAGTTTAAAGACTTCACTCTGGATCAGCATCGCTTTCCGGATTTTTCCAACTGGGTGGCAGAACTTAGGCTGCAAGGTATTCGGTTGATCCCGATCATCGATGCTGGGGTAAAGGTGGCAGAGAACTACAGTGTTTACCTGGAAGGACGTGAGAAGGATTATTTCTGCAAAACAGAAACCGGCGAAGAGTTTCAGGCGGCAGTATGGCCTGGCTTATGCGCTTTTCCTGATTTTTTCCAGCCGGAAGTACGCCAGTGGTGGGGAAAGCAATATCAGTTTCTTACCGAACAGGGTATTGACGGTTTCTGGAATGATATGAATGAGCCGGCGCTGTTTTATTCCCCGCAAGGGCTGGAACAGGCCATTGCACATGCCGAACAATGCAAAGGCAAAAACATCGGTGTGCATGAATTTTTTGCACTCAAAGGGGCGTTTGATAATCTTTCGAATCGTCGTGAAGATTATCAGGCTATCTGGCACCAATTGGAAGATGGCAGCCGTGTCAATCATGAGCAGGTTCATAACCTGTATGGTCAGAAAATGACCCAGGCCGCCGCCGAAGGCTTTAAGCAGCTTGACCGGGATAAGCGCTTTTTAATGTTTTCTCGTGCTTCTGCCGTTGGTGGGCATCGCTATGGAGGGATCTGGCTGGGGGACAACCATAGCTGGTGGGAACACTTAAAGCTCAATGTCACCATGATGCCGGGGGTAAATATGTGCGGCTATCTCTATTCTGGGGCTGACGTTGGCGGGTTTGCCGGTAATGCAACGGGTGAACTTCTGTGTCGATGGATACAATTTGCGGTTTTCACCCCCTTATTGCGTAACCATGCTTGTATGGGGTCACGTAACCAGGAGCCTTATGCCTTTGATGAGCGTGCGCTGAATATCATGCGGCAGCATATTAAGCTGCGATACCGATTGATCCCTTACCTCTACTCGGAGTTTATGCAGGCAGTTCAAAATAACGAGAATCTGTTTTGGCCGTTGCCACTGGAATACGTTGATCCGGCTGCGCAAAATGTCGAAGATCAGCTGCTGGTCGGACGTTCTTTAATGTGCGCACCGGTGCTCGAATCAAATGCCTCCGGCCGCTATGTTTATCTGCCGGAAAACATGTTGCTGTGGAAGGTTAGGCTGCATGACGAATTTGACCTAAAGATCATGCCGCAAGGCCATCATTATCTGCCTCTGGAACTGGCCGAAATGGCAGTCTTTCTTCGTCCGGACTCAGTCTTGCCTTTGGTAGATTCTGCCCACCATGTTGAAGCGCAAGATCTCAGTTCATTGGAGTGTCTTGTCTATTTGCACAGCAGTGCTGAATATCTTTTATACCATGATGATGGTGTTACTCATAACTGGCAGCAAGGTAAGCAGGCAAGCCTGAAAATTAAGGTCTTTTATGATGCGGAGAAAGAGATCCAACTAGACGTCAAAGCAGAGGGAGATCTACCGTACCAACAGCTCAAATTGACTATTGTTGATCAGTCTGAGCTATCGGTTGTACACCATATATCAATATACGGAGGTTATCGAAGCCGTATTAGCTGACGTCGATAGCAATCTTACCGCGTGTACGGTCTGATTGGCTTTGCTGGTGTATTTCAGCAATCTTTTCTAATGGGAAGCGGTGCTCGATAAATGGACGAAGTTGCTCAGATTCGACGACTGAAACCATTATGCCTTCTGGCTTAAGCAGAGACCAAGACGATTGCTGTATATCTTCACCCATAGTATCAAGTACTACGTCTACTGGTGCGATTTGTTCGCCTAATGGTACTTTTGCGTAGTCAATTGCTTCATCTGCTTTTATGGCGATGAAATCAGCATAACTGCCATCACGCGCAATGTTGATCAAACCAAACTCAATGAAGAGCAAGTTAAAGTGTTAAACCGTATGCTTGATGGCGACTTTGAACAGGGGATCAATACGACCCAGTACCATAAAGTCGCGAAGGTGAGTAAACCAACAGCCACCCGTCATTTAGCGGCCTTAGTTGAACTGGGCTGCTTGGTTAAGTAAGCACTTTGGAAGCGCTGTTATGCTTATTTTTGTGATATCCCTCCCAGAAAGTGATGGTGATATATGAGCTTAATGTAGTATCGGTTTGTATGCTAAAAAGGAATTTACATGCACACGGTTTGCCCTTCTTGTCACCATCATGTGTATTTGAACCAGATCCATCGGACATGGCTGGAAAAAATCACAAATAGACATGCTTTCAAATACTTATGTCCCAACTGTTCGGCGACGGTATTTTCCAGCCGATTAAGGCATGAGTTATGGATTCATCAAAAAGGTAGAAAAGAGCACGACTTGACTTGAGGGTTAACAAACATCGTTAACTTGCCAACAGGGATCAGCTTGTTATCAATCGGCAAGACGGCATCGGAATCAATCCACATCTCATGCTGCAGAATATCGTCAGAGCCGTCCAAGTTGAAGTAGGCTGGCTGGGTGATTTTCAATGGGCTACGTGTAGCTGGCACGTCATAGTCGGTAGGAAATCTCCAGGCGGCGAGTGATTTCCAGCATGTAAGCGACAGAAATGACAATGTCACATGGATAGCCACCTTCTTGTCGTCCGATTCTGAAGGACGTAACACGCTTCTGCCCCATTATGTGTTAGACTAAATACTCAATCAAATACTATTAATAAAAATGATAATACAAATACTAATGTGAGCCTGATAAGCACATTTCTTGATGAAATCTACTTATGCTCTTTCTCCATACTTTGGGAACTCTACTATAAACGTATTCCTACTATTTTCTCTGGGAATGAGCTCCAGTGTTGCACGGTGTAGTGCTGTAATGTCTTTGCAAATTGACATCCCTAAACCTGCACCGTCGCCATGTTCAGAATGACCCCGATAAAACTGTTCGAAGATTCTTTCACGAGTTTCTTTCGGGATTTCTGGGCCAGTATCGGAAATTAAGACTTTGATTGTATTATTGTTCTCAGTGACGCTGACTTGTATGTCACTGTGCTCGCCGGAGTAACGAATCGCATTATCGACGAGGTTACGAAATAACACCTCTAACAACATTCGATCACCGGATATAGCGATGTTGGAAGATGATAAACTGATGTCTTGCTTATGCTTCAATGCTAACGGTGCCAAATCAGCAACAACGGTTTGCAACAAAGGGGTTAGCTCAACGGTGTCGAATACACGTTCTGATAAGCTATCTACTTTAGCTAAAGTCAGTAGCTGATGGATAAGGCGGTCAGTGCGTTCAATGCCTTGCAAAATGTTGTGTAAATCTCCTCTCAGTTGCTCCGGATCATTACTTTCAAGTGCATTTTCTACGTTAAGACGAAGGATTGTTAGTGGGGTTTTTAGTTCATGCGCTGCAGCACGTGTAAAGCGTTTCTCTCTTTGCCAGGCTAACTCTAGTTCAGAGAGGAGAGAGTTGAGCGAATCGACAAGTGGTGCGAGTTCAACGGTGTTGTCTTTTACATGAATGCGATCTAATCGGTGTACGTTTCTTTGTGTGATGGCGGTGCGCAGGTCGTTAATCGGTCGGAAATGTTTATCGATCAACCAAAACAGCAAAAGCAACAAAGTTGGTAGTATCAGCAATTGTTCTATTGATGTGGATAGGGCAATTTCGTGGATGATCTCTTTACGTATCTTGTATTTTTCTGCAACCACGACGTATTCATTATCATGTTTTGTTTGTGGTAGTGAAATCTGAAATGTACGCCATTGTGTACCGTCTTTTACGATATCAGCGTAGCCGTTATTATCAAAGGACGTAGAGAGTGCGTGCAAGGTTTGATCTGAGCTCCAGAGCAGTGTGTTGTCTCGATAGAATTGAAAAACCAAGTTTTGTTCATAAGGGTGGCCGAACGTTGTGACATTGTCATCGTCAGACTTTGACATTGACTCAATGTTTTCCATCCACTCATTAAATAATTCTCGATGGTTAGCGAGAGTCCTCTCTTCCGTTGAAATTGAGAGCGTCAGCAACATTAATTTTGCGGATTGTCCAAGCCTAGCGTCATAAACTTCTTCGACCTCGTGCTTCGCAGATTGGAAACTGAAATAAAGTGAGATGAGTAAGAGAACACTTACCAACACGCCTACTGATAGAGTTAACTGACGTTTGATCGAGTACGACTTCTTATCTTTCAAGAATGTACCCCACACCGCGAATATTTTTAATGACCACTTTGGGCGCTTTTTTACGCAAATTGTGAATATGAACTTCGATAGCGTTGTCGCTTGAACCTTCATCCCAGCCGTGTAGTGATTGTTGCAATTGCTCCTTACTTTGCACGCGTCCGGCGTTCGTCATCAAGCTGGTGAGGATTTTAAATTCATTGCGTGTGAGTTTAAGCGGCGCGTCATCGTAGCGAATGCTTTGTTCCGATAAGGATAAAGATAACTGCCCAACTTGAATGATTTCTTCTGCACTACCGGATTGACGGCGAATCAACACACGCAAGCGAGCGAGCAACTCTTCGAGTGCAAACGGTTTTCCGAGGTAATCATCTGCGCCGCCATCAAGGCCTTGAACGCGATCGCGAATGTCGTCTCGTGCGGTAAGTATCATCACTGGGAGCTTAAATCCGCCTTTGCGAATATTACGTAGAACTTCCAATCCATCGATATCGGGTAGAGTGAGATCCAAAATTACGGCAGTGAACGCTTCTGTTTTGAGTGCGCTAGTCACGCCAGAGCCTTTTTCCACCCAATCCACGGTGTACCCATGGCGACTTAATGAAGTCACCATGGATTGACCGAGTAGTTTATCATCTTCTACGAGTAATAAGCGCATGGTTTATTTCAATCTCCCAAGAGTCGCTTCAATTTCCAGCTTTCGACCTTTATCAGCTAAAGGTCGTTCAGGGCGAGGTGACGCCTGAATTGCGCGAGTCAAATACACTTTCGCTTCCTTGTCTCGACCTTCTTCTGCAAGGAAGTCTCCATAAAAATAGTTCGGATCGATGCCTTTTGGATTGATCTCTAACGCTTTTTTCAACATTTCTTCGGCTTTATCGTCATCACCAAAGCCAATTGGCCACCCCGGAACTTTGTAATACAGAGAACCCAAACTGGTGTATGCAGAGCCATCAAGCGTTTGCGGTGACGTTGCAATTACCCCTTCGAGTAAAGATTTGGCTTCTTTGGCGAGTGACAATGCACCTAAGCCACCTTGAGCACCAGCCAGCGATGCTTTATTGATTGCCAGCCAAACAGTGAGTTCGGGATTGCCGGGTTCTCTGTCGAGATAAATACTGGTTTTGGCAATCGCGCGATGGAAGCATTGTTCCTTTTCGTCACCGTCAGGCGTGCTGTACTGACATTCCGCCCATTTCTTTTGAACCTGTTGCAGTGGAGCATTACCTGCCAACGCAGCGGTCGAAGCTAACGTTGAACAAATCGTCAAAGCGCAAAGTAGTTGTTTGGTATTCATCGTCCATGTCCTCTTCAGTGACTGACTCGGTTTACGTACTGGTGAATGGTTTCTTGTTGCTTACGAATCGCAGAAGAAACCACACTTGGAAGCAATTGATTGATGCGAGCAAAAAGCTTTTCTGGCCAACCAATCCATTTCGCGGAAATTTCTTTTTCCAACATGGTGACAACGTGATCGGCTACAACTTGCGGCGAGTCCGTTTTGTTACCCAGTTGTCGATTCATTTCATTGACGGCATCGCTATTGAGTGAGGTTTCTGTCGCTCTTGGTGCTAAATACAGCGCACGGATTCCGGTTGCGAACAGCTCTCTGTCGAGCGATTCGGTAAAACGGTGTAACCCCGCTTTTGCCGCGCAATAGGAGGTATAGCCTGGGTAGCCAATTGAGCCGAATGTGGAACCAATATTGAGAATCACCCCAGGCTGTTTTAACCACGTTAACGCCGATTGGCACAGCAGCATCGGCGCAACGAGATTGAGTTGTATTTCGTCTGCAATCTGTGTTGGTCGCTTGTGGCTTAACAACGAGAAATCGTTGCTGCCCGCATTGTTAATTAGTGCGTCCACTTTTTGATGTTGGCGCGCTCGATCTTTAATCGCAGTTAGTCCTTCTGATGAGGTGATGTCTGCAACGACTAGGTTATGGCGTTCTGGATTAGACAGTTCACGCTGTAGTGTTTGCAAGCTCTCTTCGTTTCGCCCAACAAGAATGAGGCTGGCACCGCGTTTTGCTAACTCTTGCGCGATGGCTTGCCCAATTCCGCCTGTTGCGCCTGTCAGGAGAATGGTGCTGTTGTTAATGATCATGCTTCACCTCACGCCGCTTGTTGGGTTGAGAAAGAAGGCAAAGAACGCAGCATTTGTCCGTACAATGCGAACACCATTTTTGCGGAGTCGATGATGACTTGTTGATCTTCCACTTTGGTGATTTTGTTCATCAGTGATTCAAAAAATTGCAGATGATCTTGGTCTAACACGCTGTGTGAAACTAGGTAAGTCATTGCCGAAGGCGGTAGGCTTAGCGTTGACTGGATTTTTTCAGCCATTTGGCCACCAATGCCGACGCTGGTGCCTTCTAATACCCACACCATGCCAAACAGCGCGAGTGGGTTGTGGCGGTCAATGTTGTGGTAAAGGTAGGAAACCATCAGTTCAATCGGTGCACCTACTTGACCTACATCTTTGTTATTGCGCACTGCTTCGGCATCGCCGCCGCACGCTTTGATGTCATTTAAAATCCATTCTTGATGGCCTTTCTCTTCCTCGATGTACTCGGCAATGGCATCTCGTACCCATTCGTATTCGCCAGATAGTCGGCCTCCACACGCCATCAGCAAGGGAACAGTGTGCTTAACGTGATGGTAAGCTTGGGTTAGAAAGGCGATATACATATCTTTGGAAATGTTGCCTTGTTGAACGTCTGCGATGACTGGCGCAGTTAACATTGCTTGTTGAGCAGCGGTAGTGCTTTGTTTGAGTTGTTCGAAAAATAAAGTCATAACCTTCTCCTTAAGAAGCCGTTAACTAAGATGCAGTTTGGAAAGACGTAATGTGTTGCTGGAAGGGTAAATCGATGCGTTGGATCTTTTGCGCTTGCAGCGTTAATTCAGGCGTTGTGCTCGCTAATAACTGAGCCACATCATGTTCGATTTGATTTCGTTTGAGCTTGCCGTTATCCGTGTACCAACCAGAGATGGCTCGTGGGTTGTCCAGCAGCAATAAGGTTCGGATTTGAGCGTAATCGGGTAGGGTTCGGTTTAATGCATGAACCTTTGCTTCGACGTCTTCGCTATTGGCAATGACAGCACATAATGTTTGTTGGCTTTCGCCTGTAACGATCAGTGGCGTCATCGGAAAATACGCCAACGCTTCTGATTCAATCCACTCCGGTGAGACATTTCTGCCATACGCGCTTACGATAAGGTTCTTCTTACGTCCCGAGAGAGTGACAAAGCCTTGTGCGTCAATTTGGGCTAAGTCGCCAGTCGCTAACCATTCTTGAGTAAACGGCTCATTCAAATAACCAAGAGCAACGTTGCCTTTGACTAGCAGTTCACCATCTTCCGCGATACGAATCTGAGCGTGGGGAAGCGGTTTGCCACACGTTCCTGCTTTAAATGCGGCTGGTGTATTCAAACAAACGACGGAACCACATTCAGACAAGCCATAACCTTCAAACGCAGGGATGTTCAGCGCATGCGCGGCGTGAATCAGTTGCGACGACACTCTTGCGCCGCCAACGGCGACAAATTTTAGAGAATCCACAAGAGAGGGCTGCTGTTTCGCGATGTGAATGAACGCAAGCAATAAAGCTGGTGTTAGCACTAAGCTTTCTGGTTTGATGGTCACTAATGCTTGTGCAAACAAACGCGGTTCGAATTGGCTTGAACCGAGTAGGCCGGTTTGCTCTCCGGGTAAAATATATGACGTCACGCCCAACATGAGTGGTACATAAACACCGGTTATGTTTTCGAGAAGCGTCGATAACGGAAGCAGCACTAAGTGCGAGTGCGCCGCGCTGTTTACTGCATCGGCGAGCGATTTCGCCACCAAACACAAATGATCATTGCTTAAACACACACCTTTAGGCTGACCAGTCGAGCCAGACGTAAATGTGATTTTTCCGGTTTCTGGTAGATAAGCTGCCTGTGTATCTTCATCTCCCAACTGGTTACGACGCAGCAAAGGTAAATTTGTAATGGAAAACGGATGGTCTTGCTGGTTAAAGATTTGCTTAGGATGTGAAGCCAACCATACTTGCCAGTCGCCGACTAAAGCATCGACGCCTGATTGCTCTAACGTATGTTCAACTTGTGCATCAGAGAAAAAAGTCGGAATAGGTACGACGACTATGTCTGCCGCTATCGCCGCCAAATCAACAATGGCCCAATCGATGCTGTTTTCTGCGCGTAGCGCGAGTGCATTGATGTTCTGTGCAATAAGCTCGGCGCAAACGAGTTCGATCTTGTTTAACAATTCAGAGTAAGTCAGTTCAACCGTTTGATTCGCTTCGTAGCCGACAAGTGCTACTCGATCTGGTGTCGTTTTTGCCCATTTTGTAATGGCATTGAGGAGAATATTCATACATCACCTATATTCTGGCGTTGTGTTTAACCAAGTTGTTCTGGCTGTGTTTGCGGTTTAACGACGTTTACTTTTCTATCTAGGCTTGTTTGCGTTTTCTGTCCTGGACTAATCGAAGACGCTCTAGTCCTTTTTGCAAATTGCCAGCTAACACACGCGGTTGATGTTCGTAGTACGACCCCCAAGTGGACTCGGCATCGGGGACTTTGTTTTGATCGGCCTGCGCGATGATATGAGGCTCCAATCCTAGGCGTGCCATCATGGCGTGAAGTGGGTCTGTCGCGGTGAAGATGCACCATTCAAAACCGAGGTTGACCAGCATTTCTGCGATGAGGTAGAAGTGCAGAGATGACATGCCCTTAGCGAAAGATGCCAAGTGACCGAATTCCACTAAGTTCGAACGTTTTACGTCGCAGTTAAATACGTTAGAAACCAGCTTTTGGGCGTCGTCTTCTAGATACTGTTCAAGGAACAAGGGCTCATCTTCGGCGATGCGAAAGCCGCATACGGAAACAATTTGGCCGCCTTCAATGAGGGTTAAATACGCCGGCATAAATTGTTTCAGATCGGCAAAGAATGCTTCTTGATAACGCTTAGAAACATGCTCGATAACTTGGCTCCAAAACGGATGCATTGGATAAACGATGTCTAAAGTAAAGCCATCTGCAGAAGTTTGTGCGTGGTGTTTCATAAGCGCTTCCTTTGTTTGAGTAGTTATCAACAAAATAAAACGCGAAACTTAAGAAACTCTTAAGGAATGAGTGTTTGTAAATAAATTATTCTGTAAAGACCACTAAGTAATCTGCACCATCAATATTGGACACCAAGTTAAGCAACTTTCGATACTTTTAGTTGTGTGATTCATAGAGATGGTTTCAATTTTCTTAGCTGAAGATCAAGCTTGTAATTCTGCTCTTGAAACTGCTCTTTCTCGATCTGGTAGTGCTGAGATACCTCTTCAGACAAAGGAGTTTGATCAGATATCTCAGTAACCCTGTCTATCGGGGTTAGTCCATTTAACGAACTGTGGGGGCGTTCCCAGTTGTAGTAGTGTTGCCATTCAGCTAGTAACAGATCCAGCTCTTCCAGCCCCACGGAGACATCTATGGTCGGATAGAACTCACTTTTATCTGTTTTCTGAGAGCGTTCCACTTTGCCATTCAAGTTAGGTGAGCCAGGTTTATTTGGGCGAAACTTGATTCCATAAATCATGAGTTTTTTCTGGACTTTCTCAGCAAAGAATTCACGCCCTCTGTCCGTCTGAATACGCTGGATAGGAAATGGCATCTCTTCCACGACACAATCAATAAAATCGACTGTATTTGCTGCTGTACGCCGAGAGTAGCACCTCAGAACCCGATAGCGAGAGCAGTCATCAATAGCTGTGTACTGATAAATTCCAGGCGCTATTTTACAGGTGTCCATCTGGACTCTATCACCAGGAACTGGGCGCTCATATCTTTGGAAATCTTTTTTGCGTCGGTAAGTTACGATGGGTTTGACTGATGCTTCAGATAAAACTTTATGGAGTGTCGCGGTGCTTAGGTGTATTTGGTGAAGTCGGATTAATTCCGTTTGTAAACGCCGCGCCCCTAAATTGCGTTTCTCACGCATCGTAAGGATCAATGCTCTTAGCTCATCAGTGACTTTAGTATCTGGAGATGAATGAGGGCGTCTGCTCTGGCTTTCCAGACCAGCTATTCCACACTTCTTATATCGCTTAGCCCACTTGCGTAATGTTGGTCTGGAAATACCACAGCGTCGACATACGAGACCTGCGTCACCACATTCCTCATACATTTTTACCCACTGTAGTCTTTGTTGGATTTCTCTGTCCATAGACACCCAGTATAGTTGAAAGGATGTCTATGAATCACACATTTTAGTTATCCATAACTTACTAATTTAGCAAAGCCTCTGAAACGCTTTTGTCCAAAAGTGTGTTAGCACGCTTTTAGACAGGAGTTTGTGATTGTAGCTTACTCCAAAGTACTCATTGTGAGTTACCAGATGATTTCTATTTATCATCATTCTTAATGACAGTTATAAAAAAGGGATCTGAGTATTACCTCAGAACCCCAATAACTTAATAACAACTAGCGACCAGCTGCTATTGCCTTGTACTAACTAGCTCATTAACACAATGACTTCACTCACCGTTAAGCCAACAAATGAACCGAGCATTGAGCCAATCAACGCCATGATGACGGCAACGGGGACCAGGTTTTTGTCGTAGGCGGCGGCGACGACAGCGGCGGATGGTGCACTACCGATGTTGGCGATAGAGGCCAACCCTATCAGATGTAGGTTCATTTTCATCATACGGCCAATAATGAGCATGAGAACGCCGTGAATAGCGAGGATCATAAAGCCTGACATGATGTACATCGGCGCTTGGCTAATCGCACTTAGGTTTACCTCGGCCCCGATCAAAGCTACGACGACATAAAGCATTACCCCGGAAACTTCATTGGCTCCGGCCATTTTGCCAAGTGCCGTTGGCGCTGCAAGAATACCAAGCAGTGAGGAGATGATAATTGCCCAGATCATTGGGTTCAAGAGGCCCATAGAGGCAATTGCACGACCAAAGTGGTGGCTTATTGAAGAAACGACCAAAGCTATCCCTAGCATTAACAGAATTGCCTGAAGATCGGGCTTTTCTTTCTTTTCCAGTGAGCCCAGTTTCGACAGGATTTCATCCAAGCCATTGTCATTTGCTTTTAGTACGCCGTTGAAGCGCTCCTTCATGGGCTTTAATGCCACAATCATGATCAGCCAAACGGTATAACAAAGTGCGCCCATCAATAGGGTATAGGCCATGGCGGAGTCGGTGACGGACAGTGCTTCTTTTACGGCGACGAAGTTTTGTGTACCGCCGGTCCAGCCAGCAGACATCACACCGAAGGTAAGCGGGGTCTCATCGCTTAGGAAGCCCCCCATCAAGCTATGGACAATAATAAAGCCGGCCATGATAGTCGCCGTTGAGGCGAGGAAAAGAATAATGAGTCGAGCACCAAGTTTACGAATGACGCTTAGATTAAAGCTGAGTGACATGAGGAACAACATGGCGGGAATGGCATTATCTCGAACGGTGGTGCGGGCGGCTTTCACCTCTGGGGTCATTTCCCACATGCCGAATGTGTAGAGGGCCATTGAGCCAAACATGACCAGTACGATACTGGGGAACCATTTGAATAACTGGCTGGGGTATCGTTGTTCTAGCCAGACGAGTAAACCGCATAAGCCGAACATCACGGCTATAAAATCAAATCCTTCTGTGATCATAATCTTCCTTTGATATAGAGTGTTGAATTAATAGGGCATAATTGGTATTTGTAAGACAAAATTTAATTTATTTATATCATTGTTAATTGAATAGGGAAATATAGAAATGAAGATTGAAACCCGCTGGGTTCACGGAAAGTGTTTTGTTAGTACTGTTGAGCAAGGTCATGCGGTGATTACCGATGCCCCAGAACAATTTGGTGGGACCGACAGCGCACAAACTCCGATGGAGTTGATGCTAAGTGCAGCGGCAAGCTGTGCCTCAATAGATGTCACCAGCATTATGGCTAAACAGCGTCAGCCACTCGATAGTTGTCGTGTTGTTGTCAGTGCTGAACAGGCACCTACGCCACCTAAAGTGTTCACTAAACTGCACTTTGAATTTGAAATTGCTGGTTCTGAAATAACAGAAAAAGCGATTGAAAAGGCGATTGAGATGACGTTTGAAACCCATTGTTCAGTGTCTATTATGATTGCCCGATCTGGTGCCGAGCTGAGCTGGGAATACAAGGTGTCATAAACACCGCATAACGACGACGCTATAGATAATCAAGATTAAATGCATAAACAATAGTTGCGGCCGCAACTATTGTTGTATAGTCTTAACCCTGTTCTCCAAACGAACAAGGGTCACTGTTATGAACATTCAAAATACTAAGCAAGACAACCAAGCTAATCGTCGTCGCTCTACGCTAATTTTGATCCACCGTAGTGCTGGTGCCATTGCTTTGCTTTTGATTACCACATTTTTCACAAGCAGTCTGGTTGTTGACTTGGTTGGCAATCATGCTCAGATAGCCATGGTTAAACAAGGGATCCTTTATTGTGTCGGCTTTCTGATCTTGGCAATGATGGTAACGGGGTTATCCGGCAAAAAGTTGTATCCGGGAAAAGCTAAAGGGGTACTGGCGACCAAACAGTTGCGAATGAAGCTCGCTGCTGCAAACGGGTTGTTAATCTTGTTACCGGCTGCGGTTGTGTTGGCACAGTGGTCAGCAGCAGGTCAATTTGATGTGTGGTTCTGGCGTTTGCAGGGGCTTGAATTAATCGCCGGTGCTACAAATGCAACATTGCTGGGTTTGAATATCCGTGATGGTGTGAGATTGGCGAAAAAGAGACGAGTTTAACCGCTGAACTCTATCTTTTTTTCCGCAAGACTGATAGTGTCGCATCCCTTGCGACAACAGGGTGGGGTGAATGAATGTCTTACTGGTGTTGTCAGTGTTAATTAAGCCTGTGAAATAGTCTTTCAACGTACAGGCGATGACAGGATATTTCCCGTGAGCAAAAACGCGTTTTCAACTTTGAATCTAAAACCTGAGCTGGTCTCTAACCTAGAAACGATGGGTTATGAATCAATGACGCCTATCCAGAGCCAAAGTCTGCCACATATCTTGGCAGGCAAGGATGTAATTGCTCAGGGTAAAACAGGTTCGGGTAAAACAGCCGCTTTTGGTCTGGGCTTGCTTGATCACCTTAATGTTAAGCGCTTCCGCATCCAGTCACTGGTATTGTGTCCAACGCGTGAGTTGGCTGATCAGGTTGCAAAGGAAATCCGTAAACTGGCACGTTCTATCCATAATATCAAGGTACTGACCTTGTGTGGTGGTATGCCGTTTGGTCCGCAAATCGGTTCGCTAGAGCACGGTGCCCATATTATTGTTGGTACACCTGGCCGTGTGGAAGAGCACCTGCGTAAAGGTTTCTTGTCTCTTGACGACCTGAACCTGTTGGTACTTGATGAAGCCGACCGCATGCTGGAAATGGGTTTCCAAGATGCCTTGGATGCCGTTGTCGATGCAGCGCCGGCTGATCGCCAGACTTTGCTATTTAGTGCAACGTATCCGAAGCAGATTGAATCAATCGCTCGCGAAATTATGCATAAGCCTGTGATGGTGAAGGTAGAGTCTACCCATGATGAAAACACCATCGATCAGCACTTCTACCATGTAGATTCGAACGAAGATCGTCTGACGGCGGTTCGTCTACTGTTGTCTCTGCATAAGCCTGAATCGAGCGTTGTGTTCTGTAATACCAAGCGTGAAGCACAAGAAGTGTCTGATGAGCTTGAGTATTACGGTTTCAGTTCGATGGCACTGCACGGCGATTTGGAGCAGCGCGAGCGTGACCAAACGTTGGTGCGCTTTGCTAACAAGAGTACCTCTGTACTGGTAGCAACGGATGTTGCGGCGCGTGGTTTGGATATCGAAGCGTTGGATTGTGTGATTAATTATCACCTTGCCCGTGATACTGAAGTGCACGTTCACCGTATTGGCCGTACCGGCCGTGCGGGTAGCAAGGGTGTTGCTTGTTCTTTCATCAGTGATAAAGAGCACTACAAGGTTGCTCTGCTGGAAGACTACTTAGAGAGAGACATTGTTGGCGAGGCATTGCCTTCTGAGTCGTTGCTAGATCAGCCGACTTTCCGCCCAGCGATGACTACCTTGCAAATTCTTGGTGGTAAGAAGCAGAAAGTTCGTCCGGGTGACATTCTTGGTGCACTAACAGGTGATAACGGTATCCGTGGTGATCAAGTTGGTAAGATCAATGTTTTCGATATGGTTGCCTATGTTGCTGTGAAAAGTGATGTCGCTCGTGTGGCACTGAAGAAGCTGGAGAACGGTAAAATGAAAGGCCGTTCTTTCCGAGTACGTATTCTTAATCGTTAAATATCGCTTTTAATTTTGCATAAAGAGCCATGACTGGATCCCACTTTAGGGAATGTCGTGGCTTTTTTGTTTTTATCTTGGCCTCATATCCCAGAATTAGTCAGAAATTATCGGTACAAAAACAAATAGATAACTACGGAGAGTGCTATATGTTTAAGAAAAATGCCCTGATTACTGCTGAAAGTGGTCTTCATACTCGACCTGCCGCCCAGTTCGTGAAAGCTGCCAAAAAATATGCCGAAGAAATTGAAATTGTTTCTAATGGCAAAACAGCAACAGCCAAAAACTTGTTCAAGCTACAGACCTTGGCTCTTGTCCAAGGGACGCAAGTAACTGTGCAATCGACCAATCAACAAGCGGTTAATGAGCTGACGACGTTTATCGAAAACGTCACGGGGTAGTTTTTGCTTGATTCAGGCCTTGCATTGAAAAGCCCGCTCAATTGAGCGGGCTTTTTGTTTACGCTAAGTACCAGTCTTGTTGCTAGCGGCTTTCTTGTGCCAATTGCGGCTCGGGAGTCAGCGGTGTATCGCCCGCTTCAGGCTCTTCATCGCCGTATTTCTGCATCAGCTTGTGCTGAACGTCATTGAGCAGCGTGCCGTTAAGTTTGTAGTAACGAAAGTAGATGTACAGAGCAATGGCAAAGAAGATGCTTGGCAGGCCAATCATGATGCATTGCATACCAAAGACGGTATCGGCGCTTTGTTCGACGTTCGGTACATAATCGACAATAGTTAGCGCAATACCGATGAAGAAGGCAGCAAAGGCTGAGCCGGCTTTAACCACTAAGGTCTGTACTGAGTAAGCGATACTTTCGCAGCGCACACCTAGTTTGTATTCACCATAGTCGACGGTGTCAGCCACCATGATGACATTGAGTACCCAGAACAGTGCGGTACCGATTTGCAGCAAGATACCCGCTGTAGAAATCAGGATGATACTCTGTGGATCATACATACCAACGTAAACCAGTACCAAGCTACCAAGGATAGGGAAGCCTGATGCGCCTGCCCATAGCACGCGGCGAGAGAACATACCGGCCAGTTTAGGGAATAGGACCAAGGTGATCAGGTTAGCAATACCTGCGTAGGCCATATAGTACGGGAATAGCGCTTCATTACCTACTACATAGGTGAAGTAGTAGACCGCAAAGGCTGTGATTATGTTGGTTGCCAGGTTGTATGCCAGTGCCATACATAGCACGCTGCTAAGTTGGCTGTTTTTGTGGATAAGGCCAACCATCTCTTTTAGCGATATTTTTTCTTGTACTGGACCGCCTTCAAGTTGGGCGGTTGAGTAGCGCTCTTTGACATTGCGTAATGTGATGTAGGTTGAGACGGCAAAGCAAGCAATGAGGAGAATAGTAAAGACTTGGAAACCATAGCCTTTGTCATCGCCACCAACATAGTTGATAAATGGCATCGCAATGGCAGCGGTAACAATCCATGCTAGGCTGGCAAAGAAGCGTGGGTAGGGAACCAATTCTTCACGTTCGCGTTTGTCGAGTGTTAGGGTAGGTACCAGCGACCAGAATGGAATATCCATTAAGGTGTAAGTCATGCCCCATAAAATGTAAGTGACCGCTGCATAGGCGATAAGCCAAGGGCCTTCAAAGTAGTGGGCGTTGAAAAGCATGTAGAGCACAACAGAGTTGGCGATGGTACCGATTAAAATCCAAGGCTTGAACTTGCCCCAGCGGCTTCGAGTATTATTGACAAGCCAACCCATAATCGGGTCATTTACCGCATCCCAGATACGAGCTACAAGGAAAATGGTACCGACAATACCCGCGGAAATGCCAGCTACATCGGTGTAGTAAAACATCAGGTACATATAAACGATGGTGATGGCAAAGTCCTTGCCGAATGCACCAAAGCCGTAGCTTAACTTGGTGTTCATTGAGACGCTCATAAAAGCTCCTTTTTCCTTTTCCTTGTTTTACTGCTTATTTAGGAAAGGTCATTTTTTGTTTGTTTCACGATAGGGATATGCCCAAACCACTTCAAGTTTCAGCGCTCACAATTGGGCACAGCCTCTTGATCTGGCTTGGAGAGTTATGCTTCTTGTTCTTTACCATCACGCCAAAAATGATGACGTGATGGTAGGATAGTTTTATCTTGTGGTGACGAAGTTGCTCTTATGGATTAAATCCACTCAGGCAACCAATCCTGTTGCGCTTCAATCAACTCATCAACCAAGGCATAGATTTCCTCGATGCCAAGCACAGCGGCTGTGTGCGGGTCTAGCATGGCGGCGTGATAAATACGCTCACGGTTTTCGGTCAAAATGGCTTCGGTCAGCAGTGTCTGTACATTGATGTTGGTCTGCATCAGAGCGGCAAGGTGACTTGGTAGTTTACCGGCTGCTGTTGGTTGGATACCGTTGGCATCAACCAAGCAAGCTACTTCGACACAACATCCTTGTGGCAGGTTATCGATCAGCCCTTCGTTCTTCACGTTGCCGTAAATTACGCTTGGGGTATTGGTCCAGATGGCATTCATGATGGTACTGGCATACTCGTGCGACTCTTTCTGCTCGATACGATCGGCTTGCTTGAATTCTTCGAGATCTTTTTTCCAGTTAGCAATCTGTTCTACACAACGCTTTGGATACTCATCCAATGGCACCTTGTAGCGCTCAATCAAGTCAGGGCGGTTTGGTTTGATGAAGTAAGGGGTGTACTCGGCAAAGTGCTCGGAAGATTCCGTGACAAAGTAGCCCAGTTTCTTGAACATCTCATAGCGGACAATGTTTTCGCAGCGTGGGTTACCGTGAATATTCGGCTTCGGCGCTTGTCCCATTTCGTAAGCTTTGAGTAGCTCTGGGTAGATACTGACGTACTCTCCGCTTTCGGTTTTTTTCTCCAGCGTCAGGTAGTAAGCCATGTGGTTGATACCGGCGCAGGTATAACGCAGATCGCTGTAATCAATTTCCAAGTCACGGGCTAACTCTTCCGCGGTACCTTGTACCGAGTGGCATAGGCCAACCTGTTTGATCTGTGGGTACTTTTCGTACATCGCCCAGGTGTTCATCGCCATTGGGTTGACGTAGTTCAGCATTGTTGCTTCAGGGCAGACGTCAGTCATGTCTTCACAGATCTGCCAAAGGTGAGGAATGGTGCGCAGTGAGCGCATGATGCCGCCTGGGCCCAAGGTATCGGCAATGGTCTGCTCTAGACCGTGTTTTTTACACACGTCAAAGTCAATCACGGTGCAAGGCTCGTAACCACCAATCTGGAAGGCAACCACGACAAAATCAGCCCCTTTCAACGCTTCTTTTTGGCTGGTGTAGCAATGAATGTCGCCAGTCGCACCTGCTGATTCCATCAGTTTGCTTACAACAATTTGCGACTCTTCAAGGCGGACTGGGTCGATGTCCATCAGGGCGATTTCAGCCCCTTTGAAGGCTGGTTTATGGAATACGTCACCAAGGATGTTCTTGACGAAAATAGTAGAACCGGCCCCGATGAAGGTAATTTTAGGATGATGCATGGCTGTTCCTTTGTATGCTTTGTTTTGATGGATACATCTTCATCGAATTCCATACGAGTATCTTCCCTATAGTGGGTAATTGTATCCCGTTTCCTAAGATTATCGTCTTGGCCTCACAGATCTGCTTTTGGTGCAAAAAACAGAAGCAAGGTAACGCCTTGCTTCTGTTTGGCTACTAGACGTGGTTAAAAAATGACAGTGCTCTACTGAGCTTATGCGAGAGTTGTCTCTCGTGCGCTTATTGGTGGTAGCGCATCGGAATAAATGCGAGTTGCCAGTTCTAGGTTGGTGGCCGTTATTTGCTGGTATGCTGTTTGAACCATTTGGTAGCGGCCGCATAGGTAAATATCTTGCTCTGCCATCAGCTCGGTATTGGCAAAAAAGATATCCAGTAGTTTTCCTTGTTGTACACCGATGCCAATATCGATGCTTGATGGTGCGTAGGTAGAAAGCGTCTCAACAACAGGTACATAGTGAAACTGCGGGTATTGTTGGCTTAATGCCATCATCGTTTGATGCTCATACAAGTCGGCTAGAGTTTTGGCACCCCAGTACAAGGTGATACTTGATGTACCGGGTTGCGAAAGCGCCTCTAACACCACGCTTTTGGCATAACTGAAGCCAGAGCCACCCGCGACGACAGTTATCGGGCTATTTGTTGCACGAAAATAAGCCTCTCCAGCTGCCGGGCCCAACAATAATGATTCCTGATGAAGCCACTGCGAACCTAACTGTGCAATATCTGACGCCAAGTCAGAACTTGGCAATATCCCACCAATTTGTATCTCAATAGCCGCTAGATCAGTGCTTTTTTGCCCCTTTTCAAATGTCGGATTACTTGCGATAGAAAAAGGCATGCCCTTTTGGCTATCAGGAAGGGGTAAAGTGAGATACTGCCCCGCTCGGTAGGGGTAGGGATGCTCGGGTTGCAGTTTTAGGCTCATTGTATGGGCATTGAGCCATTCCATACCCATAAGCTTAAATGGCGTTGTTGACTGGGTAATTGTTCGTCCCATATTACTGACCGATTGACTTGAAAGTTGCGGTGACTTCACAGCGTTTGCCTGTTGAGGCACTGTCGGCATCGAACATAATATCTAGTTCGATTAAGTTATTTGCCATTTCGCTGCTTAAGGCGACATTTTCAATGACAAAGCAGTTATTTTCTTCACAGCGTTTGTCGAAGTTGATGTGCTCATCACCATGTGCGCCGATGCCGTAGCTATCGATAACAATGAAAGCGGGTTGCTTGGCCAACATAGCATCAAGGACTTCGCGACAAAGTGAGGTATCCGCCTTGCCATATTCCGGTGTACCGTAACCGTTGTTTTCAAGGTTTCCGGTAAACAGCACCAAGGATTTACCTACAATATCAAGTGGTTCAATGTCTTTTAGGCACGGCATTGCTTTGGTGCAGTCCAGCAATACGGTATCAGTGGTGTAGTGGTTATTGGCGGGTACCTTTGTATAGCAGTCGATATGGGTGCCAATATGGCCGAACGCATTCACCGAGTCCGATTGTTTCTTTGCCCACTGGTAAGCAGGGTGCTGTTCATTGATGGCTAAGCTGACGCACTGGCGTGTAAGGTTTGTTTGAGAAGACATACAAAGGCTCCTGTTGGTTGTTGTTGATGTCGGGAGCCATTTTAGGGAAGTCAGTTATTGCCTGTTACAAACATTAAGACTAAAAACATCAAAATAAGGACATGATGAAGACAGTCTTCTATTTCACTTAGTACCTGCTGTTTTGCCCGTAGTGGTTAGAAAGGTTGTCAGTGTTTGCACCACCTTTCCAGCCAATCGGTTTAGCGAGGCTGATGATCTGTAAGGCATTAAAGGCATTACCTTCAAACAAGCCGTCGGCTAGCTCTTGGTGTTTATCAGGGTATTGCTCACCAAAGAGTGCGTGGGCATATTGCTGGTGGCGTTGGCCAACAGCAGACTGCTCAATAACGGCATCAATCTGGCCAGTTGTGTAGCTCTCCCGTGGACCATACGACTTGAGCAGCATTGGGCTCAGTGTCTTAATGTACTGGCGGATAGCTCTTCGCTTGAAGTACTGGGGAAATCCAAACATCACATACCTCTTTAATACCAAAATACCATTAATACAGTGTTCAATAGTGTTTTACAACCTAACTCGATTGTTGGAGCCCACCCAACGCGTCGGCAATAAAATCGATAAAGGCCCTTATCCTGAAGGGTTGTGAGTGTTTGTCTTTGTAAACCGCATAGAGTGGAATCGAATGCGATTTGTACTCGGTGAGAACTTCAACAAGCTCGCCAGTTTTTATATATGGCGCGATCATCCACTGAGGCAGGGCGGTTATCCCTTGTCCTAACATAACCATTTTCAGCAACATTTCTGGGCTATCGGTACGAAAAAAAGCATCAAGGGAGACTTTTTCTGTTTGACCTTTATCGTTGGTAAATGACCAAATATTTGATGGGTACACCAGTGAGTAAGTTAGGCATTTATGGAGAGTAAGCTTATTTGCCTTTACAGGAGAGCCGTAACGTTTCAGGTAAGCGGGCGACGCGCAATAGACCATGGTGTTGTTCATTAGCCGCTTTGCTTTTAACCCTGAATCTTTGAGATATGACGCACGAAAAGCAATATCGATGTTATCGCGATAAAGGTCGATATGCTTGTCGTTGAGTGATAAGTCGATGTCAACGTCTGGGTGTAACGCCATGAATTCAGCAATAGGCTCGGCCAGCAGATGAAGGCCAAGTGATGCTGGCATCGATAGAGCAAGTTTTCCTTTGGCTGTTAGCTGCTCACCTATCAATGTGGTTTCAAAGTTATCATGCTCTTCTAACAAGCGAAGGGCATGATGGTAGTAAGCATCTCCAGCCTCGGTCAGTGATAATTGGCGACTTGTGCGATACAGCAGTGAAAGTGACAGTTGCTGTTCTAGCCAAGCCACTTTTTTGCTCACACTGCTTTGAGTGATGTTTTGTGTATTGGCAACGGCAGTAAAGCTGCCAAGTTGAACGACACGGATAAACGTGCGGATACAGTCTAGTTTGTCCATATCTATTCTTATTTGGAATGGTTGGTAGTTTATTTTAGCTATATATCCATTCATATGGGAATGTTTATGATAGTTGGCAGTTCTTTTTTACGAGGCAGATTTCATGACAACTACTCAAACAATTATTACCGCTCTTCTTGGTGCTTTTTTCGTGTTCGCTAGCTCCATTAAGTTACTAGGTTGGCAGAAGATGATTTTCACTGCTCAATTGGCTTTCTTCAAAAAGTACGGCCTGAACCGACAAGTGATGTTTGCCGTTGGGGTTATTGAATTTGTCGCGGCGCTGCTGTTGATACTCCCGATGCTAACGGCAACAGCCGTTGCCTTTCCTTTCGCTTTGATTGGGGCTGTAGCGATTGCTGCTGTGTCGATGGGGGCGATTGCCTTTCACCTATGGTTTGATACTTGGCGAGATGGAGTGCCGGCTATGCTGACTTTTACACTGTCTGTGATTCTAATACTTCAAGGTGTTTGATCGAACGTATAGATGAAAGGAAAGCACCCACCAGGTAAGTCCCTCGGCTCGCCATTAGGGACAAAGCCCAGTTTTTGATAAAAGTTAACGGCATATTCTGAAGCGTTTAGATGAACGGCTTGCTTGGGCGAGAGTTCTTGACAAGCCTCGAGCGCTTTGGTTATCAACTGGCGAGCAATGCCTTGATGGTGGAAACGAGGGTCGACAAACAAATTGGAGAGGTTCCAGTATTCCTTAACCAGGATGGCGCCGACGATATTGCCGTCAACGCGATAGACATAATGCACGGAGTTGTCTGGGTAGCGTCGCCACCACAGAATACTGTCGGCACAACTGGCGATGATCTCATCTTGGACATCTGCTGGCTCATCAATGCAGGCTCTAATTGCTAGCCCTGTAACGGCAATAATGTCAGCGGTATCCCTAAACGTCGCTTGCTGGATCACTTGATTACTTCCTTGTCCTAGCGTTAAGGCTTTTATCTTAACGCACTAGCTGTTTTTTTCAGCCTAACAGTAGTAATTGTTTACATAAGTTTGGCGAAGAATGACGGATAGAGGCACCATGAAAACAATTGGACTATTAGGTGGGATGAGCTGGGAATCTACAGCGAGTTATTACAAAGCAATCAACGAAGGGATTAAACAAGAGTTGGGTGGCTTACACTCTGCAAAAGTGGCACTTTACAGTGTAAACTTTGATGAAATAGAGAAACTGCAACATGCCGGTGACTGGACTGCAACCGCAGAAATTTTGTCACAAGCAGCCAAATCGGTGGAAGCTGCCGGTGCCGATTTTCTTCTGATTTGTACCAATACTATGCACAAAGTTGCTGCGGAAATAGAGCTGGTGATATCTATTCCCTTACTACATATTGCCGATGCTACAGCACAACAACTTAAAGCCGACGGAATCAAAAAAGTGGGGTTGTTGGGAACTCGCTTTACCATGGAGCAAGACTTTTATATCAGTCGTTTAACTGAGCAGTTTGGTATTGAGGTAGTGGTGCCAGATTTACCTGATAGGGACATGATTCATACGGTTATCTACGATGAGCTTTGCAACGGCTTACTCAAAGAAGAGTCACGGGAGGAATATATTCGAATTACCGAAAAACTGGCTGAACAAGGGGCCGAAGCCGTGATTTTAGGCTGTACGGAAATTGCGTTGTTAATTTCATCTAATGATACCGATGTCCCGCTCTATGACACAACCAGCATTCATGCCGAAGCGGCGGTTAAGTTAGCCTTGAGTGAGTAAGGTGAAGTCAATCGGGTACTCGAACAGCCTTGCCGTACAAATGCCGATTACAGGCTGGGTTTGTGATGTTTTTTTTGGAATTGAGTTGGTGTAAGGCCCGTCAGCTTTTTAAAATACTTAACGAAGTTACTGGCATCCTCGAAGCCGAAATCGTAGGCTATTTGCTGTGAAGTGGTATTGCTAATTATCAGTCTACGCTTCATCTCTATTGTGATATATGAATCAATCATCTGTTTTACTGTTAGCCCTGTCGCTAACTTGCAAACTTGATTCAAGGTTTTATAGGTCGTATTTAGCTGATGTGCATACCAATTGGCATCTCGAACTCGATCAAAGTTATTTTGGATCAGTTCGATAAAGCGCGCTAACCGTACACTTTGCTCTGCCGAGAGTTTGTCATGAATGGATTCTGGTTGAAGTCGGTGAAGATGCAATGCTAATGCAGAAAAGAGATACATCACAATTAAGGGGCTGCGACTGGTGTGCCGCTGCTCTGCAAGTATCTCGTTGATCAAGGTAGACGCTCGCAAGTTGTCCTCCTCATCAAATTGTATTATTGGTGAATGTAATTGATTGAGGTGTGTTGGCGTATAATTCGGCAAGCGCATGTTCGTATGAAGTTTATCTAAGAAGCTCTGTGTAAATAGGATAACCTTCCCTTTAATAGCCGACGTCAGATCAAAGCTATGTACCTGCTCTCGCTGAATAAAAATCATCGATCCTGGTGTAAATGGGTAGTCGACAAAATCGACCATGTGGAATCCTTCACCTTCTTCGATATAGACGAATATAAAGAAGCTCACTCTATGTGGTCGCTGAGGATCATGCTTAAGGTTCTGCATATCATACAGTGACGAGAACTCAATGATTTCGAATTCTGCTTGATTGGTTTTTTGATGATTAAAGCCAATATTGGGAATAGACACTTATGACACCAGGGGAACAAATTTGACTTCGTGGATTATAACAACCTCAGTAACTCATTGTGAAAATAAAACGTTCTGTATTTAACTGGTTCAATAACTACCATCTTTAGGCCTATCTTAACCATGTGAATTAACGCCACCTCGATACACTGAGCCTTCTCAATTTCGGAGGCTAACATGAACACCTGGATTTCCTTACTACCACCGCTATGTGCAATTACATTAGCTATCTCAACCCGTAAGGCATACATCGCCATCTTTTCTGGCATTTTTGTGGGTTCGATAATCTTGGCTCCGTCATTAGTTGCTGGGCTTGAGGAGACGGCCAAATATCTAAGCCTTACTTTACAATCACCCAGTGCGTTGAAGAGCCTGATATTTATTCTGATGATCGGTGCGATAATTAATCTCCTTCAACGTTCAGGTGCTATAAATCATGCCCTTTATGCTATCGCAGAACAAAAGCAATGGGTCAGAAGCCGTACTCATGCACAGCTATTAACATTTCTTGCAGGTTTTTTAATGTGTCTCGAAGGCATTGGGTCAATGATGATGGTTGGTGTTGTTGGTCGCAGCTTGTTTAAGCAATATGAAATATCACCGCAAAAGTTGGCCTTTGTGGCTAACGGTACAGGGGCACCTTTGGCTTGGTTAATACCGGTTAGTAGTGCGGGGCTTTTCCTCACAAGTTTAATTCAAGCACAGATAGACCAACGAGTTATTGATGGTTCGGCTATTCAGTTTGTGATTGATGCTATACCTTATCAGTTCTATACCCTGTTGATCTTACTGTCAGTCCCTTTGCTGTCTGTACTACCCCATGACTTCACCCACCCAAAAAATATGGAAAATCAGAGTGTTGAAGATGATTTTAAACGGGTTGAAATAACGTTTTCGCTGTGGGTTTCTATGGCACCCCTCTATCTATTAATCGTGAGTATTATTTTTGTCACCTACTTATCCGGTGATGTCAGCAATGCCATTTATTGCAGCGGTTATATCGCTTTAGTCGGTAGCGTATGTATATATCGAACAAGTGGGATCACGCTAAAGAGCACCCTAAAATGGGGAGTCGAAGGCGCAATACAGATCCTCCCTGCGGTCATCATATTGGCACTCGCATTTACGTTTAGCCATGTTATTGGCGCATTGGGGACAGGGGATTATCTGGCGAAAATGTTGGCGGGGAGCATCGCGATACAATTTTTGCCAGCGCTTATTTTCCTCACCGGAATTGTGATCTCCTTTGCTACGGGCAGTTCGGGTGCAACGGTGAGCATTCTTATTCCAATTGTTATTCCTATGGCTGCACAGATGGGTCTATCTATCCCAATGATCATCGGTGCAGTGGTCTCTGGGGCTGTTTTTGGCGATCAAAGCTCGCCGATATCAGATTCCGTCATCGTTGCCGCTTCTGCAGCGAACTGTAGCTCCGATAGTCACTTTAGAACCCAGCTCCCGATTGTCTTGAAGGTCGCCCTCATTGCGTTATTAGGCTTTATATATATCGGTGTAACCGTTTAATGGTGGGTTCGATATCTACCATCATTTAGCACATCTACACCATGCCGAATGCAGGCATAGAATCTACAATTATTTTCGTTCAATTAAACCAGATGAGAATAACGCTATGTCCAATATAAAAAAACAAACAATCGCGATTATTGGTGCAACAGGTCAAATTGGTTCGCCTTTGACCCGCACGTTACTCGACCTTGGGCATGATGTAATTGCTATTACGCGTAGCTTGCAAACGGGGCCCATGAACAAGTTACAAGTATTTGCAGATAAGGGAGCCCGAATTGTCGAAGTGGCAGATATGCACGATAAAGCGCAAATGGTCGCGGCGATTCAGGGGGCAGATACTTTGGTTTGTGCAGTGCCTGGTGATCAAACCATCATCAGTGAGCTAGAGCCAATTTGGTTAGAGGCTGCGGTCGAGGCTGGTGTGAAGCGTTTCGTTCCTACCGAGTTTGGGTGCCATACCCGAGGTGTAGACTATGGGGACGGGATTTTATTTGATTATAAGAAAGATCTGCATGAGAAGATCTTTAAATCTGGTATCGGCTGGACCTTTATCTATACCGGTGGGATTTTTGATTATTTTCTACCGAACCTGCGTTTTTTCCGCAGCATCACCACTTTTGGTAATATGGAACAACCAATTTATACCCATGAAATTAATGATATCGGTCATATAGCTGCTCTAGCCGTTACAGACCATCGCACCATGAATCGTTGTGTACAGATGGATTACAACGTGCTGACGCAAACAGAGATGCTAGATCTGGTACATCAGTACCATCCAAATCATCAATTTGAGTATGAGCACTTTTCATCAGAGTTCATTACAGAGCAACGGCTTACAGCCAGTGATGAGGTTACAGCGAAGAAGGGGGCCGAAACAGATCGTGAACGGTGGGGGATCAATTACGTTATTTATGTCATTGGTAAGTTGGCTAATTTTACTGATGAGACGCTGCGAGCAACAGAACTTTACCCAGACTATCACGTAAGTAAAACACCGCAGCAAGTACTCGCCGATCCTGCTTTTATTTTTGACGCTGAGAAATAATTAGCAGTGTTATATGCCGCCTAATATTTGGCGGCATATAACGTTCTCAATTCTTGTTGGAACTGGAGGGGTAAGGTCATACGTACTAATTCAGTACATTATAAGGGCTAGATAACTTTAATCTTGGCAACACGTCGCTTACCCACTTGGTAAATACTTTCGCCTACCGGAAGCTCAAATGAAGTATCCTCAACCTTGATCCCATCAATTTTGACGGCGCCTTGCTTGATCAAACGAATTGCCTCAGAAGTCGATGCGGTTAGCTCAGCTTGTTTAAGTACCTGACTAATGGTTAACCCGTATTGCATTTCAATCGTATCTAGATTGTCTGGCAGGACCTTTGCCGCGAAACGTTGGTTGAACATCGACTCGGCGCTATTGGCCTCTTCATCAGAATGGAAGCGGGCGACGATCTCTTTGGCCAGCAACACCTTGATCTCTTTAGGGTTACGTCCCGTGTCGATATCCCGCTTAAACTGTTCAATTTCATCCATGCTGCGAAACGACAATAACTCAAAGTAGTTCCACATCAAGTCGTCAGAAATCGACATCAGTTTTCCGAACATTTCCTCAGCAGACTCAGTGATACCAATGTAGTTTGCCGCTGATTTTGACATTTTCTTGCTGCCATCGAGGCCAACCAGCAATGGCATGGTGATCACTACCTGTGGCTCCATTTTGTGCTGCTTTTGTAACTCTCGGCCCATTAGCAGGTTGAAGGTTTGATCCGTACCACCCAACTCAATATCGGCTTTTAGTTCAACAGAATCGTAGCCCTGAAGCAGAGGGTAGATGAATTCATGGATGCCAATCGATTGTTGCTCGGCGAAACGCTTTTTGAAATCCTCTCGCTCAAGCATTCTGGCCACGGTCTGGCAGGCGCTGAGTTTTAACATGCCCTCGGCACCTAGTTGAGATAACCAATGGGAGTTAAAGACGATCTCGGTTTTGGTAGGGTCGAGAATCTTGAATACTTGCTGCTGGTAGGTCTCAGCATTGGCGAGAACCTGCTCTGTCGTTAGCGGTGGACGAGTGGTGTTCTTTCCACTTGGATCACCGATTTTACCGGTAAAATCGCCAATCAAGAAGACAACTTTATGGCCCAAGTCTTGAAACTGTCGTAACTTATTAAGAATAACTGTGTGACCAAGGTGAATATCCGGCGCTGTTGGATCGGCACCAAGTTTGACCACGAGTGGTCGGTCTTTTTTTAGTTTTTCAATCAATGCTGATTCAGGGGTAACTTGCTCTGCTCCTCGGTGGATAAGAGCAAGGGCTTGGTCAATATTCATCGTAGCTCCGCCAGTCGTTAAGTTCAGAGCTTATCTATCATTTATCCTGATACTCTGATTGTTGATATTGTGTCAATTCGTAGCTCGGTGTACTAACATTCCACCGCGCTAATTGATGCCTCAGCGTATCAAAAAATATTTCAGGTGAAAGTTAGCAGCTATCACAACTTGTGATAGCTTGTTTGTGATTAATGATTTGGAAGTGAGCAATCCGTTATGTACAGCTTTGAGCAATTGAAAATGTTTGTCGCCGTTTGTGAGTGTGGGTCATTTTCGGCTGCTGCAAGAAAGTATAAACGGGCACAGTCAGGGGTCAGCCAATCGGTATCGAATTTGGAAATCGCGTTGAATCAAACCTTGTTTGACCGTTCGAGCAATATGCCGAGATTAACGGCCCAAGGAGAAGCGCTGCTACCCATTGCTCGTTCAATCCTGTTACAGCAGCAACGTCTGGATCAAAAGGTAATGGCTCTGGATGCTGATGAAGAGCATGAGTTGGTGGTTGCGATTGAGGAAAGCCTGCTTGAACCTGAATTGCTTAGCCAAATTGTCGCTATTGGCGAGCAGCATCCGATGACCAATATTGAGTTAATCTCGGCATCAACTTTCGATATCAAAACAATGGTCAGTGAGGGAAAGGCGCATGTTGGTGTGGTCTATTCCGATGGCAAAATGCTGGAAGATACCGAGTTTGCTACGGTAGGTTATAACCGTTTTCTGACCTTGGCTGCGCCTCAGCATCCGCTTGCTGACAAGGTAGCACTTAAAGATGGTGATTTGCGCAACTATCGCCAAGTTGTGCAGCGGTCTTCCAGTGGTAAGGAATTGTGGTTTAGCTACGCCATTAGTACACAGGTTTGGTACGCCAACAATCATCAGCTTTTACTGGAACTGGCTGCTCAAGGGCTTGGCTGGGTGATCGTTCCTGAACGTTTGGCTGCACCTTATGTTGAACAAGGAAAGTTGATTATATTGGATCTTGCTTTCGAACCGGATGGTTGGTTGACAACGGTTGATGTGATCCAGACCCGCCGTCATACCGAGGGCCCAGTACGCCAAGCTTTACTGCATATTTTAGAAAAGGCGCTCGCTTCTAAACAGAGGCTGTAAGTTTCGGCGCTATAAACCTAAGCTACCTCACTGTTTTTGCTATAGTTCAAATGTACGGGGTTGAACTTACTCAGCGTTAGCAAGGAGGCTGACATGAAACGAATTATTGGACTGATATTCACTCACATTATTGCGGTAGGGATTGGCTTTGCACTTGGCATTTATGCCCTGCCGATATTGATAGCGCCAGATGCACCATCTGTATCAACCATTCAATCGGTCGAGGCGAAAGCGCAGTTTACAGCCACGTTTGATAAAGATCGCCAAGACAGTGATTTCCTGCATTGGGGAGAAGGAAAAGTTGCACTGGCTGCAGATAGCATCAGCTTTATCGGCGAGTTAGCGCCGGGACCTGATTATAAGCTCTATCTATCACCTGAATTTGTTGAAACAGAGGATGACTTCAATCGTCTTAAATCGTCTATGGTAAAGGTGGGTGATATCAAAACCTTTGATCAGTTCATGTTGCCGCTGGACGAAAGCGTTGAGGTTGCCCAATACAATACAGTTATTGTGTGGTGTGAAACCTTCGGTCAATTTATAACTTCTGCTCAGTATCAGTGATGTAATATCAGTAAAAGGAACGCCAAATGGTCACTTGTCATCAAACTGATTATGTCGAAATTGCTTGTATGTATTTTTATCCCGTCAAGCTGACCTTGAAGTCAGGGCAAGAGGTGGTTGGAACTGCACTTGATACCAAGTGGAATACAAGCAAAGAAGAATGTATTGAGATTCAAACAGAAGACTCGATAGAGCTGGTTGTGCTTGAAGCTATCTCGACACTCGAAGTCCAAATTGATAATCCACATTTTAGCCATATTGCTTTTGATTGATCTATCCAAATACCATGCAACCAACTGGGCGAAGTGAAGTATCTGAGTGGATATAGCGGCGACGTCGAGTAACTGGATGCTTCCGACCTCCTTTCAACTATCGACGCTAATTTTCTCGAAGTCGCAATCTAGCGATTTAGATTAGCTAAATGTCGTTCTCTTCATGCGTTTTTTTGCAACAAAATCTCTAAGTAATCAATCAGTGTGCTTTTTAGTGCGTTACTTTGCGCTTTACTGCATTTAATTGCGGTTTTCTGCAGTTTACAATGCAGGATATCGCATATTTACGAGATTAGGTTATGGCAGAGTCATCCCTTGATTTGAACAATCCTGTTACACGGCAAAATTGGCTGCTAGAGCAACTAGGCAAAGGCAAAACCTTGATAGCCAAAGAGGTAGCCGAAGAGCTTGGCGTATCGCTGGACACTATACGGCGTGATCTGATTGCACTGGAACAACAAGGCGAAGTTAAGCGTGTAAAAGGGGGCGCCATAGCCAGCTCTGTCCCAGATCGGCCGTTTATCGATAGGATAAAAGACGCCGATGTCTGGTTGTCTGGCAGTCAATCGTTGCTTCAATCTTTGCTCGACGGAGTTGAGACGCTGTTCCTCGATGGTGGCACATCGATATTGAAAGTAGCCAATGCAATTCCAGTAAATAGTTCAATCACCGTCATTACCCCGTCGCCGGTTGTCGCCGGTTGTCGCCACGGTGTTGCTGGAGCGTAACATCGAGACAATTTTACTTGGCGGGCGGATCCAACCGTCGGGAGCCATTGCAACAGGGGCGACAACAGTGCGTGAAATAGAAAGAATATCGGCCGACATGGCAGTACTTGGTGTTTGTGGGTTAGACAGTGAATTTGGCCTCACGGCTGATGATTTGGCTGAGGCTGAAGTCAAAACAGCTATGGCAAATCAAGCCGCTCGCATCGTCGCCTTGGCAAGTCAGCAGAAACTTAATCGGCGCTCTCCTTACAAAGTTGTTTCAACCGATAGGCTGGACGTGATTGTGACCGATGCCGAGCCTGAAATGACTGCCATTTTTTCACAACTGAACGTTGAGGTAGTCAGCGTATGACAAATATATCATCTGCTATTTTAGCGCCTCTTACTGTTGAGCTGCTCCAGTGGCACAACCCGCCTTTATGTTTTGAGCAATCAACGGATCAAATGATGATTGAGCCACACGGTGAGGCTGATTGTATCCGCTCATTTGAATCGACCATTGCCGACTCGGCTAGCTTTCTTTTTACCCCGGTATCCGGTGATTTTACGTTCCAGGCCAAGCTAAATTGTGAACTTGTAGGGCTTTTTGATGCTGGTGCTTTGATGATAAGGGAAAGCGCTGAACGTTGGGCCAAGATATGCATTGAAAAATGTGCTGATGGCAACTTGGCGATTGTCTCGGTGGTGACTGATGGGTGGTCAGATGACACCAATAACGAAGTACTAGAAAGCGCCGAGGCTTTTCTGCGTATTACCCGAAAGGGCAACATGATAGGCCTGCACTATAGCCTTGATGCAAAGTGTATGTAGAACAAGTGCAGTTGACTGACAAGGCTGTATCAAACTTTCGTAATGGCGAATAGTGCCAGTATCTAATTAGGAGATAGAAATGAAGATTGAACATATTGCTATGTGGGTACGTGATCTAGAAGCAATGCGGTCTTTTTACCAAACCTATTTTAATGCCGAATCTAATGAAAAGTACGTCAACGCCAAGAAGGGCTTCTCCTCATATTTTTTGAGCTTTGATAAAGGAGCCCGTTTGGAAATCATGCACAATGATGCAATTCCAATGACTGCTGATGACCCTATGGCTCAGTTTACTGGGTTGATCCATCTGGCGATGTCGGTCGGCTCAGAACAAGAGGTTGATGCATTAACCGCTTGTTTAGCCAAAGACGGTTATAACTTAGTTGATGGTCCAAGGCGCACAGGCGATGGATACTATGAAAGTGTTGTTTTAGATCCAGAAGGTAATCGATTGGAAATAACGCTTTGATCGCATCCCTTTAAGCCAACCACCACAAACCACCCCCGAACTTTAAGGAAGGATATGAAAGAAGTAAAAGCGGTATTGTTTGATATGGATGGCCTGATCTTTGATACCGAAGGCTTGTACAAGGCCTGTTGGCAATATGCAGCTGAAGAGCAAGGATTAGGTTTAACGGATGAAGACTATCAGTCCTTTATTGGGGTTCAGGATGTAGAGTGTGAACGTCGAATTGTGGTTAAGTTTGGTGAGGCATTGGATCTCGAGCGTTTTTGCCAGGTTAGGGATGCGATGTTTCATGTCGAGCAAGATAAAGGGATCCCATTTAAACCGGGTTTCAGCGAATTGTTTGCAGACATTAAACAAAAATGGCTGAAATGTGCCCTTGTAACCTCTTCACCCCGAAAAAAAGTGGAACATCATTTTGCCGGCACCGACTACCTCTCGCTGTTTGATATTATCGTAACGGCTGAAGATGTGAAGAACGGTAAGCCTGCACCGGATTGTTACTTGATGGCGAGTAGCCAGCTAGATATCGCGCCAGCTAATTGCTTGGTGCTGGAAGATTCAAACAACGGTATGCGCTCAGGGTTAGATGCCGGCTGCCAAGCGATGATGATCCCTGACTTGTTAGTGCCTGCGAGTGATGTTGTGTCAAGATCTGCGTTAATTGGTGAGTCATTGCTGGAAGTTAAGTCATACCTCTAAATTTCAGCGAATCGCAAATTGGCTATTCTGTGATCTAGAAGCATGTCTTTGCTGTAGCCTCTGGCACTATACTTGAGTGGAAACAGTGGTTTAATGGATGCTGATAACGAGCGGGGATTGCATGCGACAGATTGGCGAAAATATTTGGGTTCATGAAGACTCAATGAAAATGATGGGGACTAAACTTGGGCTGAGGATGACGGTTGTCCGATTACAGGACGGTCGTCTTTGGGTACATTCACCGACTGCTATATCGTCTTCTCTGCAGCAAGCGATCAATGAACTAGGTCCTGTCCGTTTCTTGGTTGCAGCCAATAATCATCACAGTAGATGGCTACAAGATTGGATAGAAGCCTATCCCGAAGCTGAAGTGTATGTCAGTGCTGGTATTCCTCGTAAAGTACCACTATCGAATTATCATATTCTGCAGAGTGGAATGGAGAATGTTTGGCAAGATGATCTGGAATGGCTAACCATGCCGTCAGTGCCGTTGTTCAATGAAACGGTTTTCTATCATCGTCGTTCTAATTCGTTGATTGTGACAGACTTGGTGCAAAATTACCCTGAAAATCCGAATAACCCCGGTTTTGCTGGAGCTATGACCAAGTACGTCTTCGAACCGATTGGTTTCAAAGGGTGTTGCGTCGCACCGCCGTTGAAAATGGGGTTCACTCTAAAAGACAAACCGGCTTTCAATCGATTTATTCAAAGTGTGCAAGAGTGGGACTTTAATCAGATTATCGTCACACATGGCGATATTATTGAAGAGGATGCCAAAGCTAAATTTGCTTCTTTATCTTCACGATTTGTTTCATAGATAACTGGTTTAGTAGTTAATTTCAGCGCTCTGTTGTGATAGTGAGCGCTTATCTGTTTTAGTGATATTTTTTCTTTACACCCAGCATCGAACTCCGTATTATCCACCGCACAAAGGAGAGATGGCTGAGTGGTTGAAAGCACCGGTCTTGAAAACCGGCATACGTTTGTAGCGTATCTAGGGTTCAAATCCCTATCTCTCCGCCAAATTTAGAAAGCCAGCTTAATTGCTGGCTTTTTTACATCTATAGCTTGGTAGCCAATGGGATAGAGTGCAGTAAACTCCCATTTATTCGCCAAATAAAAAGAAGCCGCTGAGAAATCAGCGGCTTCTTTGCTTCAGTTACTGCAGCCTCGCTTTATAGCCCAGCATATAGTTGAGCTTGCTGGTCTCTTTGGTCATTATCTTGAAGCTATCTTCATTAAATGACGGGAACTGTCCCATTTGTTGTGCAGATAACCCTGAACCACCAAGATTCTCCGTTTTCATGGATAGGATAACTTCTGCAGCTTCTTGTACCGCTTGCATATAGCCTTGCTGGGAGTCCAAATCAAATCTGTTTAAATCAAATACTGGCTTGAGTTCTTTTGCCCAGTAAAACTCCAGGAAAGGAACCGGTTGTTTCGGCTTGTTCCAGCTTACCCCCCGAGAGAAGTACATCAGCGAGCGGAAAGGGTCGTTGGCAAAGTTAGCCATTCCGAGGCTGGAAGGTAGTTCGTTGTTTGTGATTGCTTGGTTGTTGAGGTCGAACAGCCAAGTGTTTTTGTCTACTTCAAGCTGCTCCCAAAACGTATCCATGTCTTTTAGGTGACGATAATCTTTATCGACTAATACATTGACCTTAAAGCTGCTACCGCCGCCAGCCATGTGCCAGAAAGTATTGAATGTGTGGTGGCCATCGGTGAGAAAAAGTGTATTGTCAGGCGCAATGACAACTGTCTTCATGTCTTTGCGTTTTTGACCTGCTGCAGCTTCACAAGTAAAGCTCTCCGATACCGCTGGTTGTGATTGCTCATTGAATTCACTTATCCCTTTTTGGCCATTTGCTTCGCAGATTTCATCAAATTGTTTTTTTATATCATGCTGGTAGCGACCAAGTTTGTAGTAAATTTGATCATAGCCGACTGATGGCTGAGTTGGCTTTAAATCAGCTAAGGTCGCTAGGTATATATCCCCTTCGCTAAGGGCATTAACATCCTGAGCCCAAGCAGTTGGAAGAGTTAATGTTACTGCTAGTACGAGTATAGAGGGACGTAATAGAGTCATACTCTTCTCCTACAAGCTCTCGATAGCATTTTGGATAGCAGGGCCAATCTGGCGCTTGCGCGAGGTGACGCCTTCCAGCGTTAGCATATTGTCCTCTACGTCAGTATTGAAAGCGGCTTTGATGACGGTAAAGTCATTGTTATCAACCCATAGCAAGTTGGCTTTTTTATCTTTGGTATCGGTGATAGAGAAGAATAGATGGTCAAGCTCATTGGCTTGCTTGTGTGCTTTCATTGCGGCTAACAGGTCTTTCTTACGGTCAATCAACTGCTGGGCGGTCAACGTTTCTGCCACACCAATGCCTACTTTCTTACCGCCATATTCAAAGTTTTTGTAATCCATGGTCAAAATGGTATCGGCAGAAAGGTGGCTAAGATCAGATTTGGCTATTAGCATCTGCTGGCCGAAGTCTTCTATATCGCTGATACCAGCAATGGCCGCGAGCTTGTCAGCATAGTGATGATCATAGTCAGTAGTGGTCGATGATTGGAAGACCACGGTATCAGACAGGATGGCACCTAAGCCGACACAAGCCAGGTGTTTGGGTAAGGTAACATCAAGCTTCTCGGCATTGTCTGCCAAAATCGTTGCCGCTGAACCCCAGCCGCGGATATCCATCGCAACAAGTTGCGGTGTGTTGATAGGCGAACCGCCAATGGCGTGGTGATCAATTACAGCAACAATAGAGCCTTGATCAATGGTTGGGGCCAATTGAGTCACTTGGTTAAAGTCGACAAGGCCGACTTGGAAATTTGCATAATCAGATTCGATGCGTGGCACTTCAGCGTTACAGTAATTAAGAACAAACTCTGACTCAGGGTTAATTTTCTCAGGTACGGTCGCAGTACCACCATAGATATGGGCCGCCAGCATGGCTGAAACGACGGTGTCTGTATCTGGGCTAAGGTGTCCAGTCCAGACTAAATTATCCGTATTGTTGTTGGCTGGTTGCTGCAAGTCGAAAGCGTAGCTAGTTGAACTGACTGAAACGAGAATGGCTGCAACGAGAGGTGAAAGCTTCACGGTAATTTCCCTATCTATTTCATAAAAGTGAAAGCAAAAACTACCCTTGTTTGTTTGCAGAAATATTTCAATACGTTAGAACGACGTAACTAAATGACTAGAATTGCACTTCTACTTCCATCCCTTCGATCCAATACTTTTGCTCCAGTGCTCCTTCGAAGCGTAGAGTGACTTTTAAATAAGCAGGTTGTCCCTCAAACGGGCGCTGAAGCTCCTGCGGTAATTTATTAACGATTTCGACCGGTTTGCTTACAGTCGCATTCATTTTTTTCCCATCAGGAAAGGTGACAGTTGCACTGTTATCCATGTCGCTGTACTTCAGGTACTTGGGGTTGAGGAAGGCGATAATGTCTGGGGTAGTGTTTCGTGCCACCGTGATCAGTGGTGAATCGACGGTAATTCTCTCGCCTTCCAATACGTGGATATCGATGACCCGGCCGTTAATTGGACTCCGAATAGTGAGGTTGTCTTGCTGGGCGCGTTTGACGACCAACTCCTGCATTAACGCCCTATATGCTTGACTCACAGGCCCTGCTAGAGCCATTTCCTTTAAATGGCGCTGGGCTTCAATATAGGCCAATTTTTGGTTATATAGCTGATTGTTGAGTGAACTGCTGATATTGATTATTGCGGCATAGTCAACTTCAGAGACATGGCCTTTTGCCCTGAATGTGTCGTAATTTCGCTGAATTGTCTGGAATTTTTGTAAACTTTGTTCCGATTGTGCAATGGCAGCCTGATAGAGCTTGTCTATTTTTGGCGAGGGAGGGGAGAGTTTAAGTAACTCTTGCTCTATAAAACGGGTTTCTTCATCAAGCGCCGGATCAGACAGCAAAATGATGGCTTGTCCTTTTGTCACTGGTTTTCCAACAACTGTCGGCAGTGGAGCAACGAGACTATTGTCAGCAGAGGTGATGGTGACTGGGTATGACGTAATAATGGCTGGAGCGATAACCAAGACTTGGGTGCGGAACAGATAATACCCCATGATGATGAGTGGGCTGATCACCAAGGCAAGGATCAGGTACCAACGTAGTTTATAACCGCTACGTTTGGCCTGTCCGTAGACGACTTTAACGCCACTTTCTGATTGCGGCTTTTTTTGCTTGTCGAGGTGAAATTCAACCTTCATTGTTTAGAATTTTTTCCCCCGTTTTAGTACCCACCAAGGTGCCATACTGGACTCTTCATGGCCGCGTCGGACAACTTCATTAATCATGGCAAAAGCGGTCAATAGACGCATGAGGAATTGATAAATGGGATAAAGAGGGAGCCAAATAGCCATTTTATAATCACTTTTACGTTCAGAAACCAAGCCGTAATACACAATAAAGAATAGCAATGAAAAGAAGAGGTATACGAAGTACAGCAGCATGCAAAGTGCTAGTACGAAAGCAAGTGGGTAGGAAGCAACGATATACACTGTATAACCAGCCACAATGATGGGGAGCAAGACATTTTGTATGACGCCGTATGCTAGAGTGAATATAAAGTTTCCCCATCCCAATAATGATGGTGATAAACCTTCACTATGCTTGCGCAGAAAAAGAAACAGGAGATCGCCGTCCCATCTTAATCGCTGCATGATTAAGCCTTTCAAGGTGTCTGGAACGTCAGTATGGCCAACCGCATGAGGTGAAAAGTTCAGTTGGTAGCTGGGGTAGCGTACCTTGTATTGCTTTAGCCGCATGGTCAGGTCGAGATCCTCGGCTGTGTGGGTGTCCCATCCTCCAACCTGTTTGAGTATCTGGGTTCTAAACGCGCCAAATGCCCCCGAAATGTTATTTAATACCCCCCAGTTTGCCATTCCCGTTTTTCCAGCCTGCATGGATAACATGTACTCCAGTGACTGCATGCGGGTGAGGAGGTTAGCGTTGTGATTTCGTACTCGCAAAGCACCGCCGCAGGCAATGGTTTGAGGGGAGGAAAAAACGTGGGCCATGTTATAGGCCATATCGTTATCAAATGATGTATCGCCATCAACATTGATAACAAGCTGACCTTTTGCCATGGCAAGCCCTGCGTTGAGGGTGGATACTCGCCCTCCGCGTTGCCATTTAGGGATAACATTTATTTGTCGGTTTTTTCTGTTTATATGACGCTGTTTACTTCGAATCGCGGCAATATAGGTATCGTGGTTTTGGCTCGCTCCGTCAACCACGGCCAGTATCTCGATATGTCCCGGATATACTTGCTCGACGAGGGTATCTATAGTGATTTGTATGGCATCGCCTTCACCGTAGCAGGTAATAATGAAACTGATACTGGGATAATGAGAAGGCGCTGGAGGGGAGGGCTTGAAAGCCCAGCGGAAAATTCCTGTAATGACCAGTAGGTATAGCGGCAATTCGACGATGAGTAACATTGGAAATAGAAGAAGCCATACTTCGTGGTTGTTACGCAACACGAGAACTAAATATTCTAAGATATTCAAGCTATCTGGCAGCATAGATATTACCTACGGTTTCAGCGAGCCATATCTTAACCCCGTCGTTAATGCTTGGATCCGGTATTTTGAATGCGGATACATGCAGAGTAAAAAGATCATCTTCAATTAACTGGGTAAGCTTTTTTATTTTGTCTTGTAAAACAGGCATTGTTGATACCTTGGTTTGAGGCATTAACACCAACAGCACATCTTGTTTGTACTGACAGCAGATATCGGTATCGCGAAACAGGCCGTTTAGTCTGTTGGTAATTTGGTCGAGTAAGGCAAACAGTTTACTGTCACCATACAGGCTGCTGTACTCCTCTAGTCTAGGCAGGTACATGCTGAGCAGCAGGTGTTCATCATTATGACGTAAGGCGACTTTGTTTACCCACAGCAGGATATTCTCAAAGTAACCGGCATCGACTTTACCTTTAATCGACAGATCCGGAGCCTGCAACATCTTGCCATGCTGGTAGACATATTCTCCGAGTTGACCTAGTTTGAGTTGATGTATTTTTTGTACAATCAGTTCAGCGATTTCTGTTTGCGTTTCACAACTTAGGCAGTGACTGAGTGTTTCTGCTTCTACAAACAAATGAGAGCAGTTATGGCAGACATGCGTTTCCAATGGTCGGTCGTAGTCCACCCCAATATGTCGCAATTGGGTCATACATTTAGGGCACTCTAGTTTCCCTTTGCGAAGAAAACTTTTCTGCTCACCAACGTGACCGCAGGTAAAGCAATGCAGTGAGGTTTGTACGTCGATATCGATACTTTTGCAGTTAGGGCAAACTTCAACATAGTTAAGGTGTCCGCTATTACATTGTTTGCATACCCTTATGCGGTCGATGAGGATTTCAGCTTCCAGCATTTCACGGTTAGTTTCGGTCATGATAAAGCGGTAGCTCGAATATAGATTTGGGTAGAGATCTTCGACGATGGGGTAGCGATAAATCGATAGCGAATCGAGCTTTTTAACGGGTTTTACTCTTCGTTTCCGGTTGATGCCAAGCCAGCCAACCAGTGGTTCTATTTTCTCAATATCAGGCAGTTTGCTTAGTTTTATCTTGGTGTTTTGCCAGTGTTCAAACGCGATTTTTTCGTTGAAAACACCGTCAGTTAAACACTCACTGTAGGGATTGTTTTGCACCACGAACGTTGACCAAGACCAAAATTTTGGATGGCTAAACATAGTATCAAGTGCTTTGTTTTGCGCATTGGGATCCTCAAGGTTGATACACAAGATCCCCCCCCATATATCAGGTAGGTCATCCACAGTTCCTACCATCCCTACTTGTTCAAACAATATAACGTCAGGGAGGTTACCTCCTAGCCAGTATAAGCATTTGTCTGTTGATGGCATATAACTGTCCTGATGGTTTCCAAGAAAAAAAGATCACTCGGCAATAGAGGATGAATGCTATCTAAAGTTTTTTCAATTGCTGTAGCACCGCTTCTTTTTCCCCATCAGCAATCACATGCCCTTGATCAAGCACAATAAGCCGATCAACACACTCCAGCATGCTGGTTTTGTGGGTAAACAAAATCAGAGTATGCTGCTCATCAAGCGTTTTCAGAGTGTGCTTGATATGCTGCTCCGAGCGGTTGTCCATCTGGCTGGTGGGTTCATCGAAGATCAGTAGCTTGGGCTGGTTGAGTAATGCCCGGGCAATGGTGACCGCTTGTTTTTGTCCACCCGATAAATATTGCCCGCTTTCCCCAACCTGGCGGTTAAGGCCTGAAGGTTCCTGTTGAGTAAACAGATGGACGCCGGCTTGGTGGCAGGCTTGGTCAATCTCAGCGTCGCTGGCCTGTGGTGAACCAAGGGTTATGTTGTCGCGAATAGAACCGAAAAAAAGAGCATTATCTTGAGGTACACAACCAATCTGCTGGCGTAGTGTATGGGGGTGATATTGATTGATATCGGTATTATTGAAGCGGATGGCTCCCGAACTAGGTTGATACAGCCCCATCAATAGCCGTTGGAGAGTGGTTTTCCCCGAACCAATTTTTCCGATAACCGCCACTTTCTCACCTGGCCTGATGACGAGGGAGAGGGACTTCAATGCGGGAGTTTCGGCATTTGGGTAAGTGAACGTGAGGTTGTCGCATTTGATATGGCCGTTTAGCGGTTGGGTACGATCTGTTTGTTGGCTCGGTCTAATTTCATCTGGCATCGCCATAATATCACTCAAGATGGCAATGGCTGATTTGGCCTGGTGGTAGCGGGTGGACAATTGAGATAACTGGACCATAGGTCCGATAGCGCGACTGGTCAGCATGGAGACTGCGATCAGGCCGCCGACAGTTAACTGCCCTGCTGCTATCAAATAAACCCCGAAGATAATCACCCCCACCGACACGCACTGTTGGGTGAGTCCAGCCAGATTATGTACCGAGTCGGTCAGGCGGCGTGATTGAACACCCCAGTTGGCCATATGGGTGACGGCCTGCTCCCAGCGATGCTGATATTGAGGTTGGCTGTTGAACAGTTTTACCGTCTCAAGCCCGGCAACACTTTCGACCAAGTTAGCATGCTTCTGTGCTGCGAGCTGTGAGCCTTCCTCAATGGCTTTTCGCAGTGGTCGTTGTACTAGTAAGCTGTATAGTGCGAGCAAGGTTATGGCTATAAGTGGAATGGCGACCAGTGGGCCGGCAATAGAGTAGATCACCAATAAAAAAAGCAGTGCAAAGGGGAGATCAATCAAGGACGCGATGGTTGCGGAGGTAAAGAACTCCCTGACCGATTCAAACTCCTGCAAGTGGCGGGTGAATGCGCCTACTGATGGTGGTCGGGCGGCGAGCTTTAGCCCCATGACCTTACGGTAGATATCCGCAGACAGCAGGATGTCCGATTTCTTGCTGGCGATATCGATAAAGTAGCTACGCAAGTATTTCAGCAGCACATCAAAGCCAAAAATAATGACCATACCGCTGGTGAGCACCCACAAGGTATCAAAAGCCTGATTGGGTACAACTTTGTCATAAATCAGCCGGGTAAAAAGCGGAATAGCCAATGCAAAGACATTGAGTAAGGCTGAGGCGATAAGCACGTCACGGTACAGGGGTTTGGATTGCCACAGTGTTTGCCAGAACCACGCTTGGCTTGCGCCAGATATGCTGCGGGGCGGTATATGGTCTGAATCTTGGTTGGCGTGCGGATTGGCCGATGTTGCCGCTTGTTGGCTGCGGGCGTCGAATTGGAAGGGGAGTTTTAGTAAAAATACTCGGTTGAGAAATTGTTGCTCCAGTTCATCGAAACTGATCCAGCTTTTATTTGTAGTTGTGCTTTCTACTCCTGTTGTTTCGGTATCTTGGTCTTTACCCTCCATCGCCAATTCGCAGGGAAGGGCGATTTCTGCCCGTTGTTTTTCCTGATCTATATCGAGCAATACACAGGCACGGTCGCTGTCGAGCAGGGCAATCACCGGTAGCAAAAGCGGGGAGAGTTGGAGAAGGCTAAGGGTCGCTTCCTCTGCTTGGAAACCGGCATTGCGGGCCGCTCTTGGCAGTAAGTGTGGTGAGAGCTGACCGTCTTGCAAAGGCAGCCCTTCCAACAGGCTTTTCACTGAATGGGGTTGGCCGTAATGCTGGCAGAGGTAGTGGAGAGCATTAAGAAGAGGATCTGCCATGGTTTGCCTCCTTCTGATTGGTGATGTAGTGCCCTTGGAAACCCATAATTCCCAACGTCTTTAGTGCCTGGTATTGAGGTTGATGTTCAACCCGGGTGGCAATGGTCTTGATAGAGCGGTGATGGGCAGTTTGGATCAGCGCGCGTAGGGCATCTTGCTGGATATCATCGGTTGGCTGGCGGGTGAAGTCGGTGTCGATTTTGACATACTGAGGCTGGAATTGACGTAAATAGCCTACAGAGTCGAAATGGTGGCCGAAATGATCAATGCCATAGGTAAAATAGTGTTTGTCGAGAACCATACACAACAACCGGGTTTGTGCGCTGTCTTCAAGAAAAGCGACCTCTGGCAGTTCGAAGATAAGCTGCTGGCTGATAACGGGATGTTCGGCCAAGAAGCTATCGAGCCATTGGATAAATTCGGTGTCGGCAATCGAAGTCGGAGCGATATTGATCGCTAAAAAAGTCTGATGCAGTGACAGGTAATGAACGGCTTTTTGGATAATATGGCGATCCAATTCTACGGTCTGCTTGAGGGCATTCAGTGCCGGAATAAACAGGTGGGCAGAATAGCTATGCTCATGGTGTTTGAGTACCGCGAACACTTCTTGATGAACAGGATGTTGTTGATTGTCTCTAACCATTTGAAAGGAAAGCGTAATGTTGTCATTTTTAATCGCGGACAGGCACAGATCTAGCCATTGTTGCTTTCCCCACAGTAGATGTTCGGGTTGATGCATTTGTCGCTGATGTAGTTTTTGTTGCTGCATGTCTTGTGAAAAGCCCGGTGTTTTGCCATCAAGCTGGGATCCTCCTTTTCGTAGTTGGCCATTTTGATGGTGAACTACGGTAAACCGATGGGGATTGTGCTGGGCTTTGGACAGCACATTATCACACTGTGCCAACAGCGCCGACACGCTCAATGAGCTTTGGACGTGCTTGATAATAACACCGCCATAGACGGGTTGGAGGCTGTCAGGAGCGCAACTGGCTTGAATGTGGCTAAGCTGATCAAGCAGGTTCAGTATTGCACTGTTGCTTTGTTCTTGGTCTAGCGGGTTAGCGTGTTCTGGCCGAATAATAACAAATTCACTGTGGCTCAGCCGCCCCAGTTTTTCTGATGTTGAATTCGTACTCTTTAAGTGCTGGCCTACTTTTTCTGCTAACTGGGCAGCCCGTTGGTACTCTTTTTGGCCCCGTAGTCGGCTGATTGCTTCCAATTTAACAATGACAATCGCCCCTGTAGCATCTTGCTCCAGCCAATCTTCCATGTGGAGTAACAGTCGTCTTCGGTTGTTAAGTCCGGACTCTGGATCTTGATAAGCCCGTTTTCGTAATAGATCGGCTTCCTGGGCTTGCTGGTTAAAGTGCTGTTCTATTTTGGCCGACATTTGGTTGAAAGCATGGGTTAAGGGAACGAACTCCTTGGTTGATGGCATAGGCAGTGGCTGACCAAAATGCTTATCGGCAATGGCGTGGGCTTTTTGCTGAAACTGCCTAAGAGGCTTTTTGACAAAATGATCGAGCAACAGCTTCAATGCCAATACGGCAACGACAAAGCCGATGATGAAGGTTGTCAGTAGCTGCCAACTGCTTTGCCAAAGCTTGCTATAGGCCAACGTCGGAGAACTGGTTACCGTGATTTTTCCATACTGTATCCAGCCACTGGTCAATGTATTCTGCCGGGTGACGGGAGAAATATTGACCCATTGCTGAAACCAATGTGGAACATCGCTTGGTTGGGCAGGATAAACTCGCTCAATAAGGGTGTTGTCTTCCAGCAGCTGCAGGGAGACTTTTTGATATAGGCTGCCGTCGAACATGGCGTTAATCACCGACTCGATAGCGATAGTATCGTCTTGTTCAACGTAGGGGGTAATAGCCAGACCGACCGCTTGGATAGCGTTGCCTATTTCGATGGTCTGTTGTTCAACCAAATAACTGTGCGTGGTGGTGAATTGGCTGAAGGCAATGCCTGCAAGCAACAGTAAGAACAATAGGCTCAACCCTAAAAACAACTGGCGATAGAGTGACATATTATTTCATTGCCTCCTATTCGCTATCTAGCCAAAGCACGGGCTTGGCAAACTGATGGTGCAGTACTCGCTGCTGCAAAGACTGCCAGTGTTTGATTCGGCTGGCATCACCGACAAGTTGACCTTGTCCGCGTTGTTTCATCAGCCACAGCTTGCTACCGTTGAAGCTATAGATAGGTTGGAGATCAGGCCGCTGGTTTGCTTGTAAAATCTCTGGGGTCAGGTTATCAAGCAGCAAAGGGACAGCGCTGGGCGTAGGATAATAAGCCAATACCATATGGAACTGGTTTAAGGTTAGCGCTTTGACATAAATCAGGCGAAGTTTTTCATCATTCACCCCTAGCTCACGTAGCGATATGTACTTGGCAATACTGAATTCCTCGCAGTCACCGGCTCCGGCTCCCAAGAACTCTAAGGGAGTTGCCCAGTAATCTTCCTTGCCCCAGATAGTGATATCATCGAGAAACTGTAGCTCGTTGAAGAAATCATTGATTTGTTTTAACTGTGTCAGTTCGTTTTGTTGCCTTGATGCGAGTAATAATTGTCGCCAAGCCATTACCCTCATTGCTGCTTGTCTGCTGTAAGTTTGTTCGATGCGTTTTACGATCTCTTTTTCACCGGCACTTAATGTTGGGTAACCAATATGGGGCTGTTCGGCAACAACATCTGACGGACTTAGCCAGCTGTTGCTAAGCAATAGCGAGATCAATAGCATCCGAATCTCCTTCGTTGTTTTTGTCATTGATGGCTAGTCGGCGCGTAGTGAAAAAATGGTCCACTCTTCTAATACATTTCCCTTTTCTCCCCGTACCCGAGCGGTAACTCGCCGGCTTAATGCGTTGGATTGCTCTTTTGTGCTAGCAGCGACCGGTTCACTGTCACCAAAACCAAGGGTTTTTATCCGGTTAGGGCTGACACCATAGTCGATGAGTTGTTGGCGGACTACTTTGGCTCGGCGCTTTGATAAGCCAAGGTTGTATTCAGACCCCCCCACCGGGCTGGCGTAGCCTTTTAGCTCAATGCGTGCCTCTGCATAGGTCGCCAGAAAATCAGCCATGCGTTTTATTTGCGATAAAAAGGTATCAGGAATGACGGTAGAATCATTGGCGAACAAGATATGCAGATCATTCGATTCAGCGCGTTCGACAAAAGTGGGGCAGCCGTCGTTATCAACAATGGCGGAATGAGGGGTGCCTGGACATTTGTCACGGGCGTTGATCACGCCGTCAGCATCATCATCTAATAAGTCCCGTGATTGATCGGCGATCGGAGGCGCTTCGGCTTCTGTTGAGCAGCCTGATAAACTGAACAGTGCAAGCACCCAGGCTAGTGGTAACCACAATAACGGTTTGGTGTAGAGTTTTATCATGGTTCCCCCTAGCGTACTGATTCCGACCACCGGTTCGGTACATCGACCCGCATTTCTTCCAGTAACTGACCGGTTGAATTCAGTACCCGGTACTTGGCAAGGATCCCGGCATAATGTGCATCGAGGTACGCCTTCCTCGCTTCAAATAGCTCATTTTCAGTATTGAGGACATCCAAGAGGGTACGTTTGCCGATCCTAAACTGTTTCTCATAGGCAATAACTGTGCGGGCTGAGGCATCAACATGTTTTTGTAGGTAAAGGATCTGATTTAATGCTAGTTCCATTCCACTCCAGGCCAGGCGAGTACTTTCTTCCAGTAAACGGTATGCACGATCACGTACATCTTTTGACTGGCTTAGCTGATAGGCGGCACGGCGGCTTTCGGCCAAATCCGAACCACCGTTGTACAGGTTGTATTCCATCTTTAGCATGGCCTTGAATTCATCCGTGTGACCCGGCGTACCATCGATATCTTCTCCCCATTCTTGGGAGGCTTCGATAGAAAAAGTGGGGTAAAAATCCCCTTTGGCCTGTTTGTATTGGTAATTTGCTGCATCGATATCATTTTTTGCCACAAACAATACCGGGTTCATGTCTTTGGCTTCACTGATCGCACTTTCAAGCGAGGTCGGGATATAGGTTTGGTCGACTTCGGGTTTTTCCAGATTAACCGGGGCACTGCCGACCTCACGGTAGAACTCGGTGATCTTATCTTGCAGGTTATTTTCAGCCGCAATGAGGTTGGAACGCGAACGGGCAAGTCGTCCTTCTATCTGGGCTAAATCGGCGGTTGAGCCAATGCCAGAATCAGTCCGTTTTTTGATATCGGTGAAGATGCGCTGGTGGACCGCGAAGTTAGTTTGTGACAAAGCCAGTACTTCCTGGGCCTCAAGGGTGTCGAGATAGATCTCAGTGACTCGTAGGGCTTTGTCTTGGGCATCCGCCAGAAGTTGGTAGCGTTGAGCTTCGGCTTCAGCTTTGTTGCGCTGGATATCATGATAGGTCACGGACCCATCCCAGATAAGCTGACGCAAACTGATGGTGGCATCTAGCGGTTCATAGTCCCCGGTGCTGTTAGTCGTATTGTCGTAGTCCTCGTACCCTGCGCTGGCCTCTAGATCGACAGATGGTAAGTAATCGCCGACAGAAGAGCGGGTAGACTCGTTTCGGCTCATGAACTCATTGTAAGCCCGCTTGATTTCAGGGTTGGTCGCTAACGTATCAGCTACCGCCTGCTCTAACGATTGTCCTGTTGCCGAGGGAACATAAAGTAAACTCGCTATCAGCGTGATCTTCATCCTGCGTTTACTAAAAGGTTGTAAGAATCGTTTATGTAAAAGAATCATAGAAAGCAGCCCCTAAAATAATCACTCTCTGAGTGCTGTTTGCTGTGCTTTCAGCACTGGGTTGAGTAAATACTGCAAGACGGTTTTCTCGCCTGTAATAATGTCGGCTACCGCATTCATCCCCGGAATAATGGGTAGTCGGTTTCCTGCCGGATCGGTAAATTCCGTTTCATCGGTTCGGATCCGAATTTGATAGTAACTATGCCCTTCTTCATCGACTTGGGTATCGGCGCTGATATGCTCAAGCGTGCCAGTCAGGCCGCCATACTGAGTGAAGTCATAAGCGGTAAATTTCACCACCGCGGTTAATCCTGGTCGAAGGAAGCCGATGTCTTTGGGCGAGATCTGCGCTTCTACCAACAAGCTATCTTCGGTGGGGATCACCTCGATAAGATCCATACCGGGCTGGATAACACCACCGAGGGTATTGATATGAATTTTCTGAACCGTACCGTTGACAGGAGAGGTGACGAGGGTACGCACGACCTTATCTTGTAAGCCAAGGTGAGACTGACTCAAAGCATCGAGCTTATCGGAAGTCTGGTTGAGTTCAGACTGAATATCGGATCGGAAATTAAGGGCGATATCGAGCCGTTTGAATATCGCTTCGTTTAATGCCGCTTTCATCGTCGGGATTTGCAATTCAGTCGATGTCATTTCTTTACGGGTTTCATTGACTTGCCGTTGTAGCTTGAGCAGCTCAATCTTGGGCACGACGCCTTCATCGGCCAGTGGTTTGGTGATTCGGTATTCTTCATTGGCCAAGTAATAGCTTTGTTTCTGGTTCTTAAGTCGCGCTCGTGCTTCTTCCAGTTCTCGGAGCTTTTGCTGGATCTGCTGGGCCATCAGGGTTAATTGATTATCTAAACTGGCCAGTTGATCACGGTATTCGTTTTGTTGCCTTTTCACCAAACCGGCGTTCTGCTGATGAAAGTGATCAGGAAAAGCGAGGTTGGCTGGTGAGATGGTAACGGATTGACGCCACAGCTTGCTGGGTGACTTGTCTGGTGGTGATGTGATTATGCTGTTTAATAATGCATTTAGACGGATACTATCGGCTTTGATGCCCAGCAAATCCTGATTTTTTTCATCAAAGTCGGCTTTGAAACGGGTGTCGTCGAGCTGGATGAGCGATTGACCGACGGTGACCTGCTCCCCTTCACGCACCAAAATGGCCTCGACAATACCGCCTTCGAGGTTTTGAACTATCTGTCGCTGCGAAGAAGGGATGACCTTACCTTCACCACGGGTGACTTGTTCTATCGGGGCATAAGCGGCCCACATAATGGCGGCGACAAAAAACAGGGCGATAAGCCAAAGTAGCAGGCGTGAACGACCCGATGCCTCAAGCAATGAGGCGTAATGGGACTCTCGCACATAGTCGAGATGCTGTGGTTTGATCTGCTGCTTCAGGTTTGTCATGCCTTCGTACTTAGCCTCGTACTGACAGACACGTTAGCCAACCTATGTCCTTATAGTGGTAACGAAAACAATAGTTTACCTGCTTTATGTTTATTGGTTCTAACCAGCAGGCGCTGAATCATGAAAGCTTAGGTTATGACCTAGTCCCCTGTCGTAACGAGTTTGGGAATTCTAAAACCTGAGAACCGTTTAGGGTTTGTGAAGGTTGGCTTGAATACGAGACTAAAATTAGGACTTAACCTCCCAAAATCACCAGTCAAGAGTAGTGCGTATGGCTGACTCATCGTCGTTTAACACTTCATCAGATGTATCTTCAAAGCGTATAGAGCCCAGCGAAACAGAAACGGTTGCTAGTGAAACAGAAGCTATTGATAGCATTGAAGTGACGGTGAATCAGGGAGAGGTGTATGTTGTTCAACCTGACGGGGAAACCCAGACCATTGGTGCTAGTGAAACCTTTAAGATCGCATCCGGTCAGATGCTGTTAGCTGATAGCAATGCGAAGTATATGGTTATGCAACATGGTGACCTTGTTTTAGTTGATTGGCCCTGTCCAACCTGTGTGCTGATTGCTCCATCTAGTGATGCCTCTCTTTCTAGTGATACTAATCGTAGTTTGGAAATATTCCCCGAAGGTTTGGCTATTCAACCTTTGGGGCAATTTACGGATGAGGCTTCATTTGCTCAGCTTGGGTTAAGCGAGCAAGAGCTGGAAGCTATACAGGAACAAATATTAGCTGGTGCCGATCCAACCGATATTTTGGCACCGCCAGTTGCTGGCTTTTCCGGAGGAACGGCTAGCGGTACGGGAGGCGTGGGCAGCAGTGGCGAGACAGCCAATGGTGGTTTTGTTGTTATCAACTACAACGGCGATGCGACGTTGGCAGAAGCGGGTTTTGATACTCAATTTGAACGCGGTGAGATTGCCGCTGAGGATGAGACTCCGCCGTTGTTTGCCCCCTCTGGTGGTGAAATAGGTGAGATGCAATTAACCGAAGCCGATTTCTCGCCCAATACCTATCCTTCTGAATCTTCAACGCAAGTGATCGTGAGCGCAGGTTCACTTCCGCTAGCCCCTGACTCCTTTACTTTCGATCCGGCGCAACTAGATGACTTGTTGGCAGAGTTGAATGCCGAGGTGACGTCTAGCGGACTGCCTGTTGTCTTTACTTTTGATCCTGCCAGCAATGCGGTCATCGGTGTCAGTAACGGTAGTACAGTGGTGACCTTCCAGATTACAGCCGAAATCGGGGGAAGGGATGTCACTGTAACTGTCACGACCTTGTTGGAATGTCCGATTGATCACCTTCCCGATGGGGAGGGGAGTGGTGGCCGAGTCACCAATGTTGATGATGCGCTATCGGTATTGTTGCCATTGCAAGGGGCTGACCTGGCAGGTAACCCTTTGGATGCTCCATTGCTGGTCAACTCGGTTATTTTTGACGGCGAGAATCCATTGTTTGGCACTGATGCCGGCACGGTGATTGATGAAGCGGACTCGCTAGGTATCGAACTTGGCGGGAGCGTGCCACTAGACGTGGGGAGTGACGAAATCAACACTCTGGTGTTTGACACTCTTCAACCTGATTTGGACGGTATTACCAGCAACGGCTTTGAGACAACCGTAACAGTTAACGGTAACCAACTAGAGCTGGTGGATAGCCGTGGAGAGTTAGTACTAACTATTTCAATAAGCACTGATGGTAACTATGTAGTCAATCAAATGCAGCCATTTGATGAGCTTGACCGTGCTGAGTTGGTATTGCAATTAGCAGTAACGGCAACCGACTTTGATGGCGATAGTACCGATGGTTTAGTGGTGCTGATCAGTATTGATGGTAACAGTCCTCCGGGCGGGGAAACAGGTGAGATCACTTTTGTTGAGCCTAACTTGGCTCCAAACAATTATCCGGAAACAGGGCAAGATACCATTGAGCTGACACCTGGCGTCGATAGGTTAGATCCCGATACTGTCACCATTGATGAACTGGTGTTGGCAGATTTGATCAATGAACTAGAGCAAGAGATAAGCTCTGGCGGTGAAGCGCTTACTTTTACTTTTGACGAGGCAACCGATGTGCTGTCTGGCGTAAGGCCTGATGGCGAAGTCGCCATGACGTTAACACTGACTTCCGTCCAAAGCGCCGATGGGTTGGGTATCACCATTACTGCTGATTTAGTTCAATTGTTACCACTTGATCACTTAATGAGTGGTAACAGTGAGGGACTCGTTTCTGTCAGTGGTGAACAGATCGTGGTGACGGTGCCGATCCAAGCCAATGATACCGACGGTGATTTCCTTGATACCCCAGCAATATTAACCACCACCATTATTGATGGGGATGTACCTACCTTCGGTACTGATTCTGGCGCTGAAATTACTGATCCGGATAATACGCCTGCTGGGCAGGTCAGTACGACAACGGGTTCAATCGAATTGAACGTGGGCAGTGATGCCATTGCCAGTGTGGTGTTTCTTGATACCCCCGAACTTGCGAGTGTGGTTGCTGGCTTTACCAGCAATGGCGAGTCGGTTAGTTATCAAGTCGATCAAAACCAGTTGGTGATCAGCAGCAACCAAGGCGAAGTTGTACTTACAGTGACCATTACCAATGATGGCTCCTATATCCTCGAACAAAGTGATGCACTTGATCAGCCAGCTGATAATAATCAGCTTATTTTGCCCATAAATATACGGGCAACAGATGACGACGGAGATACTGATGATAGCCAAATAGTACTGACTCTCATTGATGGCTCAGATCCCGCGGGTGGAGAAAGTGCTGTGGCTGCTATGGTGGAGCCAGATCTTGAGCCCGGTAACTATCCGGAAAGTATTGAGGCAACCTTGAATATTGTTGCCGGAGCCGATCGTCTTGTTCCTGATTCGGTATCGATAGATTCAGATCAACTTGCCGGTGTGATAGCTGATTTGCAAGCGGTACTTGGCTCGGCTGGTGAACCATTAGCAGTAACATTTGATGAAGCCAGAGGGTTACTTGAAGCGCGATTGCCAGATGGTAGTTTGGTGCTAACGGTTGCGATAAGCAGTACTCAGGCAGGCAACGGTGACGATTTAACCGTATCGGTAATCACAACTCAACTTCAACCACTCGATCACCTCGACACCACGATTACTTCGCCCTATATCACCAGCAATGAAGAGGAAATAGTTTTTACCTTGCCGCTGATGGCAACCGATACCGACGGTGATGACTTAACCCAACCTGCAAGTGTCTCTGTGACAATTACGGATGGTGAGTTTCCGGCTTTGGGAGACGGAGCTGGAGTTAGTCTCAATGAAACCGATGATGCAAACCAGATAGTTGAGGGCACGATAAGTATTGATAAAGGCAGTGATGATGTTGCTTCACTGCTGTTTGCCGATACCCAGGCAGCACTTGACTTTACTAGTGATGGCAATCCAGTCAGCTTGGTGGTCGGTGGGACACCGATAGGTAGTGAAATCACTTTGGTAGATTCGCTAGGAAATACCATCTTGTTGGTCACCATCAATATTGATGGCGAGTTTGAAGCAACGCTCAGCGGAACGCTGGATCATATCGACAGTGATAGCCTGTTAATACCACTTGATGTGGTGATCACTGACGACGATGGCGACCAAACCTCTGGGCAGGTAGCCATTACGATCACTGATGGCGATGATCCTGCTGGTGGTGGCACTATCGCCGTCGATTTTACCGAGCCGGACCTAGCCCCGCCTGACCAAGCGCCTAGTGGGTATCCGTTGACAGAGCAGCAACTGGAGGTGATTGTCGCGGGCGCTGATCGCTTAGTGCCGGAATCCGTCCAGATAGATCCTGATCAACTGGCTGCGATTTTGGCTGAACTTAATAGCGAACTGACGTCTGGCGGCGGAGAGGCACTAGTATTTAGCTATGATCCAGTTACTAACGAGTTAGTAGGTGTGTTGGGAGACGGCACCACGGTGCTAACTATCGTTTTTACCCCAGAGCAGGCGGCCAATGGCCAGGATATTGGCTTGACCATGACGGTGACTCAATCTGCTCCATTGGACCATAACATTAACGGTAACAATGACGGGTTTGTGTCGGTCAGTGGTGAAATGATCTCGGTGAACCTGCCCCTGCAAGCGACGGATGTTGATGGCGATAGCTTAGTTGCGCTGGTCAGTGCGACTGCTTCCATTACCGATGGGCCGATACCAGAGCTTGCTGAGGGTAGCGCTGTCACAGTAAACGAGACGGCAGATCTTAATGTACCGACACCAGGCCAAATTGGCGTTGATGTTGGCAGCGATGAAGTCGCAACGATTAACTTTGTAGCTGACCAACCCGCTTTTGATAACCTGTTCAGTGATGGGCTTGCGGTAGAGTTTGAGGTGGTAGGCGGCAATACCCTCAATGCCTTCATTGATGTAAACGGCAGCCAGCAGAACGTTTTCACTGTGGTGATGACGCCGACCGGTGATTATACCCTGACCCTCAATAATAACCTTGATCACCTTGTCGATGACACAATATCTCTGCCGCTCAATGTGTTAGTTACCGATGATGACGGGGATAGTAATACAGGCATCATCACTATCAATATCGAAGACGGTGATGATCCCGCCTTTGGCGACGATTCCGGATTGGCCCTCAATGAAGGCGACGATGGGACATCATCGGGGACAGGCAATATCGAGGTCATTCAAGGCAGTGACGATGTTATTTCTGTTCTTTTTTCTACCGCACAACCTGCGTTAGATAGCCTCACCAGTAATGGTTTTGACCTGGTAGTTACGGTTTCTGGCAATCAAATCACAGTGGTTAGGGCCGATGACCCGAATATTGTGGTGCTGGAAATCGATATTGATATTAATGGTGGTTACAGTGTCACTCAGTCGCAGCCATTAGATCAAATAGATGATTCAGATATCGCTACCCTGGAATTAGCAATAGAAGTGACAGATCGCGATGATGACACATCACAAGGTTCTATTGCTGTAACGATTGAAGACGGGACGGATCCTGCTGGCGGTAATACAGCGCAAATTGCCTTTACGGAGGGGGATCTTACGCCAGATCAAGCTGAGCAAGGCTATCCAGTTACAGGAAGTGCCGCGATCACGGTTGCCGCTGGGGTAGATCGATTGGATCCAGATACGGTCGCTCTCGATCCGGTTCAGTTAGCCACGTTACTGACTGAAATAGAAACAGAAATAACTGCAGGAGGATTACCGGTAACCGCAGCTTGGGATACTAGCACTGGCACTCTTACGCTATCTGCTGATGGTGAAACGGTATTAACCGCAGTTGTTACTGCAGTACAAAACAGCGATGGTGAGCAGGTTGATATCACCACCACCGTGACCCAGCTTAAACCCTTGGATCACAACGGAACGGATAATACAGGCTTGGTGCGTCAACAAGACGATACCATTGCCTTTGACCTACCTATTCAAGTGCAAGATACCGATGGCGATTTTCTTGAAACACCTGCGCTTATCACGACCACGATTACTGATGGTACTGATCCGGTAATCGACACTATCCCTTCGGTTACTGTGTTGGAAAGTGATATTGATGAGGGAGGAGATTTTCATCCCGGTTCGACACCGGATGATGATGGGGAAACCGCCACCGCAACAATCACCTTTGATACCGGCTCGGATGAAATCGTTAATTACGAGGTTGATGTCGATGCGTTCAATACCGCGAATGCAGGCACGCTAACGGCTGGCGGGCAACAGATCACCTTGGTTTTCAATACCACCAACAACACCTATGAAGGCCAAGTGAACGGTGTGGTGATCTTCGTATTAGCGTTTATCGCAACTGGCACCTCAACCGATGATAGTTATAGCTTTACCTTGCTGGGTGCACTGGATCATATCCAGCCAGATAACGATACCGAGCTGACGATTGAGTTCTCAGCTACCGCGGTCGATCAAGATGGCGACGCTAGCTCTGCTGTGACGTTTGTCGTGATGATAGATGATGATATTCCACAGACCCAAGATGCAGCATTCCAATCGATAGAAGAAGGGGAGTCGACAGAGACCCTCGATGTACTGACGGTTCCTGAAGAAGGGGCCGATGATGCCGAAGTTACGGCAGTTATCATTGAAGGTGTTAGGCAGGAGTTGACGGGCACACCTGATGCAGAGGGCTTCTTTAGCTTTGACGTTAATCAGGACGGTCAGTTGCTCGGCCAGTTATTGATCAGTGCCGAAGGCCAGGTGTTATTTAATTCCCTACCCGATCTCACCCATGGCGCCGAGCCTATTGTTGCCAATGTTGATTTTGAAGTGACTGATGGCGACAACGATACTAGCCAGAGTACATTAACGATCACTATCACTGACGAAGAACCGACTTTGGTGGTACAGCCTTCCGAAGGTGTTGAAGATCAAGGTCGGAACCCCGACGAATCGCTTGGCGATCCTACGACAGGGATCCCGATCAATATGTCGATAGATATTGGTGATGCGGATCGCGGCGAGCAGATCGGAGATGTATTTATTGTGCTGCCGGATGATCCTCACGGGCAGTTTTTCCTCAATGGTGTCGAGATCGTACCTGTTGGGGGGCAAGTGCAAATTGATCCCACCGCCTTTGATGATCCCGATGGTGATGGGGTGTTCGAGCTACAGGGTGTCACTTTCGTGCCGGAGCCGGATTATTCGACCTTGTTTGAGCCGAATAATCTATTGGACTTTACGGTAACCGCTGAGGTTGTCACCGTTGATGGAGTAAACCAGCCTCTGCAAGATGGCACTTTATCTATCAGTGTATTGGGTATTGCAGATGAGCCATCTTTCGCTGATACCGCAGTGTTTTACTATGGCGATGGAGTGGAGGACGGTGACAATATCAGCCTCAGTGAGTCTTTTCAGGCACTGTTACAAGATACCGATGGGTCGGAGGAGCTAACCTATTTTATAACCATCACTGAAGGGCAAGCCCAGCTCATTGGTGAGGGGATAATTGAAGTCGCTCCAGGTGTGTTTGAAGTGCCAGTGACAGCAGTAGATACTATTGAGATTGACCCCATCGATAATTTCAGTGGTGATATTCGCTTGAACCTAACTGCGCAAAGTACAGAACTAGGACATTTTGTGCCCGGCTCGGAAACGGCACAAATAACGGAAGAGATACTGGTGAACGTTCTTCCTGTAGCCGATGACGCCCAGCTCAAGGTCAGCCGAGTAGAGTCACTGGAGGATGAGTTTATCGCTCTTGCTCCGCTTATCGAGTTAACTGAGCTTGATGATCTTGATGATGATTTCGGGGTTGAAACCCTGTTTGTCCGTATTTCTGAACTACCCGATGGCGCACTGTTATCACAAAATGGCGTCACCCTCACTCCAGATGCCGATGGCGTGTATGAAATTCTCTATGAAGAATTAGATCAAGTCGTGCTGATCCCGGTACCGGAAAGTAATGTCGACTTCCAGTTCAAAGCCGAAGGTGTCGTTAAGGATGTGGTTGATATTACCCTTGAAGACGGCACTGTCGAAACGGTCGAAGATGTATTGGTCACACCGGAGCAGTTTATTGAGGTGGCATTAACCGGCGTGGTCGATGAACCTGAATTTGAACTCGGTGGCAGCAACTGGACCGAAATTATAGGCAGCGAAATCCCCGGTATTGAAACCACGGTTGATGAAGATACCGATGCGGTACTTGATTTTAGTTTAGTATCAGGGGAGTTTGCCAATGCACCGCTGGATGAGTCTGAAACTCTGACCTTTGTGGTTTCTAATATCCCTGAAGGTACCCAGATTTTTGATGCTGAGGGCAATGAGCAGACGCTGGTGTTTGTTGGGTTTGATGACGATGGTTTACCGCGCTATGAAGTAAAATTAACCGGGGAAGATATTGGTAATCCTGACCAACCCGTGGCTATTAGTATTCGTCCGCCGGAGAACAGTACAGAAGATATCGTGCTCGATGCCAATGTTGTGGTAACAGAAAATGATGGCGACCAAGGGGAGTTCGAATTCCAGCTTGTTATTCACATTGAACCTGTGGTCGATGCCGAGGACTACACGCGCCAAAGTAATGGATTGGAAGATCAGGCGATCAATCTTAACTGGCAGCCAGTGATAACCGATAACAAGGAAGAGGTTACCGGTTTAGTGATTAACAATATCCAGCCCGGTTACGGGCTACAGATCAATGATGGTGGCACGATTACGACTTTAGCTGTCGATGCGGCGGGCTCTGTAACCTTGACTGATGCGCAATTGACCCAGTTATTAAATGGTGCCCAGCTGCAGCTGTTGGCTCCGGAAGATTCAGATTTAAATCTCACTGGCGCTACGGCTATCACCACAGAGGTAACGATTACCGAAGTGGATGTCGATTCACCAGCGACGGATGTCCAAGTGATTAATGGGACCCTGAATGTCATTATTCAGGCTGTGGTAGAGCCGGATGCCGAAATTGGAGTGACTCCTACAGGTAGCAATGATTTTGTCGATACGATAGTTTCTATCGATGGCAGCTTGGATCTAGGTGGCGGTCCAGACTCAGATGGTCAGATCGTGTTTGAAGATCTCGATCCCAGCAGTGACGAGATCATCTTGTCAGTTGTGATCACCTTCCCTGATCCAGAAGCAGACTTTGTTGTCATTGGTGGTATCAATAACGGTGATGGTAGTTGGACAGTACCTCAGGGGAGTTTGGATGACATCCAGATCCTTGCTCCTGCTGACTTTATCGGAACTGTGGACATCGCCATTGCTGCTCAGGTGCAAGATCAGAGTGATGATGTGAACCCTAGTGCCATTGAGATAGTAAACAGCACCCTGACCATCGATTTCCAAGGGAATACGCTCAACGATCAATTTGCGGCCGATATTGTGGTGGATGACAGCATTATTGTTACCGGTGAAGAAGATACGACGGTGACTTTGGGGACTTTCCTGAATCAGATTGTGAGCCTAAGCACAGTCGGGGAGAACCAGGGAGATGATGAGCTTTCATTGGTGATCAGTGCTGCTAGCTTGCCTAATGGGGCCACAATCTCTGGCATGGATTTCAACTTTGTCACTGGTGAATATGTGATTAAAGTACCGGTGCAGGCTGATGGTAGCGTCGATTTATCCGGTATTACCTTGAATCTCCCTCAGGACTTTGCCGGTGACTTCATTCTTGATGTGAAATACGTCAACACCGATACCGCCAGCGGTGATTTCAATGAGTTAGTCGATACGATTCCGGTGCGTATTGCGCCTATTGTCGATGTTCCCGACAGAACCGGTGACAATGTTCGGGTGCCAGATATTGATGTGTCTGTGGTCGAAACCCAAGGGTTGGATGCGGACCGCCAGCCAATTGAAGGTGGTGAACCCGAGGTGATTTACCCAGATATTGCCTATGAAGACGGTACGATAATTTTAGATGTTACTGCGACCGTGGCCGATATCAGCATCACAACCCTTGAAGGCCTAGAGACCATCGATCAGGCTGTAATTAGTGTTGGCGCAGCTGGTGGCTTTTTACTTAATGCTGCGGGTGAGCAGGTGACCAGTCTGACGATCACCGATATCAGCGAGTTAGGTGCGATTCGCTATGTTCCTCCTCAAGACTTTAGTGGTGATGTCTCATTGGATGTGGCTGTCACGATTGTTGATACAGCCGAATATGATGAAACCACAGGGGCGACTGTCCAAACCGATACAGCCAGCTTTGATGGCAGCATTATTTTTGAAGTGATAGCGGTTAATGATGAGGTGAACTTCATCGGGATTGATACTCCGGTTGAGGGCGATGAAGACAGTGGTGCCATCAGCTTTGCCGGTATTAGTGGAAATGTGGTCGATATTGATGGTTCTGAATCAATCTTGTCGATAAAAATCGCAAACGTACCGGAAGGTTTTATTATTGACGGTGCAGATAACAATGGTGGGGGCGAGTGGAGTGTGGCCGTGCCGCCCGGTAGCGACTCATTTGACTTGAGCAGTCTTGGCCTTATCCCACCAAAAGATTTCAGTGGCTCGGTGGAGTTGGATATTGTCGTGTTTTCCAAAGAGGACAGTTTGGACTTACCTGTCGAAAATACGGCAACTTTCACCGTAGTGGTAAATCCCATTGCGGACAGGGTCGATATTGATGTCACTCCAACAGCCGAAGGCACCGAGGATGACAATGTTGACCTTACCCTCAACATCGAAGCCTTTGATGACAGCGATAGCTATACCGGCACTGGAACTAACGTGTCAGAAAACCCACCGGAAACGCTGCAAATCCAAGTCAGTAATGTACCTGATTCGAGCCAAATTGCTCTACCTGATGGTGTCACAGGCACGGTTACGGATCAGGGAAGTGGTGTCTGGTTGGTCACGGTTGATAACTCGGATTTGGACCGTCTAGTGTTTATACCCGGCGATGCTAACAGTGATAACTGGGATGGCCAATTAGACTTTGAAATCCGCGCTGTTGACCAAACCGATGTGGCGACAGACGATATTGCCCAGTTCGTGACAATTAACTTGGATATTGAAGCGGTTAATGATGCCCCCGAGTTACCGGATATAGCAGATCAGACCGTAGAGGAAGACTCGCCATTGGTGATCAACGGCTTGAGTGTTAACGATATCGATTTTGATGAGGTTGGAAGCAGCGGTGTCATGACGGTGACCGTCACAGCAAACAATGGCGTTTTGACGGCGATTGAAACCACGGGGGTAACACTCACAGACAACGGTAGTGCTGCGGTTACTTTGGAAGGTAGCCTAGCAGACATCAATACAGCACTGGCGGCGGGGATCACGTATCTGGGTAATCCAGATTTCAAAGGCGATGATGTTGTTACCGTTGTTGCCAACGATAATGGCAATGTCGGTGCTGGTGGGCCGCAACAGGCAACGACTGTCATCAATGTCACGGTCACTCCCAAACCCGAGCCGCCGACCTTGGAGCTAACCGTTCCACAGCTTGCTGATACCCGCGCAACCTTGGGTACCTTAGTGCCGCTCTTAGGGTTAGTCGTGCTCTCCGCAGATGCGGATGAAGCCTTGTTTGTTGAAGTGCGCAACCTAGGTGCCGGCAGGTTGGTCGACAGTGCAGGAACAGAAATCGGCACAGATAACGGTGACGGTAGCTGGCGGGTGGCAAGTAACGAACTGGATGATGTCTTTATTACTGATTTACCCGAAGGCGCGAGCAGTTTGACCCTGGTGGGTATCTCGCAGGAAATAGATGGCAGTGAGGCGGCATCGACCGAGCTGTTGATCGATGTCCGTATAGATGACCTAGCCAATACCGGCAATGACGTTGGGGCTGGTGATAACGACGCTGAGAACTTAGTTGTAGGCAGTGATGCCGATGAACGCTTGCTCGGTGGATTGTCTGATGACATCTTGGTTGGCGCTGGTGGCAGTGATGAGTTACTTGGCGGTGCAGGTAATGACGAACTGTGGGGCGGTGAGCTAAATGGCTCAGGAGACGGCGTTGCAGATGTCTTCACCTGGCAGTCCGCAGATGTGTCCACTTCCGGTACTCCTTTTATTGATACAGTGAAAGATTTTGAAATTAACCTCGATCAGCTAGATATTGCTGAGATCTTACCGGATAACGGCGAAGAGGATCTCGATCGCCTGCTCAATAACATCACTGTTGGTATCGATGCAGACGAGACCGTGATTCTATCGGTCGCGGTCAGCGATACCTCTGAGCAAAACATCGCGGTTGAAAATATCGATGTCGCGGCGTTGGGGTTAGGTACGGGCTCGACATCGAATGAAATCATCAATGAGCTATTTAATAATGGGGTGTTTATTGTTGATTGAGTTCAAGTTGCACAGAACTGATGCGCCCCATAATCCCGAGGTGCGAATACTTTCCCCTTTCCATGAATGAAGTAGACCTTGGTGAATCAAGGCCTACTATCTTAAGATCTATCATCTCAATTTTATTGTTTTAAGGTTTAGCCTGATAGTTATGATATAGCCGTGCCTTATCAAATTTGGCTGAATGATATGGCTTAGGAGTTTCAACCACCGTTGTATCAGACAGTGTTTTTAGGTAAGCCACAATCGCGGCTTCTTCCTCAGCTGTTAGAAGTAGGTTGCCGACTATAGCCGGTGGTGGGGTGTTTTCTGAGTACTCTGGCGTTGGCCAACAGTTATTGGCGATAGCTTCTTCAACTGTCGCGTCTTTTATGCCGTGTTCTGTTTCACAGTCAGGTTTAACAGCTCGTGTATTGTAAAAATGCACTAACTGCTCCAGTGTTTTGAAATAACCGTTGTGGGTATAGGCCTTGGTAAAATTAGGGTTAGGCCGTAAATCTACGTTACGTAGAGTTGGGGTTTTATGTAGTCCTTTGTGGCTTGGGTCTTGGGTTAAGAACATCACACCAATATCTGGTACTGTTGCTTCAGTTGTACCTGGTATCTCATAGTTTTTGGGTACTCCAATATTGTGATAGGCATCATCGGTGTAGCGTTCAAATTTATCAGTACCGTCATTAGTGTCGCCAGTTTGTACACTACGGTGACAGAAAAGGCAGCCAGCACCAGGGCCACCAAATAATTTGGGGGCACCATAGAACAGGTCGTGACCCAGGTTTTCCTCGTACGTTAAACCGAGCAGAGGGAACTTGCCGTCGTCATGCTTGATATCGTAGGCCAGTGCGGCGTCTCGCTTGGAGTTAAACACGTTATTCTGGGCAGACATCTGCCAGGCAGCCAAAGCAACGGCAAAGCGGCCAAAGGCAATATCCGTTTCTTTTTTACAGTCGAGCTCGACCCCCCACGTATAGTAGTAAAGCTCCGCCCCCCACTTGGTTTTCGCTACTTGCTCGCAAGTGGCTTGCTTGTCTTTGTGGTTTTGCTCAACCGGGTTAATAAATGGGCTTGCATGGGCCTGATCGGCTACAGGGCCGAGGTATTTTTCATACATCGTTTTGTACTTGTAGCTTGGTAAGCCATAAAACACATCAATGCCGCTATCTATGATGTCTGTTCCTGTCGCCCGTCCGTTCCAAAATGCACCGCCACAAGGGGCGTTTGCGGGTCCTCCGCAGTTGGCGATAAACGTTGATGTACCTTTGGGATCACCATATTGGTCTAGAAACTGAACATACATGTTTGTTGGTGGCTTCAGGCCACCAATGTTGGGCCGACCGGGATTTGGGTTTCCACTTTCCCTATCAGGGTTGTGACCATGATTGACGCCGTTTGGATCTGCTCCTGTAACAACGACTTGAGTTGCGTTGGTTTGTGAGTGCCCATTCGTTCCCCCTGCTGCAGGAAGGTGGCAAGAGGCGCAGGCCATTCTTTTGGGATCTGAGATATTTTCAAAAAATAGTCGTTTACCGAGTTCCTCTAAGTAGGTGAGCCCACTTTCTTCTGAGCTAGGTTTTGCATTTGCATTATGAGAAATGGCTGTTGCGCTGATAGCTAATAATATTGAAGGTATTAATAAAGAATATTGTTTATCTTTGCTTCCTATTTGATATGCCGTTTTATTTTGTTCGTGATGAGTCATTGTTCTATGCCTCTAGGTGTGTTTTTATGTACAATTTTGTCGACACCATAGTGCTATTAGTTAGATGTAGTTATGCCTTTTATATCGAGCAATATTGTCATGGTTTATAGACTTTATTTTACTTGGTGTCTTTCTCAAAATAGAGTGATAAATGCTGAGTAGTGTCTCAATATCTGGAAAAATCCCAATCCTGAATAGTGTTAAAGTTGTTGAATTATATGTTTTTTTTGTTTTCATGAGGCTGGCTGTATGATTTTTCTCAAATTTGTACAACTTTTCTTTTGATTGCTACATGAAACTTATATCGTTTTTTTTGTGTAATTGGTTGAATTTAATCAATGAGAAAATACCATTGATTAAATTAACGAAGCGAAAAGTTAATAATAAAATAGTGATTTTTTAAAAGTCAAAATACTTTAATTTTTAAATAAGAACATATCGAACTATTATTTTTTTCTTATGGCCTTCAGTGAAAAATACGCCCTTCTTATGAGATTCTCGATGGGCTTTGGTTGGCATTTAATCGATTGGAAGTCACATTAACAAGATCAATCTTCGAGATCACATTTATACTAAATACTCATCCTGTCACTATTCAACCTTGGCATATAAGTCTTTATGATTACTGAGTGTACTCATTGAATAGGACAAGGATCGTCATGAAGAACTCGTTTGATCACGCTTTACCTAATGCTCAGGGTTATTTTGGTGAATATGGCGGAAGTTTTATTCCCGAAGAGCTGCAAAAAGTGATGGAAGAAATTACGGCAGCCTATGATGAATGTCGCCGAGATCCAGCGTTCCAGGAAGAGCTAGCGCGTTTATATAAACATTTTGTTGGCCGACCGAGTCCTATCTTTCATGCTGAGAACCTATCGGCAAAATACGGTGCACCGATTTATCTCAAACGTGAAGATCTCAACCATACCGGTGCCCACAAGATTAACCATTGTCTTGGTGAAGCGCTGGTTGCCAAAAAAATGGGTAAGAAAAAGCTGATTGCCGAAACGGGGGCCGGCCAGCATGGTGTCGCGCTTGCTACCGCAGCGGCTCTTGTTGGGTTGGAGTGCGACATCTATATGGGTGAGGTTGATATCGCCAAAGAGCACCCAAATGTCGTTCGTATGCGCATTCTCGGTGCTAATGTGATCCCGGCTACCCATGGTCGTAAAACTCTTAAAGAAGCAGTGGATGCGGCGTTTGAAGCTTACTTGAAAGATCCTATCAATCAGCTGTATGCCATAGGTTCTGTAGTCGGCCCGCACCCATTCCCGATGATGGTTCGAGATTTCCAGTCGATTATCGGTAACGAAGCTCGTATCCAGTTCAAGGATATGACCGGAAACTTGCCAAACAACTTGGTGGCCTGTGTCGGCGGCGGCTCGAATGCGATGGGGTTGTTTACCGCATTTTTAGATGACAAGGATGTTGCGATTCATGGCGTTGAACCAGCAGGGCGTTCCCTAACGGAAGTGGGTGAGCATGCTGCAACGCTATCATTAGGTGAGCCGGGCGTAATGCACGGGTTTAAGTCCTATATGCTCAAAGATGAGCAGGGCGAGCCTCAGGAAGTGTATTCAGTCGCCAGTGGCTTAGACTATCCATCGGTGGGTCCTCAGCACAGTTACCTGAAAGATCTAGGCCGCGTGAACTACGGAACGGCCAACGATCAGGAGTCGATTGATGCCTTCTTTGAGCTATCACGTAGTGAAGGCATTATCCCGGCTATCGAGTCGGCTCATGCTTTGGCTTACGCGTTGAAGTTGGCCAAGCAAGGTGAAACCGGTTCAATCCTGATTAACTTGTCTGGTCGCGGTGATAAAGATATCGATTTTGTGGTTGAAAATTACGGCAAAGAATACGGAATTGAATCGCTAATTTAATACGAATTTTAATTGGGAATATTGAGAAAGCCAGCAAGGTTCTTTGCTGGCTTTTCATTGTCTCAAATTCCATAACACTGATTCTTGCGTGTCAGTCAGTGTTTATTGACCTTGAAACCGCTATATTTTACAGAGTTTTGCTAGGGTTAATGAATGATTTAGGAATGTTAAGGGTATAACGAAATGGAAATGGATTGGGTCAATGGCATTTTGAGGTTTGATTCCTTTTTTGCCGTCACCATCGGGATTTTGGTGCTGTTTGTCGGTCGTCAGCTCAATAATGTATTTAAGCCGCTAAAAGAGTTCAGTATTCCTGAGCCGGTGACGGGCGGGATTCTGTTCTCCGTTCTGATTGCGATTGTTTATAGTGTGTCTGATATTGCTATTGAATTTGATCTCGTCGCGCGAGATGTGCTGCTGGTGTATTTCTTTACCACCATAGGTATTAACGCCAGTTTGAAGGATCTTCTCAAGGGGGGCTTGCCTCTCGTGATTCTTTTGGCGATCACCATAGGTTATATGATTGTCCAGAATCTAACTGGGATCGGTGTGGCCAGTGCCTTCGGCCTTGATAGTCCTGTAGGTATGTTGGGCGGTAGTGTTTCCTTAATCGGCGGCCATGGCACAGCAATCGCTTGGGCGCCGCGTATTGCAGATGGTTACGGTATCAGTAATGCGATGGAAATCGGGGTAGCGTGTGCCACCTTTGGCTTGATTCTGGCCAGTTTGATGGGCGGTCCTATTGCCAAGTTTTTGATCACAAGACACGACTTGAAGCCAGAGAAGAAAGAAGCGCTCGATGTAGGGATAGCGGATGATCAGTCCAATGGCCATATTACGGGCTTTGACTTTCTTGATGCCGTTTTCTCTATCCATGTCTGTGTCATTCTGGGTTACATACTCAATGAGTCAATCGCGGAGATGGGCTTGCAATTACCGTTGTTCGTGACCTGTTTGTTCGCCGGTATTGTCATGACCAACTTGGTGTTCCGGGTTAATATCCGTCGTATTACAGGAACTGATTGGCCAGCAAGGAAGCCTGCAATCGCTTTGATTGCTGATATCGCGCTAGGTACTTTCTTGGCAATGTCTTTGATGAGCATGCAGTTATGGACGCTGATTGACTTGGCTGGGCCTATTTTTGCCATTCTTACCGCGCAGTTTATCGTTGCGATATTAATTAATATTTTTATCGTTTTCCCTGCGATGGGTAAAAACTACGATGCGGCGGTGATTTGTTCTGGCTTTGGGGGGATATCACTAGGCTCTACACCAACGGCGATGGCCAATATGTCTGCGGTCTCCCAACGCTACGGTAACTCTCACCTTGCCTTTATTATTGTACCGCTGGTGTGTGCGTTCTTCATCGACTTGGTCAATGCCCTGATGATCCCGTATTTCTTGGCGAACTTTTAAAGCCTTTTAATTTGGATTATCTGACGAACAGTCGGCCCAGCGGAATGACAAGTATTGCTGGGCCGGTTTAGTTTTTATGGTTATAGCTATTCGCCAAGGCCTTATAATCACAAATATTTAGAGGCTTACTGTGTAAGTAGCCCTGACTGAAATCGATCTCAAGCTGACGCAAGAAATTTAACTGCTGCTGGGTTTCTACGCCCTCAGCCACAATGCTGAGATCCATCGATTTGGCAATACTGACGATGTGTTTTATTAAGCTCTGCTTGAGAGACGGTGTCTCTGCTCCCCAGATGAAGCTTTTGTCAATTTTCAATGTATCGACGCTCAGCTCTCGCAAGCCCTCTAAATTAGAGAAGCCTGTACCAAAATCATCGATAGCGACTTTGAAGCCCAATAGTCTTAATTGACGGACGCCTTCTTGAAGGTCTGAAAGGTTCATGATCTGTTTTTCGGTTAGCTCTATGGTAAAAAGAGAATAGTCCCTTACCGAGAGCTGCTTACACAGAGTGCGTAACAGGTGGCCTGATGCAATGTCATCGGGAAACGCATTGAGTGCGACTCGGTACTTGCCGAGCATGTTTGCAGTTGATAGTTCTTGGATGCACTTTGTTACGACCAAGCTGGTTAGTTCGCGGGTCTGATTGTTTTCTTCAACAACATGGATGAATTTATCGGGTTGGAGTAACTCACCCTCAGCATTGCTCCAGCGGCAAAGTACCTCACAGCCGGCCAATGATAAGTCATTCATTTTAACAATGGGCTGGTAGTTTAACGTTACTTGCTCGGGCGTTAGGCCAATACGGACTTGACGTGTAAGGCTGTACAACCATGCATAAAACCGTGTTGAGTAAATGGTTGTTAGCATAAGTATGGTAATTAGCAGCATCGATAAAATGAAAATGACGTTGGGTTGGCTTTTTAAATATTGCTTTATATCAATCGCAATAACCTTGCATTCAGTACTCGGTTTGATGTCACAGCTTTTGAATAGCCAGTGGCCAGATTCGTACCACTGTTGGCCTGAGTTGTGCTGTGTATGGTCGCTGAGTTGAAAGCCTTCTGTGCCATAACTATAAGCTGTTTTGCCATCGACCAAACCATAGACACGGTACTTCAACCAAGAATATTCTGTTTGGCTGGCTCCTCGTTGGTAATCAAGGAATGCCAAAAAGTCCCCTTTTTGGACTGTACGCCCAGTCAAAAAACCTTCAAAGACAGGTATACCTTGTTCTAATATCACTTTCACATCCATCTGAGTAACCCAATCTGGATCTTTTAATGGCATGGGGTTGTGAAGTGTGCCCATGTAGGCCGAACAGACAATTTTGTTATTTTGCACCAATGCGAAATTTGTCAGATTTTTTGCCTTGAAATCTGTCGTTTGCAACTTATGAACCAGTTCTTTATTGCATACATAAGGGGGAAGGAACGCTTCATTGAGAGGCGCTAAATGCTTTTTTATATCATGGTTGAAGCCATTTGAAAGGGCGTCAATTTGGCTTGATGTGGAATCTTGGTAGTTTTTCCAGCTGCCAATGACAGATATAGAAATAAGAGGGAAGATGATAGCAAGTGCCAGTAGCCAACTGAGTAATACAAAATAAGGTTCTTTGATATGGGCAAGCCCCTTAATTCGTCCCACTGTCATTTCCTCTCAATCGAAGCGTAATTTGAAAGTCGGCTATCATAATCATTGTGAATGTATTGTCTACGATTTAATTGAATTGAACGGGAATATATGTGCAAACAAAGACTCCAAACTTTATTAAGCGTTAAAAATAAACAAGACGGATCTACTTTTGATTAACCCAATGCCTAACCGAAATCAGTTTAACGACTGAGTAATTTTTAAAATCTCATCTATATTTCAATCTATTGAGGGTATTAGGGATATCTTTTATGCGCGCCATCTTGGCCAGCAGCTTTTTTTTGTTGTGTTTGGTTTTATTGTTACTCACTTCGTTGGGGATGCTTCCTCGTAAAGTGAAGGCTGAGGAAGGAGTGAGTGGTCACTACCGGCCCGGTAGCTTGTCATCAAGGTTCAATAAACTCCCGCCCAGTCATTCAGTCAAAACTTATGTGGATTTGAGTAAGTATGAGGGTAATACTCAGGGCGGACTCTCTATACCGCTGGCCGGATTGGTAGTCACTGATTTGGATGTTAAATCCCAAACGTCTTCTTTGAATTTCACCTGGAATCCGGGGATAGAATTGAAAGGTGGTTGGCAATATGCAATGGCTATTTCTTTGCCATATAGCTCGGTAGAGGTTTCTGCTCGTGAATCAAATGATGCTGGTGGTCGCGGTCAACGGCAGCGAGACAAAGACAGTGGCCTTGGCGATATTATGTTTTCGCCGCTGATGCTGGCTTACTCAATATCTGAATATTGGCAATCTGAGTTTCATTTCAATATTTACGCTCCGACGGGCAATTTTGAGGTTGATAAACTAGCCAATGTCGGTAAGAACTATTGGAGCTTTTCTCCTGTAGCTTGGTTGCAATATATTGAACCGGTAACCGGACAGGAGTTTACGGTGTCTGCTGGGCTTGATTGGAATAGTAAGAATGATGATACCGGTTATCAGACTGGGGCTCAGATGCACATTGACTCGACGGTGATTCAATATATCCCGCTATTGCGGGGCTTTACGGGAATTGGCTTATCTGGCTACTGGTACCAACAGATCAGCGCTGACTCTGGAAGTGGGGCGGTACTTGGCGATTTCAAGGCAAAAGCTGTCGGACTAGGGCCTGTACTTAGCTACCAATCAAAGTGGTCTGGGCGACCTGTGCGTGTAGAGTTCAAGTGGATCAATGAGCTGGAAGTACAAAACCGGCCAGAAGGTGATCTGATTTCACTGAAGCTTTTAGCTCAGTTTTAGGAGCTCTATTTTCACCTTTACGGACACCTCTATGCCAAAAATTAAATTCCTTGAAAATGTGTATCACATCTAAGACACATGATGTATTAGCATCCCAAAAGTATTCGCAATCACTAAGCTCTGAGTATTATACCCAAGTTACCTCAAGGTGCAGAATTCAGAGGGTTGTCAGCGCCTTCAATCCGAGGCGAAGGTTTGCAGAAATGGCAGTCCCTTTCAAAAAGCTTCAACGATGGAGCGAATGGGCTGACAACCTCCCGAAGGGCGAGTTTTCTAAGCTCATATACAGCGTTATTGTTTTTTGATTTAGAGCCACTAGATCTTCAAAACAATGCCCTGTCTATAAGCTTATAAATTCTCGCTGAACCTGCATCTTGAAGTAGCTTGGGTATAAAACGTTTCCCACCGGACGGGATAACTTTTCTTGTTACATCCCGCTGTAAAGTTACGCAGATAGGCTGTAGCAAAATGATATTATTGCCTATGGCCGTTATGCATGCTTTTTCCGCGACTACGCTGCAAAACCGACTTAGGCGCTTTCAATTATTTTATTGAGTTGATGTGGTTATGGCAGCAATGATGTATCAGCCGACGTTCGATCCTATCGAGTCGCTGAGTGATGAGCAGTTGCAGCAAGCAATTGCCGATAGGCTTAACAAGCAGTTAAATAATAAGGATGTTGCCAATAAAACTGCACAGTTCTTTATGGATTCTTTACTCAATTGGCACGCTGAATCAGTATCTGTTACACAGGTAGAAAGCATTCTCGCCTTTGCATTTGGTAATCGTATAGCCCCCAATGGCAATCAACACCCTGGCCCGATGAATGAGGCGATTGCTGATACGGTAGTAACGCTATATCGCCAAAAAAGTGTTCCAGTTTATGCCCAATGGGAAGTCGCTGAGGCCATCGGTAGTCGAATTCCCGCCCATGATCTTCATGCTATTTATCCTCGCCTTTCTAGTAAGGGCAATACAAAATATCTGTGTACCTTGGGAGTCGCTGAGAAAGCGGTATCAATAGCAGGAAGTGTTTCTAATTTGGGTAAAACGGCGGTGATTGCTTTTTTCGAACACAGCCTGCGTACCGTAGATACTGCGCGTGATGCGGGTATCGAGGCGTATTTGCCGCTTGGCGTAGATATGCCACGCCAGTTTGACCCTGATTCAGGACAGGCCTGGACACGTGATCAGCAAACCTATGTCATGCATGAAATCCGCACTCGTGCTACCAATGAGCGCGATCGACTTATCCAAAGTGCGGGATCTCATGACAACTCGAAGTAAGTTTTTGATATTAAATACCTAGTTACTTAATGGCCTATGCCTTTCTCCCGCTAATGAAAGGCATTGCCCGTTATTTACATTATGAGCAATTATTTGCACATAACATTTTCCTGCCTTACTCAATAACTGAACCGCATCGAATAATTGTGCTTGCAAGTCCTGCTTCCACTTTTGCAAATGTTACTTTCCCCGACCTGTGTCTAGTTGAGCACTGCGCTTAACACTAACCATCCGGGCATAACCACATTTACAGGAAAAGGGATAAAGGATTATTCAATGAGGAAACGTCACCTTCAACAGCCAGTGAGGCAAAGCGTCACATTGGCTACAGCTATCATTACCAGCGCACTGCTGTCAGGATGCTTCGGTGGGGATAGCGACGGAAGCAGCTCAACGCCAACAACCACACCTAATCCGGAGCCTACACCGGATAACAATACGATTGAGCTAGTTATTAAATCTTCTGAGTATGCAGCTATTAACCGAGCGATAACCTTGAGTGCCGCCGGAAGTACCACGGAAAATGGTAGCGCGCTCACCTATCAGTGGCAGTTCGTTGAAGAGCCGGGCAAAGAAGCTGGCAACATCCTGGCTCCGTCGTCTAGGAATACCCGTTTTCTCGCATCGGTCGAGGGGAATTATACGATTAAGCTGACGGTGTCAGATGGTGAGTATTCCCGTTCGGGAACCAAGACGCTATATGTCGATTATGATGGTGACGGCATTCCGTCAAGCCGCGACTTGGACATTGACGGGGACGGCGTGCTAAACGCCGACGACCAATTCCCAGAAGATATCGCGGAGTGGATCGACTCTGATGGAGACGGGGTCGGCAACTATGCCCAGGGCGATGAAGATGGCGATGGCGAACCCGACCAGAGTGATGCCTACCCGTTTGATCCTGAGCAGCAGGATTTGTTTGTTTATTCTGAAGTGGAATTTAACGGCAACCTTTATCCTAACGGTAACCAGCTGAACCGCACTTATCCATTTGCAGTAACGGGAGCAGTCGAATCGGGCTCAGGTTATGAAGTGGATACGGATTATTTCCTGTTTGACGCCAAGGCCGGCGATATCATCACCTTGCTGCTGCATAAAACCAGCAAAGAATTTGCCCCATCTCTGGCCCTTCTGAGCAGTGCTGGCGCCAGCTTGCCAACCGTAAAAGTTGACTGGAAGCACGAAGATTACCTTGCGGTGAGCTCACGCATTACTGTCGATGGACCCCATGCCTTCTCGGTAGCCGATATCAATAATGCGGCATCGGAACAATTTAGCTACCGGGTTCGCGTGTTCAAAGACAGCGATATGGATGGGCTGTCCGATGATACTGAACTGGCGCTAGGCATGCAGCCAACCAACCCGGACAGTGACGGCGATGGCATCCTCGACGGCTTGGAACAACTGCTCTCTGCTGGATATGTTGATCAGGATGGTGATCAGCTGCCGGCCTGGTGGGATCTTGATAGTGATGGCGATTTAATTGACGACTCAGTTGAGGGCGTGCAGGACATTGATGGCGATGGAGTGGCTAACTTCCTCGATACGGATTCCGATGGCAACGATATTACCGATGATGTGGAAATCGGTGTTGACCCGATATTGCCTGAGGACTCAGACAACGATGCTATTTTGGATTTCCTTGATACTGATGATGACAACGATAGCCTCAAGGATATCAATGACAATGATCGTTTGTCTCCATTAGAGCAGGCAGAGCCGGGAGATAAAGAAGGTCGCCTGGTAGTCACAACTGTCACGGTGATCACCACTGATAGCAGTCATGCCATAGAAGGTGTTGCTCGCTGCGGAGATACTATTCGCCTCGAGGGTGAAGGGTTTGGCACAACACCAATGATCGCATGGCAGCAAGGGGCTGAGCTACTAAACCTTGTACCACAAGTCGATGAGTCAGGTGTCCTGACATTCACCGTACCGCAAAATGCGCAATCAGGAGAGATCAAAGTGTCTAACGGCGGGAAGATCTCCTACCCTCACCAGATCACCGTGGTGGATGCCGATAGTCCATTGCTGTTTGATGTGGAAGTCACTGGCGATGTGGGTTATGCCTTTGCAGGTGAGAGTATCACTTTGCAAGGGGTAAACCTGAGTGCGCCATCCGTCAGGGTGAACTTGAATGGTGTGGAGTTGATCCCAACATCTGTTTCCAATAATCGTATCCGGGTTACCCTTCCGCTGGATGCTGCCAGTGGCGTGGTTGCCGTGGTTAGCGACGTGATCTCTAACCGCCTGCCCGTTGAGGTTCGCCAGCAGACGGGAGGCAGTGTCGTCTTGCCATCGGGGTCGACCTTGGCCTTAGATCAGCTAACGGCTGAGTTTCTGGGGTCGTCAGACAGCGCTGTTGCCGCTAATGGCAGCTTCGTCTTGCCAACACGGAACCAGGGAGCAACAACTGTCCACCTGTTTGCACCTGAACAAGCAGGCAGGGAGCCGGCGATTTTCCTAAGTGGTGTCGTGCTGCCGGGGCAGAGTACCATTGAAATCAGCCCATACACCATGGCGGCTGGCTTGGTGTATACCAGTATGGGGCTAGAGGCAACGATCCATGCTGACGACCAGCGTGCAGTGATGGACGTATTGCTAAACTCGACCCGGGCATTTGGTGATTACCTTGACGAGAAGCTAGGGCAAGATCCGTACTACCTCGAAGACTACCGCCGGGCAGACTTTACCGACATGTACCTGAAGGCTATCGAAGCGGCTGGTAGCGCTGTAGATTCAGCGCTGTCACAGGGTCAGCTACGCCAAAAAACGGCTCCGCAGGTGAGTGCTAAGTCAATCGTTGCTTATGCAAGCCAGGCTGGGGGCGCAGAAGTGACGCCACAGCCTTTCCAGCAAGATTTCGGAGTCAGCTTCCAAGACGCTGGTGACAGCGTCAACGGTAAAATTGATATTGAAAATGATACGATGATGTTTGCCGACTATAAGCTGCTCAATGCTTATAATGGCAAGATAATCCGGGATTATGCCAACAGCTATTTCTCCTCTGACTTGCTCGGGCCACAGGGCGGGATCTTCAGCTTCTACAATGCCAATGTGAAGGCGGAAGATCTCAAACACCGCTCGGCAGATCTACGACTGTACACGCCAGGCTTCAAAGGTGAGGTGTGGAGTTTTTACAGGCTGTCACCATCCTACAAACTGGCGGTTCGCACCTTCATGAGCCAGGCGTTTGTGCCGGTGGTCAATACTGTGGTAGGGCTGCGAATGACAGATAGCACCACCAGTAAAGTGCTTGATATCCTGTTCAAATATGGGCTGGTTGATGCCGTTGAGTCTGGTTGGAGCAAGGGGACGGTAAGCGGCTTTGCCGAAGGTGTCGGCGCGATGATCAACAAATCGACAACGTCTGTTTATGAAGATGTTGTCAAAGCGGTCGCGGTAAACCAGGGGCCTGCTGTTGTTAAGAAGATGGCGGTAGCACTGGGCATGAAACTGACACCATGGGGAAGTGCAGCGACGGTGGTTTCGGTAGGCGGTACCGCGGTGGACTTGGGTAAGCTGGCGACAGATATTGCCACCACCAGCAGTTACCTGGAGTTCCGGGTGAACTTCCCGATTTCGGTACAGGAGGTAACACCGTCGGTGATCATGGTTGATGGCGAGCCAAAAGATGTTGCCCTGAAAGGGCAGGGTTTAGACCCGGTTATTAAAGGCAGTATTTTCGGTGCGACGACCCACAAACCTTCAGTGACCTTTACTGATAGCAAGCAGGAAAGCCATACCGATGACGCGCCAACTTATGAGTCTTACATCGTGGGGGCGGGAGCGACAGCACCAGTATCCCCGCTGAAATTTCGCCTGCCAGCTGATTACCTAGACAAGGCCGAGTCACCGTTATCGGTGAAGTTATCCCACCATCTGCTAGACAGGGATCCGTTTGTTGATGACTTGGTAGAGGTTGAGCTGGATACCCAATTCACGATTGAGTTGGTGAAGGAGCTGACACTTTCAGCACTTGATCCCTCGACTGGGGCATGGGGAGAAACGGTAACCATCTCAGGTGCCGGTTTCTCGCGGATCATTACCGATAATCGGGTATTTTTCACCGATGATGAGGGACAGCCTGTTGCCGCGATGATCACTGGGGCGACGCCTTCGGAGCTGACGGTTGTGGTGCCAAATGGTGCCGAGACGGGTGATGTGTGGGCCGAGGTCGTGAATGTCAACGGCACCCAGCAGAGCAATACGTTGCCGTTCGAGCTGGAGCAGCAGACTTACACCTTTACGTTTGGCGACAACGGTGCAGCGAATGATGACACCTATGCCTTGTATGTTAATGGCCAGCTGATCCGTACAATGGCAAGCCCCTCCCGTTCGGTTAGCGCCGATGTGCCGCTGACGCCGGGGGTGCACCAGGTTGAATTGCATGGTATCACAGCCCCAGACCGGATCGGTACTTACTACGTCTCGTTCCCGGCAGGAGTGACCTTGATCAGCGGTGATGCGATGACAGGCTCGGATCTCACGGCAGGTAAAGTGAAGCGGTATTCGGTGGAAGTTCAGCCGGTAGCGCCAGCGAAAGCAGGGGCAAAATCACTGCGCAGGACTGGAATGCCAGTGCCTATCTTATGGGATGAATAGCCCTTGCCGATAAGTAGTAGTATGTAAAAAGAAAGGCCGAGTCATCGGCCTTTATTATTTGCCTTAGCAAGGCGTCATATAGGAAAAACGATGGCAATAAACAAGAAACATGCTTTTTTTTGGGGGGCTGTACTGTTTTTTCCCCAGTTGCTCTTGTGGGTGATTGACCTGACAGCTGAATCAACGAGCTTTATCAATCATCGCCTTATTGGTGAGCAATGGCCTTGGTATGCCAGAGTGTTGGTATTGCTGCCGGGACTTTGCCTGATGGCATATAGCCAATACCCCCGTAGCCGATTGGGGAAGGTGGGGCGGTGGATTTACCGCTTAATTCTGTGGGTGAAAAAAACTAAACGCTCTCATGAAAGTTAGGCTTTTATATATTATAGGAGGCCAAGACGAATAGCTGTCATTGACCTCCAATAGTTAGCTTATGCGTTGTTCAGCACAAACTCTTCAATCACTTTCGCCACACCATCGTTGTCGTTAGTATCAGTTACGTGGTTGGCAATCGCTTTGATATCGTCGGTGGCGTTGCCCATCGCCACACCCAGACCCGCGTATTTGATCATGTGATGATCGTTGCCGGCATCACCCATACAAATCACTTCGCTGGCATCCAGACCCAAGTGCTCGGCAAGCATGGCAACACCTGTGCCTTTGTTACTGTTTGCATTCATTAGCTCAAGGAAGAATGGGGCACTTTGGACCACAGTATACTGTGAGTAAAGACTCTCAGGCAGTTGGTTGATAGCCGCGGTAAGTACTTCAGGATCGGCCACCATCATTACTTTGATGACTTCTTCATCGTCTGCAAGTTCTGCAAAATCCAATACTGTCGTTGGTACGCCATTGATCACCGATTCATGCTCGGTATATGTGTTGTTCTCTGGGGTGATCAGCCCACGCTCTGGCGTGAAGGCATGGATGAATGTACCGAAATCATTGGCTAGGCTGGCGATGTTCTTGGCATCACGGCCCGTCATGATCTGCTTGCGGATCACTGTTTTGCTCTCTACACGCTGTACTAAAGACGCGTTGTAGCTCAGGACATAATCATTTTCGCCTGTCATACCCAGTTCATCGAGGTATTTGGTCATACCTTCAAGCGGGCGGCCAGAGGCCAACACCACATGAACACCATTGTCGCGTGCCGCCTGAATAGCTTGTTTGGTTCGTGGAGAAATGACTTTTTGCGAGTTAAGCAATGTGCCATCCATATCAAGAGCAACCAGTTTATACATGGATTTGTCCAATCAGTGAAAAATTTTAGAACAAGCATACTAATCAATTTTTGTGATCAACTCGACACCCATTGATGATGTTGCTGTGACATTTCGAGGCAGTGTTGATATGTGTCAATCACATTTGTCGAAAATCACTCTTGAGGGGGACTTCCTTACCTTTTATTAAAGTGGAATGAAAGTATAAGTTTATGAATTAAAGTATAAAAATAAGACTTTGGTTGCTTGGTTTCTAACATGTATTAAGTGGTTGTTTTATCTGTGTATATATCTTGTTGTATCAACAGAATGTGTGAAACTATCAAACAACTTATAAGGATTTGTGGTTTTTCTCACTGTTTAATTCGCATGGCGAATTTAATATTTCGTCATCTAACAAGGGGTGAGTGTTAATGGTATCCAGCCATACCCCAAATAGCACGCTGGATACCAACCCCAATAAATAATGATGAGTATGTCTGAGGAATGATCATGAAAAAAACGATCTTGTCTGCTTTGGTTATGGGTGCCATGTTGTCGCCAGTCGTTAATGCTGGTGCCCCGAATACTGACTTGAATCTAATGCCGTATCCGCACTCTGTGGAACTGCGTGAAGGCAAGGTCGAAATTGATAGTAACTTCAAAGTGTTTATCAAAGGTTATCAGTCTGAGCGTGTAACATTTACCGCTAAGCGTCTTCTTAAACGTCTTGAACGCCAAACCGGTGTACCGATGCTAAACCCATATGTGGATAGCGAAGACAAGGCCACATTGGTGATTGATATCGATCAGGCACCGAAAACGGCTGTTCAAACTGTTGAGGCTGACGAGTCTTATACCTTGACCGCCAAGAATGGCAAGATTGTATTGGCTTCAGAGCGCCCTTACGGTGCTATCCGTGGTATCGAAACCTTGCTTCAGTTGGTTGAAATCGACAGTACAGGTTACTTTGTACCGGGAGTGACCATTGAAGATACGCCGCGTTTCCCTTGGCGTGGTGTGTCTTACGATACGTCTCGTCATTTTGTTGAAATTGATGTGATAAAGCGCCAGCTAGATGCAATGGCGTCGGCGAAGATGAACATATTCCACTGGCATATCTGGGATGATCAGGCGATTCGCATTCAATTGGATAGCTACCCGAAGTTATGGCAGATGACCTCGGACGGTGATTACTACACCAAAGATGAAATTCGTGGTGTGGTGGAATATGCCCGTAACCTTGGTATCCGAGTGATCCCTGAAATCTCATTACCAGGCCACGCCTCTGCGGTTGCTCATGCATACCCGGAGTTGATGTCTGGCGGGGAAGGGCAAAGCTATCCACATCAGCGTGAATGGGGAGTTTTTGTTCCGTTAATGGATCCGACAAACCCAGAACTATATACCTTCTTAGGTAAAGTCTTTGATGAGGTGGTCGAGCTGTTCCCTGATGAGTACTTCCACATCGGTGGTGATGAGCCAAACTATGCCCAGTGGACAGAAAGCGAAGAGATTCAAGCTTACATTAAAGACAAAGAGCTAGACGGTAACCATGGCCTACAGTCATACCTCAACTCCCGTGTGGAGAAGATGCTCGACGAGCGTGGTAAGAAGATGATTGGCTGGGATGAAATCTGGCATAAAGACCTACCGACTTCGATTGTCATTCAAAGCTGGCGTGGTCATGACAGTATTGGTCGCGCAGCAAAAGAGGGTTATCAGGGGATCTTGTCTACTGGCTACTACCTCGATCAGCCGCAGCCAACCAGCTACCACTACCGTAACGACCCAATGCCAACAGGTATTACGGTTGATGACAAGCTGCATGCAGGCGAAAAATTTGCGACTTACGAATGGCAGAAACCGCGTACCAAGGGTGGACCGCGAAAGGGCCTGATTACGATTATCGAAGATAAAGAGGGCAACTTCCGTGCATTTACCGACTATAACGGTAAGTCACGTGAAGAGGTATACATTATTGAGTATGTGCCGGGTAAAGTGTTCCGTGGCCATTTCGATAACTTCATGTCTTACACCGAGTTTAATCTTGTCTTTGATGGCACTGAATTAGCTGAAAATAGCTACCAGCTTATCGGGAACGTGCGTTGGCCAACCACAGGCAAGCTGATTGCCGGTACTGATATTGAAGGGGCGGTGATCCCTGAGCCAAACGGCGGTTACCCTGCTGATTTGACCGAAGATGAGCAGAAATTAATCCTTGGCGGTGAAATTACAGCATGGGCAGAGAACTATGATTCACAGACGGTTGAAAATCGCCTTTGGCCTCGTAGCTATGCGATTGCCGAGCGTTTCTGGTCTCCAGTCGAGCTGACAAATGAAGACAGCATGTACAAGCGAATGGCAGTGATTGATAACTGGTCTGAGATTTCACTCGGTCTTCAGCATCACAATAAAGCCATGATGATGTATAAACGCCTAGCAAATGGCCAAGATGTCCAACCGCTGGTGGTACTGGCTGAGTACACCGAGCCTGCCCAATACTACGCGCGTAACTGGGAGAAATGGATCCAGACACCGAACCATGGTGACCTATATAACCAGTATGAGCGCCTAAATCGTTTTGTTGATGCGTTGCCAGTTGAAAGCCATGCGGTTTACGAGATGGAAAAACTTGTCAGCCAGTATGCTGAAGGTAACAATGAAGCTTTAGATGCCTTAAAGGTGCACTACGAGACGGTGCTGAAAGCAGCTCAGCAAGCTAAGCCAATATTGGCTGCTAACGTGGCTTCGGTAGACAGTGTAGTCATTGCTGAGAAGACCATTGATGTGGCAGAAATGGGTCTGACGCTTATCGCTAAACTGGAGAATAACCAGTCAATCAGCGAAACAGAAAAAAGTGAATACCTAGTTAAATTAAACGATGCGGTAAAAATTTACGATGAAGCGATAGTGGCTATCGTAAATCCAACGGAATTGTTGGTGATTCTGCTTAACAGCAAAAATTGATATTAGTTTAATTCATCATATTGATATCAATGCAATAAAAGCGCACCTGAAAGGGTGCGTTTTTTGTTTGTGTGCGGTTTATCAAAAATACAATCATTCATCGCAGTGATATAGTCGTCAATATATCAGTTGTGAAAAATATAATTGACATTGTATGCATAATTAACGATATTTTATGCTTCATTTTTAAGTGGTAGATGAAGAATAATAATGAGCGATACAACATCGGACGTTGTCCAAAACAAAACCTGGAAAATGCCAGACACTCTGGTATTGATCTTCTTTATTGGCCTGTTGGCGACAGCAATTACCTATGTCGTACCGGCAGGTATGTTTGAAACCCAAGATATCTCCTACATTGCCGACGGGGCGGAAAAGACCCGTACAGTGCTGGATCCTGAATCGTTCACCTACGCGACAGATGAGCAGGGCGAGCTGGTCTACAACAGCGTCGGCCTGTTTGCCAGCGGCGGTGGTATTGGCCTGATGAACTTTGTGTTCGAAGGCTTGGTTTCCGGTTCGAAATGGGGCTCAGCGATCGGCGTTATCATGTTCATGTTGGTGATCGGCGGTGCATTTGGCATCGTGATGCGCACCGGTACGATTGATAATGGCATCATGCGCCTGATTGACCGGACCAAAGGCAGCGAATCCCTATTTATTCCCGTGTTATTTTCCTTATTTTCACTGGGTGGCGCTGTGTTTGGTATGGGTGAAGAGGCGGTCGCATTCGCTATCATCATCGCCCCATTGATGGTCAGAATCGGTTATGACGGTATTACCACAGTGATGGTTACTTATGTCGCGACCCAAATAGGTTTTGCTGCATCATGGATGAACCCGTTTTCGGTAGCAGTGGCTCAGGGGATTGCTGGCGTGCCGGTACTTTCCGGTGCTTCGGTACGTGTTGGGTTGTGGATCATGTTCACCATCATCGGTATTGCATTTACCATGTGGTATGCCAATGGCGTTAAGAAAGATCCGACCAAGTCTTTCAGCCTCAAAGGTGATGTCCACTTCAAAAATCAAGAGGCGTCTGTCACGTCATCTCGCTGGAACTTGGGTGATTCCCTGGTCATGTTCACGGTTGTTGCAACCATGATATGGGTGATCTGGGGCGTAGTAGCGCATGCTTGGTATATCCCTGAAATCGCGTCGCAGTTCTTTACTATGGGTTTTGTGGCTGGTTTGATTGGTGTCGTCTTCCGCCTTAATGGCATGACGGTCAATGATATGGCTGATGCGTTCAAAGAGGGTGCAAGCATCATGTTGGCGCCGGCACTGCTGGTAGGTAGTGCCAAAGGTATCCTGTTGATCTTAGGTGGTGGTGGTGACGCAACCGAAGCCAGCGTGTTGAACTCTATTCTAAGCAGCGCAGGTAACGTTATCGGTTCATTACCAGAAGTCATGGCTGCATGGCTGATGTATGTATTCCAGTCGGTGTTCAATTTCTTTGTAACGTCGGGCTCAGGACAGGCGGCGCTGACTATGCCGTTGATGGCACCGCTGGCTGACTTGGCCGGTGTTACCCGTCAGGTCGCCGTGCTGGCCTTCCAGTTAGGAGATGGTTTCACCAATATCATCGTACCGACGTCTGCTTCTCTGATGGCAACGCTGGGTGTCTGTCGTATTGACTGGGGGGATTGGGCGAAGTTCGTCTGGCGCTTTATTGCTCTGTTGTTTGTATTGTCGAGTGTGATTGTTGTAACGGCACACTTAACAGGTTTTGCTTAACAGCAGAATAATCGATTAGAGTGGATGGGCAGGAAACTGCCCATTTTTTTTCAAACTACATTGTGCAAACTATAAATTTCGTTTTAATGGGGATGGAGAGTATGGCGGAAATGAAAACCCAATATACTGATGATGTTTTACAGGGGCATCAGGTGATCACCCGATTGGATGTCGATGAATTGCCTATGGGGTGCCATCGTTTTTGGTTTCGTCCTCAAGAAAATGGCATCGGTCAAAGTTGGCATCTCCCGGTAGTGGTTTACCGGGGCGAGCAGACAGTCAATGCGCGAAAAGTAATGATTACGGCCGGAGTGCATGGTGACGAGCTAAACGGAGTGGTCACGGCTCAGAAAATTATCCAGCATCTGGCAGAGCAGTCGGTGATAGGGACCGTGGTGATCGTACCCACTGTGAATGTATCAGGCATGCTGATGCACACCCGTGATTTCATTATGTCCGATCCCGATGCATCGCCAACGAACCTTAACCGTATTTTCCCAGGGAACCCTCAAGGTGACGCAGCCCAACGTTATATTGCTTCGATTTGGTATGACTTGTTAGCCCATAATGCTGATATCGCGATAGATCTGCATACCCAAACGCGCGGTGCAGCGTACCCTCTCTATGTTTTTGCTGACTATCGCATTCCGCAAACTGTCAAAATGGCCCGCCAGATGAACCCTGATTGTATTTTCGATGATCCGGGCGACGAAGGGGTGCTGGAAACAGTTTGGAATCGCAGTGGTATTCCGTCAATCACGGTCGAGGTCGGTGCTGGTAAGGTGCTACAGCCTGATATGATTGCCCGCTCGCTCGATGGGGTGCTCAACATCCTCAAGTCAGAAGGAATGCTGGAAGGAGAAGCCAGTAAGCCACAACATGAGTGTTACGAGGGTAAGCAGATCTTCACCGTACGTGCGGTACTCGGTGGCTTTGCTTTACCGAAGGTAGAGATAGGTGATCAGGTTGAGTTGGGTCAATTGGTTGCGGTTCAGTACGATAGCTTTGGTGATGAGATACAACGCTATCACGCACCGACAAATGGCTATGTATTGAGTGTTAATCTCGACCCAATGCGTGAGCCGGGCACCTTGCTAGTTCGGTTGATTCAATAAATTTACTTGGGTACAACCCCGTTGATTTAACTTGAACATTAGCGTTACCCAATCAATACGCCACCGAAATCATTACATCATAAGAAGAGCTGGTGGCGTATTTTATGGCAGAAGTTATATAGCAAATGGCTGTAGGCGAAGGTAGTGGATTTCACTGTTTTGCACATTGACACCAAGTGCTTTCAGCGAGCTAATAAGTAACTTCAATGATGTAAGCATCCGGTAACTGGCATCAACGTTGTCTGGGCTGAGGGAGAACTGCAACACCGACTCTGAATCCAACCCGATCAAATAGCCCTGTAGTTCACTGAGTAATGCATCAAGCTTGTATTGATGTGGCGTGATCTCTTCGCTAATGGTGGTACTTTCCAAAATAGTACTCAGGGATTCGATGGTTCCAGTAATGATTCCGTCTAACGCATGGTGGTGGGATGAATGCCGCCATTTTTTGTAGTTATCCTCGAATACACGATACAGAAGACAGGCTTGATACGCATTGGTGATCACGGCTTGTACCCTTGTTGCGTTGACTTCAGGGTAAACTGCCCAGTTAATTCTGTGTGCCGCATTTTCTGCCATCGTCACTGAGCGCAGTGGATTTTTCCTTATCACAAACCTTTTTCGGACAGAGCAAATCTCTTGATTGGCATCCCTTACATTAGGCTTTTTCAATGATTGGAGATCTTGTTGTAACCCAAAACGAAAACGACTGATATCACGTAAGAATGTTGATTCTGGTGTACCTGAAAATACGAAATAGTTTACGAAGAAGACAACGAGCATCACAATACCAATCAGCATTAATTGCAACAGCCCGGATTGAATATCGTAGACTGGAGTGAGTTGCATTGCCCCGCTGGTCATCATTATCAGCAATTGTGTTCCCAGCATTCTTTGCAAGGCTTGTTGAGGTTGATGGAGCACGTACCAGATAACAAAGGCATTGATGAAATAAAATGCAGATAGCTGCCACACTTCAGTCAACATAGGCATTAGCAAAACATACTGAGCCAAGACGAACAATGACCAGCCGAACATCGAAAACAACAAGGTTCTAACGTTGGCAAAAGGCAGTGAAAAGACAACGCTACTGAGTATAGCGCCGAGCAGAACAATCATTGCACCTCCTGGCATCGGAACCAATATCCACAAAGCGATACATATCCAGATCACCAAACAAGCTTTGAGAGCGTTGATGGCACTGTCAGGTCGAAAACACCAGATAGTGTTTTTGCTGCTGGCTCGTTGGCTTTTACTTGTGCTTCGTTCAACTCGTTGAGCATTGACTTGAATCTCACTGTCAGTGACCGCGGTCAGTGTCGTCAATATATTGAATTGCAGCCGGTCAATGTCTGTCAGCAACGAACCTAGCAATATTGTTGCGCCATGGTGGTCACGGCTGCCACAGGCAGGAACGCTACCAATAGGTGGAGTCGTAAGTAAGAATACCTCACGAGGTGTTACTGGAATATCAGCCCCACTAATGCCCGGAATATCTTCGAGCATTGCCAAGGCACTCCTTGCCCTCGTGTTTAACCGCTCCAGTAATGACGCGATAACGGTAGATTGTTCAGGCGTCATCTTATCTTTTGTCAGGGTGCTGACTTCGGCTAAATGTCCGCACAGTAAGGCCCATTGATGCAGTTGGTTGAGCAGTGTTTGCCATTGCGGGAGATCACGGGCGATATGGTAGCTATCGGCACTGGCCGCGTAGAGCAGATCTTCCAATCGGGTTAATTGCTTCAGGCTATCGCTGAAGGTGAGTTTTTTGGTAAAGGTGCTGTGCTCATCCAGTTCAGCTATGGCTGTTTGTAATTGTTTGGATTGATGCTCAAAGTACAATTTAAGGGTTGAAATAACGACATGGCGGCTGGAGCTCGGCCAAAGCAGGCTGAACACTAAGGTAAAGCAAAGAATACCCAGTACTGTTTCCTGTACCCGCAGCACGGCCATGGAAAAGGTCAGCTCGGGGAGTAATTTGCCCATAACGACCACCAATGAACAAACCATCAGGCAAATCGTCCATATATAACCATTACGCGGGTGGCCTTGCAGGTAAATACAGACGGCGGCAAATAGGCTATAGCTAACCAAGAATGCCAGCGGTTGTTGGGCAAAAAGCCCAACGAGCGTGAAAGCGGCCAAGACACCGAGCAAGGTACCCAAAAGTCGGTGCCGCCCCTTTTTCAAAGAATGCCCAGAGGTTTCGGTCGCGGCCATGACAATGACCGCAAACCCGGCCCAATAAGGACGTTCCCAACCCAGCCAAAGCGCACTGACAATGGCCAGCGTCAGGGCAGTGGCCACTTTAAGTGGCAAGATACAGCGCTGATTGAGCATAGCAGATCCTTACAGGGTATCTTGTGGCTGGGATTTGTTGATCATGATGGATGCGGTCGACCCAACACGAAGCTGTATAGCCTCAGGCAGTTTATCGAGCGTAATTTTGACGGGGATACGCTGGGCCAGCCGGATCCATTGGAAGTTAGGGTTCACATTGGGCAGTAAGGAGACGCCAGTACTACCATCTTTATGGGCAATACCGTACCCGATGCTTTCAACGTGCCCTTGCAATGGCTGATCACCATAGGCCATTAAGGTGACAACCGCATTTTCACCGACTATCACATCTTCGATATCGGTTTCTTTAAAGAAGCCTTCTATCCAAAAGCTACTTTTATCCACTAAGGCGATGACGGGTTGATTAGCAACGACCTGGCTGCCCACTCTCAGTGTGAGGTTGGTAATAAAGCCGTCTACCGGTGCGGTTACCTTGGTAAACCCTAGGTTGAGTTTGGCTTCTTCACGGGCAGCTTTTGCCACCATTACGCCTGCCTGGGCTGATTCCACCGCATTGCTTAGCTGGTTGAGCGACAGCTGGGAAATAGAGCCAGGCTGACGACGGGATAAAGAGCGGCCACGCTTGGCTTCATCTTGTGCTTTTTTTAGCACGGCTTGCGCTTGGACTACGCTTGCCTCTGCTTTGGCAAGGGCTGCTTGGTAGGTGCGGGGATCGATTTCGAACAACAAATCGCCGGCTTTCACTTCACTGTTATCTGATGTTGGCAGCCTAATAATGGGACCGGTTACCCGGGGGGTGACTTGGATGACTTGGGCGCGAATTTGGCCGTCTCGAGTCCAAGGGTTGTGTAAATATTGCTGGTATTTCCAGCCTATAGCTGTGACAGCCAAAAGGAGTAAGCAGAAAGTGATGCTGAAACGTTTGATCAAGATAGGCTCCGGATTAAATTAAGAAGGAAAAACATAGGTACCGACAATAACGGTGTAGATGACCGTTAAAGAGAGCTCTACCAACGGTGGGCTAGCGACATAGCGAAACCAACGCAGCCGATTAAGCAAACGCACAGTAAGCGAGGTACAGACCAAACCCAGTAAGGCGGCGACCAGCAGCGGTGGAAGGTAAAGATCGCCGAAAGCGATCTCCTTGGGAACAGAAAGCGACACAGTTTTTTCTCTTGAGACTAGAAGCGATAGTGGATCTTATGGGGAATTAGGTTTGCGATAAATCGACTAAAAGGGAATACAATCAAAACTCTTGGTTTCTAATACCTATTAAAATAGAATCTATTGATTGGCAATCATGGAGCAAGCTGTTGGATCGCTTAACCAGTATCGAGATTTTTGTTCAGGCCGTAGAGCTAGGTTCATTTGCTGCGGTTGCAGAAGAGCGGGGTATCAGTGCTCAAATGGTGGGAAAACATGTCAGGGGGTTGGAGTCATCAATTGGTGCAAAGTTGTTGGCAAAGTCTACTCGGTTCCAAAGTCTGACAGCGGCAGGAGAGCAGTATTATCAGCGATGTCAGATCGTTCTGGCGGAGTTGAAAGCGGCTCAGGAAGATATTTACCGCAATATAAGCGAGCCTACTGGTTGCTTGAAGATTGCAGCCGGGGTGAACTTTGGCATTAAGGCATTGGCACCGATACTTGCTCAGTTTCAGCAACAGTACCCAAGGCTAGATATCGATCTGACTCTAGAGAACAACCCGCCGGATATGAAGAAAGAGGGTTACGATATTATCTTTCGTGAGCAGTTAGAAGGGTATGATTATTTGGTTGCGACTAAATTGCGCAGCTACCCAATGATTGCTTGCGCTTCTCCGGCCTATTTGCAGCGATATGGTACCCCGCAACATCCCGATGAGCTTGAACACCATCAGTGTTTGCAGAGTAATCTCACACAAGCTCCCTACAAGTGGCGCTTCTTTGATGGCAAGAAAATCAGCGCACCTAAAGTGACTTCTCGCTTTACCATGAACAGTGGGCAGGCAATGTTGGCAGCTGCGTTGGAGGGGGCGGGTATTACCTTACAGCCTATTTTTCAGGTAAATGATGCGCTGGCAGAAGGTTCCATGCTGCCGATTTTGCAAGACTACTCATTACCTGCTGTTGATTTGTATATGTTGTATCGTCCTTCTCTGCGCAATACAGCGAGGTTAACGGCATTGCAGGCATTTGTCCGTCAGGCTTTGGAGCTCCATTTTGATGACTAAATCAAAATCGAACAGTGGTCGATTTTTGATGTGATAGACTCTCTCGCGCTTGTTGCAACATGCGAACTCGTCCTTACCATTGCTGATGTATAGCTAAGCCAGCAGGAGTGTACTGCTGGCTTTTTGTTGCTTAACTTTCTCTATAACTTTATACAATGATTGATGCCGGTGTTTTAAATAGTTGATCGGGAATAACAGAGAGCCAACCATTGCAGCGAGCATACTCAATTAGCGAAGCTCGGTTGGTAACGCCAATATCGGAAAAACGTGTTATTAAGTTGGCGATTTGTTTTTCTACCGCTTTGGGGGTTCTGTGAATCAATTGGGCAATCTGCTTGGTTTGTCGTCCACGCAGCAGCCAAAACAGCACAATCTCCTGGGAAGGTGTTAGCTGCATTCGCTCTGGCTTAATGGTGCTGAAAGATATATGGGCACTGTTTAGTGCCATAATTTCAGCAAAAGACGCTAAGTTGACCAATTCCCTTAAGTTGGTCGCGCTGAACTGGATTCCCCAAGGCTCACCATTAATGATTATTGGGCGTTTTTCAAAAGTGTAAGCATCGAAGCCATGTGCGTATTTATGCACATCAATGGTTATTATTGTCTTGTTTTCTGTTACTGCATGTTTGTCTTGCTGTACAAAGTCAGATGCAAATTGGGCTGTATCACATGGTAGATCACGATCAGTGAGGCCCGCTATATCAGCTGGGGCATTGACTAAGTCACGGTAAGCTTTGTTGGCAAAGGCAAAAACGCCATCCTTAGACTTCAATCCTGCCGGATAAGGGCTGTGCTCTAGCATGTGGATCAGAACGGATAAATATGTATTTTGGTCTATATTCACCCGCGCATTTTATCACTCCATTTAAGGAAAGAAAGTAGGATAAATCCCCCCTTTTTGATTAGTTTATCAAAAGCGCCATTTCTAGAAGCCTACCATTGGCGGTAGCCACAGGTGTCGATATGAAAGCGCACTCCGCTGTAGAGGCCAAGCCCCATCTTATTTTCTTTACCAACAGAGTTGTATATGCTCTTGAGGATTTTATGTAGTTCTGTCCGAGAAATATTCCTTATTGGCACGAGATCGAGTGCGCAAAAATCGAGGTGAGAACTTCTTGGCGCTCCTCCAGCATGTTGGTTGTACTCTTTACTTCGGTCGCCAGATACAGGGATCAGTAAGCCGGTTTTAGGCATCACATGCTCTTGAATGAAAGTGAGGGTGCGTGCCATGTTCTTCCAGGTTTTCTCGTCTGGTAAGTTGAAAATGGTCGTATTGCTTAGCCGCCAATCGGTGCCCTGCAGAAGCACGAGGTGCAGAGGTATGCCTTCTTTGACGCCTTTATCTAGAAAGTATTCATATCCTTTCTGAATCCTCTTTTGCATACCGTTCATCAGAACCCAGCCTCGAAATGCAGCCAGAGTTGGTACCTTGAACCCTTGCACCTCAATGACTAAATCACTGTAGTCAAAATCGGTGTGGACTTCATAAAGTTTAGATAGATCAACCGCTTCCGATTTGCTGGTGTGCGGGAAAACTAGAAATAGCGACAATACAATCCACTTCATTTCTCACTCCATATCACTATCTATAGGATATACATCGACATGATCGTTTAAGTGTAGGTTATATGTCTGGCCGGGGTTTGGTCGTTTCTTAAGCCTTCATTTGTAATTTTTTATGAAAAAATGTCTGAATTGGTGAGATAAAAAAGTCATTGCTGATTAATCTGTTAAAATTAGAAGGGAAATTCCATCGTAAAATAATCGCTTTTTGTTAATGCCTATGATCAAAAAAATACTTCCAATTTTGCTTTTTTCTTCCCTTGTACAGGCCGGCACCCTTGAGGAGCACATTGAGGATCTTGCCAGCGAGGTCTTTACCAGTGCCTCATTAGGCGGGGTGATGGATTATGCCTTGCTTAGAGAAGGCATCGAAGCGTATATGAACAAAGGCACCGGTGCTAATCCCAATTTGGTGATTATTGACTACCGCCGTCCTTCCAATGAAAAGCGATTCTATGTAGTTGATTTGGCAAAAAAGAAGCTTAAATACCATACCTATACTACTCATGGTATTGAAAGCGGTGGCACATATGCTGAGCGTTTTTCCAATACGGTGAATTCAAAGCAGACTTCATTAGGCGTGTTTAAAACGGCTGAGACATACTACGGCAAATATGGCTATTCTCTCCGTCTTGATGGGTTGTCCGAGGGGGTTAATGACAATGCCCGCCGACGTTATATCGTGATCCACGGTGCAAGTTATGCGTCTCCCGACTTTTTGGCATCGAATAACTTTATCGGTTGGAGTTGGGGCTGCCCAGCATTGCCACCTGAAAAAAACCGGGAAATTATCGATTTAATCAAAGGGGGGAGCATCATCCTAGCAGCAAATGGAGAAATGGTTGGCCAAGAGTCGTCCCCATCTTTGTTGGCATCTAACTCTTACTATGAGCCTACGGACAGCAAAAACCGTATGGTGATCAACCGCTAGACTATTGCAGCATTGAGACACAGCATTAAATAAAAGCCGATGATTCATTCATCGGCTTTTTTATTGGGGATGATTGCTTGGTTATTCGAAATGGATAGGCATTTATGCCTTGTTAAGGATTGTTGAATAAAGGATTCAGGACAATCAACTAGACGCTTTACCAGAAAATCTGGATATTCTAGCCATAGGCAACAAGACAGCAGTGATGATAAACACTGCGTTAATTATATTAATAAACAGAGAGATACGAATATGGCTTTTAATCTACGTCACCGCAATTTCCTACGTCTACTTGATTTTACTGGTAAAGAAATTGAGCACTTGATTGGTCTTGCTCAGGATCTGAAAAAGGCGAAATACAGCGGTACTGAGCAACCGAAACTAAGCGGCAAGAACATTGCGCTTATATTCGAAAAAACCTCAACCCGTACCCGTTGTGCATTTGAAGTTGCCGCATATGACCAAGGCGCGAATGTGACATATATCGGTAGTGGCTCGCAAATGGGTCACAAAGAAAGTGCAAAAGATACCGCTCGTGTACTGGGTCGCTTCTACGATGGTATTGAATACCGCGGCTTTGATCAGCAGGTAGTAGAAACCCTTGGTGAGTTTGCTGGTGTGCCAGTGTGGAATGGCCTGACAGATCAATGGCACCCAACACAAATTATTGCTGACTGGATGACCATGATTGAGCACGGTAATGGTAAGCGCCTTAATGAAATGAAACTGGCCTATATGGGCGATGCCAAAAATAACATGGGTAATTCGCTAATGGTGGGTGCAGCAAAAGTTGGGATGGAAATCCGACTAGTGGGTCCTCGTGAGTACTGGCCTGAGCCAGAGCTAGTTGCCCAGTGCAATGAACTGTGCCAGATCTCCGGCGGTAAAATCGTGATCACTGATAATATTCAAGAAGGCGTTGCTGGTATTGATTTTATCTACGGCGATGTATGGGTATCAATGGGTGAACCTGCAGAGCTTTGGGCACAACGTGTACATGACCTATCACCATATCAGGTCAACATGGATGTTATTAAGATGACCAATAACCCAGATGTGAAGTACTTGCACTGTCTACCAGCATTCCACAACAGTGAAACGAAAGTGGGTAAAGAAATTTCAGAGCGATTCTATCTAGAAGGGTTGGAGGTGACAGAAGATGTATTCGAATCACCATACAACATCTGTTTCGATGAGGCTGAAAACCGCATGCATGCGATTAAAGCTATCATGGTTGCGACTTTAGGCGATTAATATATCCAAGTAACTTCAAGACCTTGAATCCTGCACTTGAAGTCTGGGTATAAAATTAAGGGAGGCTGATGAGCCTCCCTTTTCTCTTCTTTCAGGCTCTCTTACAGAGCAGCTTCCAAAATGGCACGGCTGTCACTGATAGTGATGTTGCCACGCTCACCGAGCGCTTTCATACCGTGTTTTTCTAAGCTTGCGACCAGAGTGTCGATATCTGCAGTGCCAAGCTCAACGTCGCTCAAGCTAGTCGGTACTTCCATTTGCTTGAAGAAAGCGATGGTGTGGGCAATAGCTTGTTCTATACGCTCATCCGTAGACCCTTCAGTAATACTAAATACGCGCTCTGCGTACTGTAGCAATTTACCTTCTTTGTCTTTACTACGTTCTCTCATGACGGCTGGTAGAACAATACTTAGCGTGCGCGCATGGTCGATACCGTAGTTACCGGTCAGCTCGTGACCAATCATATGAGTGGTCCAGTCTTGCGGAACACCGACACCAATTAAGCCGTTCAGTGCTTGGGTTGCTGTCCACATAATGTTGGCACGCACATCGATATCGTCAGGTGTGGCTAGGGCTTTTGGTCCTTCTTCTATGAGATTAAGTAGTAGGCCTTCGGCAAAGCGGTCTTGTACTTTAGCATTCGCCGGGAAAGTGAGGTATTGCTCCATTACATGAACATACGCATCAACTACACCGTTGGCGACCTGACGTGGAGACAGGCTAAGTGTCGTCGTCGGATCAAGCACGGCAAACAAAGGTTGAACTTTTGGTGTCATGAAAGCCAATTTGTCTTTACCACGGGAAACCACTGCGCCCATATTACTTTCTGAGCCTGTTGCTGGGAGTGTCAATACGCAGCCTAGAGGCAGGGCGCTTTCGACAGGGTGTTGCTGAGCCAAAATGTTCCATGGGTCTTCACCCTGGTAAGCCGCGGCGGCTGCGATAAATTTAGTGCCATCGACCACCGAACCACCACCAACAGCAAGCAGATAATCAAAACCTTCGGCTTTGATTTTTTCTACCGCTTTCATGAGCGTGTCGTATTGTGGGTTAGGTTCTACACCGGCGAATTCACCCCAGTTATGCTCGTCCAAGGCTGCTTTAACTTGCTCATATACACCGTTTTTCTTGATAGAGCCGCCACCGTAGATCACCAAGACTTTTTTATCTTGAGGGATATCATTGGCAATGGCTGCTATTTGACCATCACCAAAGTGAATGCGGGTAGGGTTCTGGTAAGTAAACTTGTCCATGAAATTTCTCCAATTATTACAGTTTAGAGAGCACCTGATGAGCATGCTTCAATGAAACTCAGTGTATGGCAGAGGCAATGGAGATGTAATACACAATCCTGTAAATAACTTGCCTAATTCTGCTCAGGGTAGCTAGTCATCAATTTTCACAACAATGCTTTACGCCATATTATAGCGCTTAAAGTTAGTGATAAATGTCAATTATTCATGCGTATTTATTTGTACTTCAAGGCGATTTTCTGCGTGGATACTAAATACTTTGTGAAATTGATCATAATTCATACCGTTCTTGCTGTAACCGGTTACTGAAACCGGTTACATTGGCGTTGTTGTCGAATTGGAGAGGGTGGGATTGCTTTTTGACTAATATTTTGAAGCCTGTAATACAGCAGGCGTAGAAGCGAAGAAGCATAAGTTGTTTTCAGCATAAACAGTGATATGGCTATTTAAATAATTAACGTTAGTATTCATTTAAATATGAAGGGGTAATTAATAATTAAAATTCAAATAAATTTAAAGTTTTAGAGGAAGTATCAATAAATAAATATTATAGAATATTTCAAGTGACGTTCTGATCAATATGTTTTATCAGTATCGGTATTTAATTATCCGTTATGAATTGACTGTTTGTGATTTCATCATGAACAATAAAATATATTGATAAGCCTCGTTTAATAGAAAATAGCCAAATAACCTACAGCAATAGTGTTGCAGGTATGAGAATACAATTAGTATATATAGAGGATATACAATGAAGGTTTTACCCCTTGTAGCCGCAATTTCAACAATTTTAATTCCATCATTTGCAATTGCCCAAGAGGATAGCTCTAGTAATGACTTAACATTTACTGGTTACGCTCGTTACGGTTTGCATTATGCCGATAATGGCAACGATTATGTTAGGGCTGACGGGCAGATGTCAGACAGTGCAGCCGGTCGACTAGGTAATGAAGCCAATGGTGGTGAGTTCCAGTTTTCTAAAGGTTTCGATGGTACTAATGGTACTAATTGGGACATTGTTCTGATGCTGGAAAATTGGTGGAAAGAGGATGGGGAATATGGCGATGTGGCTTTGAAGAAATTTTATGCTGGTGCATCTGGTGTATTTGACTCTCAGCCCGATCTCTATATTTGGGCTGGTCGTGATTTCCATCAGCGTCCACAACAAGGGATCAATGATTACTTTTGGATGTCACACGATGGACAAGGCGCTGGTTTTTATAACCTGAGCTTTAATGGTGTATATCTTGACATGGGTGCTGTCGGCCAAGTTGCTGATGAAGGTACTGGTGATAGTGGAAATTATGCAATCACGTCTAAGCTTCACGGTATTAATTTGACTGAAGATCTTGGCTTAACACTTTATGCCAACTACGGTTTTTCATCTGATAAAGCAAAAGACCCTGCCGATCCTGGCAAAGAAGATATTACGGCTTACCAAGTTGCCGCAGTTCTAGATTATAACGGTCATAACTTTATGGTACGTTATTCAGATAATTCGGACACCTCAGTATTTAATAAAACTGACGACCTGACTATCTGGTATGCAAGTTTAGAAGGTGCGTTTGATTTAAATGACAGTACGGCTATTGAATATTTAGCGGGTTACCATAAATATGATGGAGACGATAAAGCCATTAACCGTACAAACTACACTGCAATTGTTCGCCCAACCTATGCGTGGAATGATGTACATTCAACTTGGTTAGAAGCAGGCTACTCGTTAGTTGATTATGATGAGTCGGATGAAAACTCTGCTTGGAAAGTGACTTTATCTCAAAATATTAGCTTTGGTAGTAGCCCATCGGATCGTCCAATGTTACGTTTTTATGCCACTGTCGGTGAGGCTGAGAACAACGTTGATGCTGATACCGGTTCTCTGAAGACTAAAGATATCGATCGAGATACATTTGCAGTGGGTGCAATGTGGGAAGCTTGGTGGTAATAAATTGATTTATTAGGCAAAGAGCAGCAATGGCTGCTCTTTTTCGTTGTTCAAAAAAAATCACAATGTTAAAGGTTTACACTTTTTCGCTGCGAGCAAATTAACCCATATCGCTTAGCATCGATACAGATTCCTTTCTCGACTTTACTTTCATTAATGATACTGCATTGATGTGTAACCCGCTTTAACTCACAAGCCTGTTGTGTCTCTTTTAGCGTTGGCGTTTTCGTATTTACCGCAAAAGCCGGTAAAGCAATGAAAGCTGCCATTAAGATAGAGATTAACCACTTCATATGAGCATCCTTGAGTATGTTTGAGAGAGACAACTTAATTTTAGACTGAGGATGAAGAACTGCACTATTATTTGCATAAATATGCGAAATTTTAGAGTGGTTAAGTATATAGCTATTTAAGAGGGCACCAAAGAGGCCATCAGGGGCCTCTTGAGCTGTGTTTACTATGTATTAGCGCTTGTAGCTGAATGACGAAGAATAAGTTCACCAGTAAATGTTTTCGAACCATGGGTCACCGGTTTACCTTCAGCGAGTTGTTGCGCGATTTGCATTGCGTGAAGGGTCATTGTTTTTATAGGGAGTTCAACGGTAGTCAGTGCCGGAGTAACAAATGCACTTTTTTCTTCATTATCGATGCCAACAATCGATACTTCTTCTGGAACTTTTATTCCTGCATCAGAAAGAGCCTTCATTGCGCCTATTGCGATATCATCACAGGCCGCGAAAATAGCACTAAACGGTACTTTGGCTTCTAGAAGGTTTTGGCACGCCTCATACCCACCGTAAACCGTAAAGCCTGAGCAGCTGAAATGACGCTCTTGTGCTGTAAGGCTGTGGTAACGAAGCTTTTCTTCAAACGCCTGAAGTCGCAATATTGTTGTTGGGGTTATAGGTTTTGGCCCAATATAAATGATGTCTTTATGGCCAAGATCGATTAAATGCTCAACGGCGATTTCTGTAGCATGCTTGTGGTCAAAACTAATGGCATAGCCTGCGGATGCAGGTAGATCGCGACCGACATTGACGATGGGTATTGAAGTTGAGTGTTTAAGTTCAATGATGTCGTCTACAGACATTTTGCGTGTGTACAGAATGATAACGTCACACTTACGATCGACAAGAAACTGGATAGCTTCTTTTTCACGTTTAGCGCTGTTATGACCGTCTGTTACTATGAGTTGCTTCCCTGTTTTTTCTGCGGTTTGAGAAGCTTGCTTTAATAGTCGACCAAAGTAGTTTCCATCAAAATCAGACAGAACGATGCCTATGCTGTTGGATTTATTGGTTGCTAGAGCTTGAGCGAGAGAGTTAGGGCGAAAATTAAGCTCATCCATTGCATCGAAGATGGCTTTTTTTGTCTCTTTACGAACCTGGCCTGTACCATTTATGGCACGAGATACCGTTGCTTTCGATACTCCAACCATTTTACAGATGTCATTTATTGTAGCCATGAGAGTACTCAAAATAATCGTTTATTGTATAAAGCTCCACACAGCGTCAGTGGTGAAGTGAATTAATGTAACCGGTTACAAATATTAACATTAACACGAAATTTCAATAGCGGAAAGTGTATGAAGAGAAAGATAAGCAATACACCATGACAGACTTTATTATGTCGGTAATAATAGCGACTGTAAGAATATCATGTATTTAATAGGCCTTTCTCAATTACCTGAGAGGGAGTCAGTATTTTGTGGATATGATTTATTGATTACCAAGCGATTTATGGGAATTGTTTATAGGCTTATGTATAACCTCAGTGCTTGTTGGTAAACTGAGCGACGGATTATCGATGTTAAAGGCTAAAGCTGTTAAATGAAACAATGTACACGTAAAGGCGAAGAACTCTGCGCTTACTATGGCTTAGGTACTGAATCTGGCATCGTTGATCTAGCTGTGCCGGGTATTCGTCTGTTTAGGATTAATCAGTATCATAAGATCACGCCACAGATGTATCAGCAAGGTGTGGTAGTGATCCTACAGGGTAACAAAGTGGGCCACCTAAATGATTACCGGTTTGATTATGATACTGACCATTGCCTGATTGTTGCAACCCCTTACCCGATTGCTTGTGAGACTTTTGCTTCGCCACAAGCGCCTTTGATCGGATTGGATATTGAGTTTGACTTAACAATTATTCAAGAGCTTGTCGACACTCTTGAGCAGCACCAGCATAGTGCAATGCCTAAATCACAAGATAACGGTCGTGGAGTGGCGGTGACGAAAATTACCCCGGATATTAGAGATTGTATTTGCCGCTTGTTGGGGTGTCTTAAAGATCCTTTAGATGCCCATGTATTAGGTAAGCAATTACTGCGCGAGTTTTACTTTCATTTACTGAAGAGTGAGCAAGGGCATTTACTCGCGCAATACTGCAAGCAAGACAGTGCATTATCGAGGGTGTCACGGGTGATCTCCCATGTTCAATCGCACTACGACCAGAAGCTAGCCATTAATGATTTGGCCGATATGGCAGGGATGAGCGTGTCTGCCTTTCATCGAGCCTTTAAGTTGGTCGTCACTGATCCGCCTTTGCAGTACATCAAAAAGATCCGTCTGAATAAGGCAAAAACCATGATGTCGCAAGATGGTATGCCAGCAAATGTCGCTGCCTTGAAGGTGGGTTATGAGAGCCCAACCCAGTTCAGCCGTGAATTCAAACGCTACTTTGGTGTGCCGCCAAGCAAGGTTTCTCATATAGGATCATTCTAACCGTGTTAAGCATTTTCTTGTATCTAGAAACAAATAATTACAAATAAAACAGTGTTTTCTATTTTAAGGTTGCGTTCAGGATTATTGTGTACAGTGTTCATTATAGAAACGGCAGCGAGCACAGTTGCTGATAAATAACACTTAATCAAGGAAATCACACATGAAAAAGTATGCTGTAGTCTCAACTCTTATTCTTTCTACTTTTGCGGCTACTCCTGTACTGGCTAACACGACTGACTGGTTTGTTGGTGGTGGTATTGGTTACCAGAATGATGCCGTTAAGCAGGATGTTCTTGGCAGTAAGTCATCAAAAAATGCAGAAGATATGACTTATCAACTACGTGGTGGTGTGGTCATTAATGAACAGCACCGTTTGATGGGTACTTACAGCTACTTTAACGATGATGTGAATGGTTTGCTCGGTGAGCGAGAGCAAACACAGAATATGTTCCTAGCCTCTTATGATTACTTGATCCCTGTTCATCAGAAAATCAACCTATTTGCTGGTGTATCTGCTGGTTTTGCTGACAATGAATTTAAGCACAAGGCGACTGGCGTAACGGTGGATTCAACAGACTTTGTTTGGGGTGGCCAGGTCGGTGCGCAATATAAGATCAACAATAGTTGGTCGACAGATTTAACTTACCGACTACTTGACCAAGACTATGACAAACTAGGTAATGAAATTGATTACACCCAGCAGGTTGTTTGGTCTGTAGACTACAAGTTTTAATTTAAGCTGAACGTAAATATTAAAAGAGGACAACGTGTCCTCTTTTTTATATTTATATTATTTTTATTCAGTTCATGTTTTGATTCGTGTGAATACCTATTTTCTACAATGGTTTATTTGTTTTTCATAATTAATTTATGAGTGTAAATTAATCAAAATCATCAATTTTGATTAATAAATTTTTGTTATTTTTCAATTTTATTGAACGGATGTTTTATTTGTTCAGCATCTATTAAGTTAAAAAACAACGTTTTATATCTTAAGTTAACGTTCAGCAAATAGCAGTATAGTGATTAACGAACAGAACATATTATATAAGACTTATCCGGCACATTAGCAAAAACATGAATAATGAAGCTTGGGAGTCCAAGGAGATATACATGAAAAAGATCACCGCAATCTCGACGTTAGCACTGACAATAATGGCCGCTTCACCAGCATTCGCTGCTGATACACAATGGTTTGTCGGTGGCGGTGTCGGTTATCAAGAAGATAATGTAAAAGGTGCTAATTCTCAAAATGGTGAGGATGCTACTTACCAGCTTCGTGGTGGTGCAATCATGAACGACCACCACCGTGTCATGGGTACTTACAGCTACATGGACAAGTCATCACAGAACATGTTCCTAGCCTCTTATGATTACCTTGTACCTGTACATCAGAATGTAAATCTATTTGCGGGTGTTTCTGCGGGTGTAGCAGACAGCAAGATAAACGGCAGCAGTTCGACTGATTTCGTCTGGGGTGGTCAGGTTGGTGCGATGTATGAAATTAATGATAACTGGTCAACGGACTTGGCTTACCGCTACCTAGATCAGGACTATAGCAAAAACGACACTAAGATCGACTACTCACAGCAAGTTGTTTGGTCAGTTGACTACCGCTTCTAGTCGATGACTCGATAAAGTTATAGAACGAATATCAAAAGGGAAAGCGGTTGCTTTCCCTTTTTCATATTCAAATTGTCGTTGAGCAGCAAAAAGGTTAAATATAAATTCACTGTCTTGTTGTTATAGATACTGCTATAACTAATTGTATTAGAATTATATAAGTCAGGATTCAAGGATGAAACTACAAGTCATAGGGTTAATGCTAAGTAGCATATTGGCAGCACCGACTTTCGCGACCCAATTGGAAGGTGGCACGTGGTTATGTAAACGGCCAGACACTCCGAAAAATATGTTGGAGACTACGTCGTATCAATTCATGTCTGATGGCACGATTTACTCAGAAGAGTGGCTAAAGCGTTCAGAAAATAATCAAGTACAATTGGAGTTTAAGCTGGCAGTAGACTATAGCTTCTTCCATAACGGGTTAGATTATGTATTGAGACCTGTTAATCTGACACGAGATATCGTGGTAGATAAGAACAATGTTAATCCGTTTGATAGCGATGCAAGACGCGATCTGCTTGGCTACCGTATATTCTTTCAGCCCCAGTTCGAAAGTGATAATCGCGCAGAGTTCGTGATGCGCCATCATATTACCCCCGATCAGCGCTTTACCCTGAATTGTTCGCGTCAAACATAGCGTGGCTTTATACCCAAGTATCTTGACGTCACTTGGGTATAGCGAATTTTGGCCTGCGTTGACTTCTCTCTAGCAACTTTTCTTTATACTGGGTCGGTGTTTGTCCCCTTTGGCGCTGGAAGGCCTTGCTAAAGCTCTGAACGTTTTTATAGCCGAGCTCTTCGGCAATTTCTTTCACGCTCAGATCAGCCTGCATGTATTTTATTGCCTGGTTACACAGAACATAGTTGGTAATCGAGCTGAAGCTCCAACCAAATTTATGGAGGCGGCGCTGTAGTTGTTGTCTTGATAAATTGAATTTGTCCGCAACAAAATCCAAGCTGGGGTACCCGTAAAAGCGGGAATAATTGATCATTTCATACATCATCTTCGCCGCATCATGAGCCTGAGGCATATTGAGGAACTCATCCAGCTCAAGGTTCGATAACATCATAGGGCGCGTAAGCTCGAAGGGGAAGTTATTGCCATGTTCAAGGATAGAAATATCTAACCACACTCGTGTTGAGGGGCTGTTCCAGCGGATATCACAGCCAAAAAATTGCTCGAAATTCCCATTACCACAAGGTGGTCCGCTTAACTCGACTGTCAGTGGGTGGTAATTCTCCCCCATAAAGTAGCGCAGGGTATTGGTGAACATGATGGCCATACGCGCACTGTCTTGAAAGCGCCCTCTTCCTGATGAAAAATGATTGTCATAGGTCCATTTGATGATATTGCCAGACAATTCACCGTGAAAGGTCGCTCCTGACTGTAAGCAGGAGGTGCCGTAATTGATCCGACGGAAAGTCAGTGCTAATTCAGGTGTAGAAAGAAACCAACCACCAAGCTTATCCATATTATTGAAGTTAATATCTTTCGCCATCTTGCTGAGATAAGCCTGATCGCCAATCACATGTTCGAGATCTTCTAGCCACTGGTTGAGATCAGAAAAAGGTACTAAGGTCATTGGCTCTTCGACCAACTTCAGCGGTGCGCCTAAATCATCCAACGTGATCTCGTAATGTTTATGCAGGGCACGAACAAAGGGCTGGAAGAAGACCGATCTCACAAAGGCAGCTTGGAATTGAGATTCTGGAAATGACATAGGCAGTTATCTGCTCCGTTGTGGGTCGATTATATTAAAATTAAGCTTTTATTGATTTAATATATCCAGCATTGTGATGCTTGTCACTATCCCTTACATAATCTCATCAACAAAAACAATTTAAAAAAACGATACCCTCAGTCTTTTGGCACGTGACTGGGTATTGGATTAATGATTATGCGTTAGTGAATTTGGGGAACTGTTATGAGTCTCGTCAGTATGCCTTTCGTCGACAGTGGGGTTGATACCGCGCTTCATGTCGTCGCCGCCGTTATTTTGTTTGGATCCATCGCTGCCGCGGCTTTTGGTTTTTGGCGTATCCATGAATTACCGATACAAAAAGCCCATAAAAGTGACCACCATCAGCTGGGGTTGATAACGGCCCTGACTTGGATTGGTTTTATCTGGCATTGGGTTTGGGTCGTGGCGGTGATTATCGCTTTCGTCGATGGTGAGCAAGCGCTTCGCCATATTCGTGATATCTGGAAGGAAAAAGACAGCCAAGCGCCTTCTGCTCTCCAACCTGCCGAGGCTAATGCCTCTGGATCTGAGGCAGTGATTATGACCAAAGAGGAGGCTGAACATGCTTGAGGGGTTGGCAGTATGGTCACTATTTATCTATCTGCTTCGTTTGGTTGGGATGCCTTGGAATAAATTCACCAAGACATTTTCGTATCTAGGTGGCGCAGGGTGGTTAGTCTTTGTCTGGATTGGCTTGATCACGTTTGCTCCTATGGATATGTCCGGTGGTTCGGTTGTGCAATCTCCTCACATTCAACTGCGACCGGGGTCAACGATGATAAAAGGCCATGTCGACGAGATTCTGGTGCGCCCAAATGAACAAGTGAAGAAAGGTCAGTTGGTTTACACCTTAGATGATGAGCAATACCAAATTGCACTCAATAAAGCGGAAACACAGCTGGATTCTGTGAAGGTAGCGCTGTCGATTTCGCAGGAAGATGTGCTCATTGCTAAGCAGAATCACCACGCTGCGCTGAAAGACATTGAGATAGCAGGAAACGAGATTGAAGCGGCAAAAGAAGACTTGGAGTGGAAAGAAACCACATTGCACCGCTACCAAGAGCAGAACAGGGTCGTAAAGCACACCATTACCGAAACACAGATGGATGAGCAACAAACGGCAGTGGATGTCGCACGGGCTAAACAAGTGACGCTCAAGTCTCAGCTAGATAAAGCTCGGGTGTCAGCCCAGCGTGCACTTTTGGATTTTGAAAAATCTGAGTTGTCAGTTGAAAGCCGCAGAGTGGATGTTGCCAATAAGAAAGAAGATGTCGCTCAAGCACAATGGAATTTGGACAATACGCGAGTATACGCACCTGCTGACGGTTACCTTACCAACTACATTATGCGAGAAGGCCAATATGTTGGCGTCATGCCGCGGATCCAGATGTATACCAACGAGAAGTATGTCTTGATGCGAGTCAACCATCAGGCGATCCGCAATGTAAAGATTGGGCAACAGGCTGAATTCGCGTCACCGGTCTACCCGGGGAAGATCTTCAGCGCCGAAGTTGAAGGCATTATTGAAGCCACTGGTGAATCTCAGGGTAGCTTGTTGGCAAGAGATGATAATGTTCGTCAGACTACCGGCCAGAATGCACTTAATAAACACCATTTCGTTCGCTTGAAACTGACGGAGCCTGGTGACTATGACATCCCTGTTGGCTCCGTAGGTCTGGCGTGGATCAGTGCAGAGAAACCGATTAGTTTCTTGGCATTTTTAGATGTGATCCGCGGCATCATTATCCGCATGAAGTCCCAGATTTACTTTATTTGGTCAATGTAAGACAAACTAAGGTTCAAAAAAGATTAGATGATTTCAGTACCGATTACCGCTCTGGGATAACAAGGTTCTCCGAAGCTAAGTTATCCCACTTTTACTACGACAATGCTGACCGTAGTTGGCTGCAATTCTGCTAGGCTAAGGAATTGCAGCTTTTTTTTACCTGCCTTCTAAATCCTGCTACTTGATATATAATCGTGGATTACATGGAGTGTTGATCATGCGTTTTGTATTCCCGTTAACTCAAATCTATCCTCGAGCGTTTTTCTGTTCCAAGTTATCACCTTACCTGCTTGTCTTTAGTGTAATTGCAACGTTGTTCTATCCTGCTGCGAGTGCGGCGGCTCTGCAACAAGAGTTTGAGTTTGGTGACTCAGTGGACTTCGTTCGCTCACTCCCTGATGGCTTTGATTGCTCAGCCCTTTATCAAACCGGTGCTGCAGAAGAAAGTGAGCTAGAGGGAGTTGCATTTTGCTTTGATGAGGCTAATTTATTTCATACCGAAGGGGGGATGCTGACTGCTTTTATGGCTGACAATGTTGTTGAAAAAGTGGAGTATACCCTTGAGATGTCACTGGCTAACTACAATGCCGTACTTTCTGGTCTGCGTCGCCAGAATTACGTCTTTACCCAAGTTACCATAGGTGGTGAAACCTTGGATGTATTATCAGGACTGAAGCTATTGGATAGGCAAACACTTGATGACCAATTGTTTACCTTGGCCAACCAAGCCGACTTTTCGAGTCCGCGAGAATTTATCCTACTCGATCACCGCAGTTTCAAACGAGCACTCAAGGCTGATATCAAGAGTTTGGATAGTTGGTTAAAAAACAAGACGGATCAAAGAGGGTTTGAGCGCCTAACGATGGTACGTATTAGGGTCAGCAACGATGAAATCATGCTGCAAGCAAGCCAACCATTTGCTGGTTAGTGGCTAGTAGCGCCCTATCGGGTGATAGGTTATTAATCCTTACGGAGTTTTTTGATTGTCGATATCGGTGTCGGGAAGCGGTTTACCACCCAATAGGTTGAGATAATAAAAGTTGTAATCGTCGCCATTTGTATAAAGAGGGTTGCTTCGATTGATAGTAACCCACTTATCATGGCTGCGTAGGCAACCAGAAAGGAAAACTCACTGGCTTGGCTCAGCCTTGCACTCAGCTCATGCTGCATAGTGGGCTTTTCTTTGGCGAGCTTTAGGGCAATAGAGAACCCCCAATATTTGATAATAACGAGCAACCCGCCAAACGCTAGACCAAAGAAGGTATAGATATTCCATTCGCTGAAATTCATCCTTGCGCCAATTGCAAAGAAGAACAAGATCAAAAAGAACTCACGCAGTGGTTTCAAGTGTACAGAAATAGCTTGTGAGACCCGGCTGGTGGCAATCGAGATCCCTGCAATAAACGCCCCACTTTCATAAGATAATCCCACTTGATGGCTTAGTTCTGCCCAGAAAAAACACCACGCCAAGGTCGTTAGGAAACTGTACTCCTGAATGACGTCAAATCGCTGGAATAGAGGCAGGATAATATAGCGTACGCCAATAAACGCTAACGTACATATCGCGATGAATTTACCCAGCATCAGCAGGAATCCGACCAACATGGCATTGCCACCATCCATATTGAGAAAGATGATCACACTGATCGCGATGATGTCTTGTACCAGTAAAATGCTGGTGATCACTTCTCCCATTCGTTGATGGTGAAGTGTTGTCGTAGGGATCAGTTTCAAGCCAATGACAGTACTGGAAAACATCAGTGCTGCCGCACAGATCACTGCATCCAGTACTGACAGTTGAATCGCTAAGCAAAAGAGAAGAGTAACAGTAAAAAAGAAAGCGCAGGTGGCAAGGGTAATAATGGCACTTTCTTTGAATAGGCTAAGTAGCTTGTTGGGCTGTAAGTTCAAACCGATCAGGAACAGCAGCAAAATCACGCCAACATTGCCAAATTGAGTGATATGTTCGGTATTGGGGATCAGATTGAAACCGTAGGGGCCAATGACCACTCCAGCGGCAATATAGGCCAGAATAATCGGTTGGCAGGCATATAAAAAAAGCGTACCGAGGATCGCTGCGCTGATAATAATCGCACATAGTTCAAAGATGATCGGCGCTAAATCAATCGGCATACCGGAACAACCGCATGAGGCAACCACGCAAAGTGAAGTGACTTGGCTATAAGTTTGGCCTAAGTTGCTTTATTGCGCCTAAGCGTCTGGTTGCATTAAGCCTTGTTGGTATAAGCGGGTCACAAAATTCAACGGCAGGTTGTTAGTCCTTCAAGTTACAAATTATTGTTAAGCGCACAGTAATAGTCTTTATGCCAGAGTATGGTCTCCTCCAATGATTCGCGCTTAGGATGATGGTTATGCCTGGTTCAAATGTCTCGGTTTTCGATTCAACGCTCTATTCTCCGCTATTTACTCAAAAAGAAATGAAGGGGATATGGTCTGACGACAACCTTATTCAAGCTTGGTTAACCTTCGAGGTCAGTATTGCCAGAGTACAGGCAGAGCAGGGGCTGATCCCGAATCAGGCCGTCGCCTCTATTGAACAGGTCTGTGATGCTAACAATATTGATTGGACCCGCTTGGCACAGGATACCCAAACGGTTGGTATGGCGATTAAACCTTTGATTGATCAGTTAACAGAACAAGGTGATGATCATGTCAAGAAGTACCTGCATTGGGGCTGTACCACTCAGGACTTGCTCGATACCAGCTTGGCGATGCGGGTGAAGCAAACCCTAAACCTCATACGTGGGCAATTAACTGCGTTGGGTGATCAGCTTGAGAAGATGGCTCTTGCCCATCAGCAAACGGTAATGGTGGCGCGGACAAACTCGATGGATGCTTTACCGACAACCTGGGGTTTGCTGGTCAGTAGTTATCTCCAGGAAATTGCCCGCCATATTGTGCGACTTGATGATTTGTACCCACGGGCAACTACCGGTATGTACGGCGGGGCAGTGGGTAACCTATCGTCCATTGGCCCGCAGGGCTTGGCTGTGCGCAAAGGACTATTTATAGAACTTGGCCTCAATGAGCCACAAGGTTTGGGTAATGCCAGTTTGGATAATATTGCTGAGCTGATCCAATTTTTCGCCCTGATTCATGGCACCTTGTGCCGAATCGCCAACGATACCGAAACCATGGGCCGAGCCTCAATAGCAGAAGTGCGAGAAGGGGAGTCTGGTGGCGGTTCCAGTACAATGCCGCATAAAGCCAATCCGCGTGCGGCGAATATGATCCAGACCTTATCTCGGATGGGTTGGATGTATGCAAGCAGCGCACCTAACCTGATGGATCAGCATGATGTGCGTTCTGCCTCAATGCGGGTCTTGAACTGGAGTTTGGTGCCGGAATCATCACTGGCGGTGTCAACGGCACTAGAGAGGGCGCTGAGACTGGTCACTAACCTTGTTATCAACAAGCAGCAAATGCGAGAAAATTTTGAAGCTTCACGTAACTTTATTATGTCGGAAGCGGTGATGATGAAAGTGGCTGAAAAAGCCGGTCGAGGTGAAGGTTACATCAAAGTCAAAACAGCTATTGCTCATGCTCCTAATGATGGAAGTTTGGCGGATGTGCTTAAGCAGGATACCTCGGTTTCAGCGATTTTGTCGTCAGAGGAGATTGATGAAGCTTGCAACCCCCTAAATTATCTCGGCTGCAATGATGAATTAATCGATGAGACGATCGCGCTGTACCATAAGCTACTGGCGTAAGAAGCTTAAATTCGCTTCTATCTCGAGTTTGCTGATTCAAATCGGTTTTGGGGATATGTCTTGATGACGATAACATGAATCATTCCTGCTAAGGTCTTAAACCTAAGGATATTTTTTTATTCACTGTAACTAACTTCTAAGTACTTGTGGGCATGCAGAACCTAATTTTAGGTTCTGATTTTGCGTTATTTTGTAGTAGAAGGGTTGTTACAGATGAAAACAAAAATCCTCAACAAACTACGGAAGGGGGCTTGGCCAAGTATCGCTTTGATAGCGAGCATGCAAGCAGCTTCCGTATGGGCGTTTGATGAAGCGCCTAATACTGTTCAATTTACATTGGAGGGTTGTCGTAATGATGGCAACCCAACGCTTATTCCAGGTAGTAACACACTACCAAACACCGACGGAAATTTTACTTGTCAGGATCCGGCCCCTTTGGGGGGGAATGATACGCCTTATACAACCGGTAATTTAGGGAAAGGGTGGAATGAGCTGGATTATGTTCCTCACCGCTTGACCACCACAAACAACAAAAATGGTGGTACGGTTACTTATAACGTACTTATTGCTGCAGATAATGCTGACAGCAATGGTATTGAAGGATACGACGAGATTTTTGATGTACAACTGATTACAGCCCCTGACACCCAGAACGTGTTTTCAGACAGTTCTTGTGTGCTAGTTGTCGGTAATCAGCAAATTGATACTTCTGGAACAGTTACCGGTGGTATTGAAGATGTCATTTATCGCGAACTAACGATTACGCAAGCTGCTGATACTACCTGTGTGATCGACTGGGCAAATAGGTTGGCTATTGGTGCCAGCTCGTTTCCTGGGTCATCATTACAGTCTTACATGTTTGAGTCTGAAGACTTCCAAAAAGGTAAAAGGACGGTGTCTATCCCTGTCAAAGATATTGTAGAAGCAGGTATCAGAAAAACGATGACTGCTTCATCAGGTGAAGGGATCATTTGGAATGTCAATAAAACGGTTAACCCAGTTAAACTGGATCTTGGTAACACCTGTGATCAGCAAGTGGATAATTCAGGAGAAGTCAAGGTTACTGTTGAATGGAGTGTGATCCCATCATCGGCTGATAGTGTCAAAGTCGTGACCAATATCTTCGTGTCAAACGCGGCATCAAGAGATGTTCTTGCGGATATCACTGATGAAATTTTCGGTAATATTGATGACGGCAATGGAAAGAAATCATTGGACGTGGAAACGTTCAATAATGTACTTGTGCCAGCTAATAGTGAAGTGTTCGTCACTCACACCTATGATATAGACGCTGCACCTGAAGATGTTTCAGAGCTTAGCGACAAAGCTTCTGCGATCATCAAGGATCCAGCAAAACCCGGAAATCCTACGTTTTCGAACCAGCCGATAGAAGTTGAGTTTGATCTAGGCGACCAAATCCAGATCATCAATGATACATCGACTACCGCAGTAATCACTGAAACAGAAAAAATTACCGGCGCAGCGCTGAAATATGCGGTGACTGACGTTTCGGGGGCAACTGGTACTTTCCAAGGGGGGTACAATTTAGATACAGAGCTTGATGCTGCTGATGATAATTTGGTTTGGGTGTCCGATAACCAAAACCCAGTGATATGTAACCAAGATAGCGGGTGCGTTGTTGACTCAATCGAGTTTACCAAAACGGTTTCCGTAGCCGATGGTGAAATAGTTGCTGCGACAGGTTCTTTGGATGACTGGGTAACACTGCTTGCTTCTGATGGTTCGAGTGCAACAAGTGGTACAGAGCAATCACCCATCTCAGTAGATGTGACAAGTACTGCGCTTGTTGATCTCGATGTGCAACTTATTATTCCAGAGCTTGATTCAGGAACCTTGGCTTGTACTGTTGAAGTGACTAATACTGGAGACTTTTCTCAGGAGTTGATTTACAACTTTACCACTTCTGTTAACGATCTTACTAAGACTCTTGAAAACCTTGAACCTGATATGTACACCGCGACAGTCAAGAGCTGTGGGGATTTTATTGGCGATATGATGGGAAGTGTAACTTTTGACTTATCCTCAGAGCCAACCATTGAAGATTGTTCTGATAAAATTGTTTTGGAGCTTGAAGAGCCTGAGGAACCTTCAGACCCTGCTTTTGCTGCTGTCGACAAGGTGACCTTCCCTGCCGGTAGCGAAGATGGTTGGCAAATGGTGTTGATTGGGCCGAATACAGGTACTGACGGTATCGTGCTGACCACATCAGATGGAACGCCTGATCAGTATGAAACCTTCCAAGGGGATTCATCGGACTTTAAGTTAACGACGGGTGAAAACTACACTATCACTGAGGTTTCTCGTGAGGGCTGGGTACAAACGGGCAGCAATAATTGCACGTTTGATGTCGAGTTGCCTCGTGATTCGGGTAAAACCTTCCAGTGCCAGTTCACGAACAAGAAGCTAGGTAAGATAATCATCAATAAGAAAACGAAGCCTAAGTACGGCTCAGGCTTTAGCTTCATGCAAGATATTGATGACAGTGGTTCATTTACACTGGATCACGGTCAGAGCAAGGTCTTTTATGATGTCGAACCTGGAAGTTATAAAGTCGAGGAAATCGATCCTGGCCCTGACTTTTTCCTCAAGCAACTAGTGTGTACTGAATCGGTAACAGAAAACAGCCAGATTAGCGTGCCTAATCGGGTTGTAGATATTGAGCTAGACCCAGGAGAAACCGTTGAATGTACCTATACCAATATTGAAAAAGGTATGGTTGTCATTAAAAAGCACACCAATGGTTACCCGACTGATGATAAATGGCTATTTACGCTGTACGGCCCAGAGGTCAACACTCATGCTATGACGCCTCCGAGTCAGCTAGACTTCGGTGTTAAATTGATTCCGAATAAAGTTTACAAGGTTTGCGAAATTGATATTCCTAAGGGTTGGTTGCCTATTTGGTTGGTTGATTCCGATAAAGATGGATATCCTGATGAGAGGCTTGATCTAGAGATTACATCTGCTGACTCACCGATCATTAAGTGGTTGGGAACAAGTAAGGTCTTTAACCCATACTACGGCAAGGGCTACGACAATGATGGTTACCAGAAATTCTGCGTTAACTTTAAAGTCAAACCAGGTCAAACCCTGCACTTCAAGGTCGATAACTTGAATCATGGTAAAGATGATAAAGGTTATAAGGAAAGCGAGCCGAAAGAGGATTGTTATGACACTTCGAAATATGGCGATTTCGGTAGTTACCATATGGAACCCTCTGATTACTGGTCTGGCTCCAAGTTCTCCGGGGGTTGTGAAAGGTAATTTAGATATTTCAGTGACCTAACAGTTATACGACATATTTCAAAGGCTCAATGGCTCCTAGAACCATTGAGCCTTTTTATATTGATTAAAAAATTGAATAATCTGGCGTTGCCACTGCAATGAATTAATTCCAGCGATATATTATAAAAATGCACAGACAAGTGAGGAACTTGCTAACCAATGTTGTATCGGACAGTTCATGAAAGACTGCCCGGTATAGCAACAGCGACGCCAAGGTTGTTAACGGAACCATGACCAGTTAATCGGTTGTTGCAGAAAATTGGTAGCTGACTGCTGTTTCTATCAGTACCTAGGTCATCAATACCAAGTGGGTGATAAACTGGGTAAATCCACAACTGTCGCCGAAATAGCTACTGTATTTATTGACCCCCCTCATTGAAATACGTCATCGCACTGTAGGCGCGAACAAGCAGCTCGAGTACCGGGTAAGCGATTAAAAAATAGCAAAAGGCAGCAAAAATTCTATCCTTCACTTAAATATTCTTAGAAGTACAAGGTTTCTTATTTTGTGATTTATTTTCAATTGCTTAGATATGCATTGAAAAGTAATTTGCTCTTTGAAGTTTGCCATCTTGCGGTGCCCCTCTACGCTTAAAGGTTATAATGCGAACGGTTGAGAATAACGGTATGACAAGTGGCAAAGATCCTGTTGTTCCTTTGATTAAGTCTGGCTATGCACGTTTAATTGTAGAGATTTTCTACGAATATAATCATGACCCCCACCAAGTGATCAAAGACTCCGGACTACCACCGGATCTGTTGGATTTAGACCAAGAGTTTCTGCCTCAAGAGCCGCTGAAAAAACTGATCTATTTATTGGCAAATCAGCTGGGAATTACGCAGTTTGGCGATATATTGCGAACTGCTATCCGCCGAAAGGCCATCCCCAGATTGATTTCTGAGTTTGCCGGCTGCAAAACTGTGGAAGAAGCTCTGGCACTGACTCAAACGGTGTTTCAACATGACTCGACTGTCGTTAACGTTGGTCTGGAGTCTAACCATGGTAGGACCTGGTATTGGTGTAAACGCCGTACAGATGAAAGCGCACACTTCTTATGGTCGGAAGTATGGGCTGTGTTATATGCGGTCGAATTTATTCGTGTGCTTACCCACAGTGACTGGTTGCCAAGTCAAATTAAAATTCAATCTAATGACTCGGATATATATAGCTCCATTTTGGGTAATTCCGTACAGTACTTTGTTGGCAATGAAAGAATTGAATGGTTAATTGAGGATGATGTTTTGGTACAACCTCTGCGGATCACTCCCAAAGATATAGAGATGAAAGCGCCTTTAATTAGCTGGCATGCAAACTTTACCGATCGGGTTTTTACCTCTTTGTTGCCTTACGTTAGAGAACGTAACCTGACCCTAGAGGAAGCGGCTGAGTTACTCAGTATGAGCCCTCGAACCTTACAGCGAAGATTAACCGAAGAGCGAACCAGCTTCCGGCGGCTTAAAGATAACCTCCTATACACTGTTGCGGTCGACATGATGGGAGAAGACTTGTCACTCACGCATATTGCCAGCCAACTGGGTTATTCTAATATCGCCCATTTTTCCCGTTCTTTTAAGCGTATTAGCGGTCTCACTCCCAAGGTGTATCAGAAAGTTATCCTGAGCCTAGATGAGGATTATTAGCCCTCAACAGCGCCTGCATAAGCCGTCTCCTGGGCCAATTTATATAAGCTCCTATTTATATGAGCACCTAACCTCGCACTTCTATTTGCGTGACTTGCACCACAGTTGTTGATTTTTAGAGTTATTACTCTAAAATTAACAAATCAAGCCAAATAAACAGGCATATAGGTATTTTCACAATGAGATTAACGCCAGCTGCAGTGCTTACCTGCTGGGCGATGATGGTTGTACCGGCATCGGCAAGTGCCAATGACCCACATAACGCTGCCTTTAGTAGCGCGACGGCATCTTCGGCTCAACATTCAGTCAGTTTCCTTGATGCTTGGCAGGCGGTAGTCAGCCAAAATGATGGCCTTGCTGCTGAGCGGGCCAATATCGAACGTAGACAAAATATGCAAGATGCAGCGAGGGATCTGTATCTGCCATCGATCAGTGCAACGGCGAAATATACTCGGCTTGATAAGCCAGTAGAAATTAAGCCTTCTGATTTGATTGAGAGTATGCCCATTGGTGATGTTGTTTCAGGTCTTCCGATTTTTGACCAGCTTTTTACATCTCAGTTGACCAACCGAGAGGTGTTCACCAGCTCAATTCGTGCAGTGTGGCCGATTTTCACTGGTGGCCGTATCACTGCGGCGCAGGACATAGCGAAAGGCCAGACTGAAGAAGCAACCCAACTGCTTGCTATGAAGCAGCAGGCGACCTTTGAAGATCTATCCAAATTCTATTTTGGTGTTGCTTTGACCCAGCAGGTACTGGACACACGTATCGAGGTTGAAAATGGCTTGAAGAAGCATTTCGAACGCGCGCAAAAATTAGAGCAGCAAGGCCAAATCGCGAAAGTTGAGCGCCTGCAAGCGCAAGCCTCTTACGATAAAGCACGGGTAGAGCGTCAAAAAGCGCAGCGTGATATGGAAATTGCCCAAGTTGCGTTGACCAAACTGCTAAAAGTAGAGTCCCCTGCTGTGCCGAGTTCTTCACTGTTTGTGAATGAATCACTCCCTCCTATGTCAGCCTTTATCGATAAGACATTGGCAGGCTATCCTGGTTTGCAACTCCTTGATGCAAAAAAGAAACAAGCTCAGGGTTTGATGGCGGCAGAAAAGGGTAAGTATTATCCAGAAGTGTACCTTTATGGTAATTACAACCTGCATGAAGACGATACTCTCGCCGCGAAAACAGCGCCTGATTGGGCTGTTGGTGTCGGAGTGAATATTCCGCTGCTTGATAACTCAGGCCGCTCGGGCAAAGTGAAAGCGGCACACAGCGCTGTCACTCAAGTGAACTATCTTCGTGCACAGGCCGAGCAAGATCTTACGGTGTTGGTTGAGAAAACTTACCGGGAGGCACTGCAGTCTTTGGAGGAATACAATGGGTTGGCCTCGAGCTTAGATCTAGCCAAAGAAAATGTCAGCTTGCGTGAAAAAGCCTTTAGCCAAGGCTTGTCGACTTCACTGGATGTGGTTGATGCAGAGCTGTATTTGGCCAGTGTGAAAACTCAGCGCGCAGCTGCCGCTTATCAATATGTCATTTCTCTGGCCCGCTTGTTAGCCGTCAGCAGTGAAATCAATAGTTTTAAACAATATCAGCAATATCAAGGGTTAGAGGTTCAGTCATGAAAAACGGCAAATCAAGTACGAAAGTGATCGCCGCTGCTGTGTCAGCCACCGCGGTGGTTGGATGGCTGGGCTATCAGTTTTGGTTGGCCTACCAACCAGCGCCTATTCGTATGCAGGGTCAAATTGAAGCCCAGCATTACAATATTTCGTCCAAGGTATCGGGTCGTATTGAGCAAGTTCTAGTTCGCAAAGGTGATATGGTCGCTAAAGGGGATTTGATTTTCACGTTATCGAGCCCGGAAATTGATGCCAAACTTGAGCAGGCCCGTGCTGGTGAGCAGGCTGCCGATGCGATGTCACAGCAGGCAGAAAGAGGTGCTCGTGAGCAGGAAATTGCGGCGTCACAAGACCAATGGCAGAAAGCCAAAGCAGCAGCAGCCTTGATGCAAAAGACTTATCGCCGTGTGGATAACCTCTATAAAGAAGGGGTGATGGCAGAGCAAAAACGTGATGAAGCTTATACTCAATGGCAAGCGGCACGTTATACCGAGCAAGCGGCTTATCAGATGTACACCATGGCCAAAGAAGGGGCGCGGGTGGAAACCAAGCGTGCAGCGGCTGAGAAAGTCCGTATGGCTGCGGGGGCAGTGGCTGAAGTCGAAGCTTATGCGGCAGATACCCAGATCTCTAGTTGGTTTGAGGGGGAAGTAAGCCAAGTGCTTTTGCACGAAGGTGAGCTTGCTCCCCAAGGATTCCCGGTAGTCAGTGTCGTAGATATGGACGATGCCTGGGCACTGTTCAATGTTCGAGAAGACAATCTAAAACACTACCAGCAAGGCACAGAATTTAAAGCGAGAGTGCCGGCGCTGGGTGATCAGGCATACACCTTCAAGGTGACTCACGTTGCCGTGATGGGCGACTTTGCTACATGGCGTACAACGGATGCTGCGCAGGGTTTTGACATGCGCACGTTTGAGGTTGAAGCACGCCCAACTAAACCGGTGGCTGGCCTTCGTGTCGGAATGAGTGTGATTGTAAGCGAATGATGATGAAATTCGCTCGTGAATGGCGACTGATCCGTAATGAGCGCTGGCTGCTGTCAATGACAACATGGCTGCCCTTGATGCTGTTCGCAATCATTTGGGGCATCTTCTCGGCGGGTATTGCAAGAGGGCTACCCATTGGTGTGGTCGATTTAGACCATAGCCAAGTGTCACGCCAGCTGGTGCGTTATTATGACGCTAATCCTACACTAGCAGTCTCTGGTGCTTATACCTCGGTGGCAGAGGGGAGCCATGCTCTTCGAGGTGGAGATATTTATGCGTTGGTGGTGATCCCAACCAATTTGGAGCAAGACACGAAGTTAGGGAAATCACCGACGGCGACTGTGTTTTATAACAGCCAGTTTGTGCTGATTGGTAAATTGGTGAACTCCGCTGTTATGCAAGCCCAGGGAACTTTTAACGCGCAAATCGATACAATGAGAAATATGGTCTCAGGTAGCCGTGTTCCTCAGCAAGCGCTTGGGCAGGCAGTCCCGGTTAGAAACCAGATCACGCCGCTGTATAACGCCAATAGCCATTATGGCCAATTCTTGGTGTCGGCGACTATTCCGGCTATTTGGCAAATCGCGATAGTGATCACCACTATTATGGCGTTGTCGGCGGAACAGCGCAGTGGAGGAGTTCATGCATGGTTAGGTAAAGTGCCTAAAAGCCGCTTAATTAGTAAACTCATTCCCTACACACTGTTGTTCTTTATCCAAGGGTGTATTTTCCTTGTTGCCCTTTACGGTTTACTGGATTGGCCAATGCACGGGAAGTGGTGGATTCTGATACTTGCCCAGTTGTTGATGGTTCTGGCATGCCAAGGTGTGGCCAGTTTGTTCTACTTGTTCACCCTTGATGCAACCAAAGCGATGAGTTTAGCGGCAGGTTTTACCGCACCGGCTTTTGCCTTTGTGGGGGTTACCTTCCCGGCAACAGACATGCCTACCTTTGCATTGGTATGGCGGGCAATGCTGCCCGCGAGTCATTATTTGGATGTTCAACTACATCAGGTAAACCATGGTATGACAGCATTACAGGCTATGCCGCAGCTGCTGTGCTTGTTGGCTTTTGTGATCACTTGGATAGTGGCGGCTTGGCGAGTAAATATATTAAGCGCAAAGCATGAGGGGGGAGTATGAGTTGGCGTTCATTGCTTAAGTTTGAACTAAAGGCTATTTTTACCAACCCATCGATTCTATTTACTGTGTTTGGCGGGGTACTGATTTACTCGTTCCTTTATCCGTTACCCTATACCAACCAATTGCCGCGAGAGCAGCAGATTGTGGTGGTTAACTTAGATCAGTCGGAATTAGGACGCAAACTCGAGCGTATGGTCGATGCGACACCGCAGGTGATGATTTCCGCTCGGGCAGAGTCGATTGATGCCGCCAAAGTGCTGGTGAACCAAGGATCGGTTCAAGGACTGCTGGTGATCCCGAAAGACTTCCAGCGAGATGTTTTGCTCGGCAAAAGTCCAGCCTTAGCGTATGGCGGTGATGCCGCGTATTTTTTGGTTTACGGCACGATAGCCGAAGGGATTGCAACGGCTGCCGGTACATTGGGCGTAACGGTAAAAGTGACGCGCATGGTAATGGCGGGTAGTGACATGGCATTGGCCGCTGAACATTACACTGCGATTAAGCTCAATACCCAACCCGTGTTTAATCCGACAATGGGCTATGTGAACTATGTGGTACCGGCGGTATTTGTATTGATCCTTCACCAGACACTACTGATAGCCGTTGGTTTGTTGGGCGGAGGGCAAAATGAATACCTGCGAGCAGGACAAAGTGGCTATTGGGTACATTTTCCAGCAAGGCGAGTAGTACTTGTACGAGGCATCGTTTTTACCCTCATCTACCTGCCATTAATTATGTATTATTTTGGCTTTAGCTTCAGTTATTACAACATTAGTCGTTTGGCATCGATAACGGATCTGCTATTGATCACTATGCCCTTCTTGCTTGCGGTCATCTTCCTCGGGATGATTTTGGGGCAATTGATCCCTCGGCGTGAGTTGGCAACAGTGATGGTCTTGCTAAGCTCCTTGCCGTTGGTCTTCTCCACTGGGTTTATATGGCCGGTGGAAATGATCCCTGATCCAATTACATGGTTGGCGCAGTTAGCACCATCAACCCCGGCAATTAATGCGTTTTTGCGTCTAAACCAAATGGGGGCTGATTTTGATCAAGTCCTATCCCTATGGGGGCAATTATGGTTACAAGCCATTGTCTATGGGGTAATAGCTGCAAGGATGATGCTAAAAGTTAAACGTAAAAATAAGCTATCCATTAAACGATAAAATAAAAAAGTGCGGCTAATTTGTAGTCGCACTTTTTGTTTTGTAAATAGTAATGTTGTCATAGTAGAACTGGGGCCATAATCAGCGAGGCGTAAATAAAGCCATCATGGCGATAGATGGCTTTGTATTACTGAGTGTTATTAGAATAGTTCAACTTCGGCTTGCTGGGTCGATATTGGGAATATTGAAATATTCTTGCTAGATAGAACTTTATTAATGCTTTTTGATTCAGAAACAAAATCGACGTCTACAGAGCAAGTGCTAAACTCTGTTTTCAAATTGTCTATCGTCGTGTCGAAAAGGAGTTCGATATTTTTTTGGTAATCGTCAGTGAGCAATCCTTCACCATCGCGAGAATAGATACTTCTTACTAGCGCTGTTATGTCATCAACATTATATTTACAGATGAGATGCTCCGAAATATATTCATAGGTATGGTTAGCACTCTTATTAAGGGTGATTGAAATATCTTCACCATTTACTGTGCCCGAAGCCCCAAAAGTTTGTGGCAGTGAGTCTAAGCTTCCCTCTGATACAAGCTCGCCATTTCGGCTATATCTGAATTCATAACTACTGGCATTATTGGGCAGTGTATAACTATAACTGGTGCCAAAATCAGTTGAGAAATCTTCATTGAGTGTGACCTTTTGACCATCAGCGAACAACTCAATTTTATCCTTATGATCAATGAATAGTCCTGCTTGGGGATTGGAATAGTTGTAAATTTTGGTCGTTCCGTTAACTGAGAGATCACCGCTGTCGACAGTGATGTTAGTATTGAAATTCAACTGGCTGGTGTTGTGGCCGCTACTTGCATCTGAGTTTTGGGTCGTTGCCGGAATACTGACGACATTGCCAGTGTTTGCCGTGCTGTCGTTATTACTAGAACCTTCGCTTTCTCCGCCCCCACCACCGCCACATGCAGTAATGAAGCAGACCGATATTGAAGCAATTAAGCCCTTTGATAATGTATTCATCTAAGTTCCTTTTTTGATGGCTTTATCAGAGTAATCAATTTTAACAGACGCTTAGGTGCCTTTAACTGCTTGCAATATATTATGATTGGATTTTATGAAGTGCTTAGGAAATTTGCGAAATATTAGCTTGAAGTCATTGATGGGCTTATAAAAAAAAGATGCGAAAAGGTAGAATGTGGGTGTATTTTGACTGATTGTACGCGACTCTAATCTGTTGAGCACCAGATATAAAGCGTGTTGAATGGTGAAGAGTAGAGTTGAAGGTGAAATAGCTCTATTCCACTTTCAACCCTATACCATTTTATTCTGCAGTAGTGGGAGCCTGATAAGCTTTGGTTCCGTATAGCGGAACGGTCGAAAGGCTATGTTTGAAACTCCCATCAGTTTCTTTCGTCGTGTACGAGAGGTAGAGTAAGGTTTGGTTCTCTGGATCGTAGATGCGTCTTACTTTCATTGTTTTGAAGAAGATGCTTTTTGACTTTTTAAAAACCACTTCACCTGACTTAGACTTGTCAATTTGTGCAATCATCTCAGGGGTAATGTCACCCGTTTGACGACAAGAAATGGAACTGTCACTTGGATCAGCAAGGCTTAAGTTTGCTTCAATAGAGGCGATATGACAGGTGACACCGGTCACTACATCATCTTTTAGGTGCCCGATTTTTATATCCTTCATAGTGAACATGCCTAGGCTGACATCCCCCACTTCATCCCCAGAACAGCCACTTAAAACAGCAGAGGCAGCAAGCAAACCCGCAAGCAGTAACTTTGATTTCATTATTATTTCTCCATCATTTTTCATCATGATAGCAGCAACTTGGCGCTAATTTCTAATTACTATCCACTAAAGTACAGATTCCTTTTTTAACCGTACGCGACTTAGTGCTTCATCATATCGTCGCATTTCACTCATTTTTTTGCCGTAAAAGTGCCACGAATCGGTCATCTGGCTGTTTCATAATTTTCATTCATTGGTTGAATGATTAAACAGGTAAAAACATGGAAGTGACAAGTCCTTTCCGACTCCCTCGTAAAACGCCATTTGGTGTGGGGGAGCACGTTACTGAGTGGGCGACGGGGTTAAAGAAACTGGATCAGTTCTATGCATCTCGCCCTGCTGGCGGTGATGTAGGGACCTTTCTTCGCTACGCTTTAGACACTTTAGGTATTCAATACTCAATCAAGCAGGGCTCGCTTGCCCAAGTTCCAGCGCTTGGGGCGACCGTTGTTGTGGCTAATCACCCATTAGGCTGTGTAGAAGGGGTGATACTGGCCGAATTGCTGCGGTTGGTTCGTAAAGACATTAAGATTTTGGCAAACCATTACCTGAAAACGGTTCCTGAATTAGATGAGTTGTTTATCGGGGTCGATGTCTTCGAAGGCCCACAAGCGGTAAAAGCCAATGTTAAAGCCTTGCGTGAAGCTAACAGGCATCTAGCCAATGGTGGGTTGCTGTTAATGTTTCCGGCTGGCGAAGTTTCAGCGTACGACCGCAAAACCCGCAGTATTACCGATAAAGATTGGAGCCACTCTGTTAGCCGTTTGATCAGCAAAAGTAAGGCGACGACAGTACCTGTCTATATTGATGGTAAGAACAGCCGAAAATTCTATATGGCGGGTAGGATCCACCCGTTGCTGAGAACACTGATGCTAGGCCGAGAACTGCTCAATAAGCGTGACAGACAAATTAATCTCGCTATTGGTGAAGCAATCAGTATCAAAGAGATAAAAGGGTTCGAGGACAACAAGATGCTGGTTCATTATTTAAGGCTCAATACGTATTTATTGGGTAGCCAGCTGAAAAACGCGAAAAAGCCGAAGCTCTCGACACTTGATTTTGATGCTGAGCCTATCGTAGCCCCCATTTCACCTGAGATACTGACCTATGAAATTAGCCAGCTTGATGAAGGAGAACACCTGCTTTCCTCAGGACAGTTTGATGTTTACTGTTCGTCAGCTACGCGTATCCCTTCGGTTATGGCTGAGCTTGGCAGACTGCGAGAGGTTAATTTTCGTGCAGTAGGGGAAGGAACAGGAAAAGCGACGGATGTTGATGAGTTTGATCAATATTACCATCATCTGTTTGTCTGGGATCGTGATCGGCAAGGTTTAGTTGGCGCCTACCGTTTAGGTTTAGTGGATAGGATTTTGGACTCTGAAGGGGTTGATGGGTTATATTCCCGAACCTTGTTCAACTATGACGAACGGTTTATTCGCCAGCAGGGGAATGCAATAGAGTTGGGACGGTCGGTAATCGCTGCCGATTACCAAAAGAGCCTTAGTGCTTTGATGTTACTTTGGAAAGGCATAGCGACATTTGTTTATCGTCATCCCCGTTACACCCATTTATTTGGGCCTGTGAGTATCAGCAATGATTACAGCTCAGAAGCTCGGCATTTAATGGTCGAGAGTATGGCTGTGCATCACTATGATATAGAAAGTGCTGAATTGGTTTCTGCGAGTAACCCGTTAGTGCAAAAAGCCCCACTATTTTGGAAAACCGAGATGTTGTCAGCGTTGGCAGATATTCAACTGTTATCCAAGGTGATCTCCCGTCTTGAGGGAGACAAAGGCGTGCCGGTGCTGTTGAGGCACTACCTTGGTTTAAACGGCAAATTGGTGAGCTTTAATGTCGATGCCGATTTTAATGATGCGCTTGATGGTTTGATTGTGGTGGATTTACGCGCAGTCCCTGCTAAAACACTCGGTAAGTATATGGGGAAGTCAGAAGTACAGACATATTTAGCGCAGTTTGGAGCGGGTTAATAAGTGTGCAGGTAGGGGGAAATATCATTGCCTCCTGTTGCACATCTAATATACCCAAGCACCTTGACGTTACTTGGGTATATCTATTTTGCTTCTACTCTCTACTCTTCGTTTTCTTTAATATGGCTTAATTGCCATAACTTTTCCGCTTTGGTGCCAATCAGCCAGAAACTCAGCGCCAGTATGGCGAAGAAAACAGTTTTATGCATAGCATCCCAGAAATACTCAAAGTAACGGGTGTAGAGGTTGATCAGCAAGAAGGTGATACCAAAGCTACGGGTTAACTTATCGGCATGTTTGATACCGTGGTAAAGTAAACCTATGCACACTAAGCCTGACAGCACAGCCCAAGGCAAAAAGGTGACTTGCGAAACCTTCGACCAGGTCGATGCACTGGTGTGGTTACCCACCAAGGAAACCAACCATAACGCGAACATTAGGTAAAACAGTCCAATGAACTTCGTAGGGTCTTGTAGATAGGCAAATTTATTACTAGGAGATAGTGTTTCCCCTTGGGCTCCTGCCGAGTCAACCATTGTAGATTGCTTATGCCCGAACCACCAGGCGGTAGCGAGTACAAGTAAGCCGATCACGACGAGTCGCCATGCCATATTTAGGCCCAAGAAGTAACCAGATGTCTCGGCAAAATAGCTTGATTGTTCCAATCCCCAGCCGGCAAAGCTTAGCAGAGCGAAAATCCAAACCAGCATGCTGGATAAGCGGAACCCGATCGCACCGTATATCAGTGTCAGAATCAGCAAATAGATTGCGTCATGGACGTCGCTGAACCATGCGGTTTCTCTCAGGAACCCAACGGATACCGCTGTCCATAGTACGCCAAAGAAATACATCGCTTCATTGCTGAAGTACTTTTCTGGATAGCGACGCCGGCGCTTAATGCCGAAGGTGAATGATGCGGCGGCTAAAATAGCGCTGATGACGGACAGAACACTCGCTGGTGTATCAATCAATGTTGCCAATAAAGCCATCAGATAGTCATCGGCCAGTAGTATGCCGATGGAGATAACGAAACAGGTAATAGCAATCCAAAATGAATAGACAGCCAGTAACTTCCAGTCAAATCCTACGACTTCGTAACTGTTTCGCAGTGATTTGGCAGTATCAGCATTGATCTGCTCATCTTTCTCCCACTGTGCTATCGCCTCATTGAGGGTTTTGGCTTGTCGCTTATTAATTTTCATAACTAGACATAATTCGATTCATACAAAACAACGCGCAGCCATATGGCTGCGCGAAAAGGGAGAAAAGCTAGGGGCTATTGGGGATCTTCGCTCGCCACTTCTTCAGGTGTAAAGGTTAAAATATGTTGCTCTGATGTCAGGGTCAGAGTATCGTTTTCTAACGCTGCGTTATTCCACTCTTGAAGAGACTGGGTCATGATAGCTTCGACCGTTGCCTGGTCATCTTGAATGCAGGCCATTTTAGTAGAGCCCATGCCGGTAAGGCGAATTCGGTTACTGTCTGCCAGCTCAATTTGACCAAAGAACCGGTTACATCCACCAAACCCTGAGACCTTCAGATCAGCATCAACAGCCATACCCGGTACGGTGCGGGGTTCTGTAATGGTAATCTCTTTACCGTCAACTTTAGTCAGTACCCAGCTTTGTTGTAGGTTCTTGGCCGAAAAACCTTGCTCTGAATTTGTATCACAACCAGTCAAAGCAAATAACAAGGGTACCAAGATAAATAGCCACTTTTTCATATACATTACCTCAAAGGTTTGCCGTGTTAAGGGCTTAAATCAACGATATCGTTAAAGAGTTGTTTTGAATTATAGTAGCACTACCAAACAGTTATCTCGAAGTATCAATAGTGACCCCGGCCAAAAAAGTTGACTTCGCCTTGTTGGTCATGGAATCCCCCCTCTTTTACCACGTCAAATTGTTGTAGTGCTCGCTGTGCGTCACAATAACTGCCATGTTGGGCAAAAGCTTCGCGGCTAGTGTCTATGGCTCTTTCTGCCATTCTGCGTACTTCGGGAGCGGCTTGGCTATCACCGAACAGTACTTGTTGCTTTCCGAGTAAGGCTTCCATGTTTCTTAAGCATATTCGCTCATTGTCGGGCAGTACGTTGTTCGCGAATGTAAGCGGTGACAATGAAACACAAATTACAATAACTAATACTCTTAAAACAGTCATCTTAGTGAGCCAGATTTCGATTAGGTGAATTATAATACACCGTTCAATAAAATCAACCTAACAGGTAAGTCTATGTTTTTAAACATAGCTGTTAGCTTGGGTGCATGTCAGTGTTGGAAATGCCTGAGGGGATTAGCGAAGCGGAAGCTTTTCTAGACAGTGTCGGCATAAACAAGTCCCAGGTGTTAGCTCTGACGTATCACGTTTTGTTAGCTCGAAGCACCAACAGGTCTCTTTTCCTGCACTGATTTCGCAATATGCCGGCTTGCCGCACTGGCTACAGATGTGTGTGGATTGCTGTCCTTGGATTTCTTCTATCTTTTGTTCTTGCTCTGAATCACTCATGGTACGCCACGCCGTTAGCTCAGACATCGTTCGGTGGCACCCACTACAGATACCTTCATTGTTTTTACATTTTGCTACACAAGGGGTTTTCACTGCTGATACTACTTCGTTGTTTGCTTGATGCGCACAACATAACATATACCCCAACTACCTCAAGAGGCAGTTGAGGCATGAAAGGGGCGTTTAATGGCCTTCCTCTCGTTTACGCCAAATCGTCATCTCTGAGATTGAGTGCTGGAACTTACGTTTAGTTTCCCTGATCACAAACGGAATTTCCTTTATAGCGATAAGTTCGAAATGGGGAATAAGGGTTTCGGTTAAGCCATCGAGGGTGGTGAAGTTCTCCCCGTTGACTTTGAGCCCGCCAATCCAGTGTGCTTTGTCTGTATATTCTTCCAACCAGGTATAGGGTGAGGCAATAACGAGGTAACCGCCATGATTAAGACGCTCATGAATAGTGCTGAGGAATTGCTTGGGGTTGCCTAAACGGTCGATCAGGTTCGACGCGTAGATCAAGTCATAGTGGGCGAATTGTGGTTTGAGGTTACAGGCATCACCCTGCACAAAATGAATGTTATTGGCGACATTTTGGTACCCCATCTCTTTTAAGGTGACACATTTGAACTCAACTAAATTCCCTTCAGTTTTAATGGTATATCGTTTTTCCCCCTGTTCGGTGAGTGAGTAGGCTTGTTGAATAAAACGTGCCGAGAAATCGATGCCATCAACATGGTCAAATGTTTTTGCAAGTTCAAAAGAAGCCCGTCCTACAGAGCAGCCAATATCGAGAGCCCGGTGATGTTGAGTGAGTTGGATTTCCTGTAAGCAGGCCCGAACGCCATGGGTAGAGAAATTCGGTACTGAAAAATACTCAGCGCCGTAATGAAACTCAAGATACTGGGAGATCAATTCGTCAGTTTCATAGATATTTAAACTCGCCATTGTTTCAGGATCCTGCTTGGACTCTACGTACCTGAACCCCGCATGCTGGTAGAAATGACGCCGAAAGGCATATCGTGAGGCTTTGATCGATTCATTTCCAGTGGAGATCCAAGACCCCCCTTTTATGAGGTTATGCTTGCCATCAAATGTAGGGGTAGAGAAGTCATCGTATAAAGGGTGAACCTTGAAGCCCTGGAAGCCGTCGATACTGGTTTCTGTCCATTGCCAGACGTTGCCAATGATGTCGCAAAACCCTTCGTGTTCAAAACGGTCAACTGGGCAGGAAGAGGCATAATAGCCTAATTCAATATTGCCAGGTGCTTCGTCCCAGTGCGGTGAATCCGTTTCAATATTTTGTCGAAGAAGAAACCACTCAGCTTCGGTCAACAGACGGATAGGGCTCTGGGCCTGTTCAGCTTTCCAGTTGCAAAATGCTTTGGCTTCAAGTTGGTTAACCTCCACTGGCCAGTTCAGGGGGAGTGGTATTTCTTCTGATAGGTTTCGTTGGTACCACTGCCCGTCTCTTTCGCGCCAAAAGCGGGGCATTATCGCTTGGGTATAGGTTAACCATGCTTTACCTTCATCATCCCAGTAACGATGATGGCGGTAACCGTCGGCTTTGACAAAGGAGAGAAACTCTTGATTCGAAACAAGATATTTCGATGCCTTGAAGTCAGCGACTTGGAACGTTTGGCTTCCATATTCGTTATCCCAACCGTAGGTCGCTTCTTCTCCATCCTTACCCAGGGATATTTGACTGCCAGCCACACTCAGTAAGTAGTTTTCTGGTGCACTCTTGGTATCACGACAAGCTGGCCAGAGGGGAGAAGGGGTAACATCTTGAAGTGGTAATTGGCGAATGATGACAGATGAAGTTTCAAGGTGGATTCGCTCGTGCTCAATTCCCATCAGTATGATCCAAGCGGGATCTTCCTCTTTGATAGGGAGAGTTAAAGGGAGTTCGTCAATCACTTGATTGACAAGAGTCTTCACATTGTCACGATAATATTTGACATCGGCTACGCTAGGCCACTGATAGTGGGTGTCATCAAGATCATCCCATGACATCTCATCAACACCAATGGCAAACATCGACTCAAAACTTGGGTTGATCCGTTGCTCGATGTATTTACCTAATTTGAGCTTATTGATGTAAAAGGTGGCGGTATGGCCAAAATAAAATACCAATGGATGACGAAGAGGTTCGGCTTTGACAAAATAAGCCTTGTCGTTATTGATCATACTAAAAAGAGACTCATAAAGCTCCCAAGTGTGATTAAAAGCGAGTTTAATTTCTTGGCGTTTTTGTTCGATGTCAGAGCCAGTCAGTGGGACTGTACGGGTTGCAGACATTGGAATCTTATCCATTGAATCGCATTCCTTTTCAGTTATTTTTAAAACAGCTTAAAATTAAAGATAGTCAAAGAAACTGTCAGACATTAACTTAATATAAGTTAATGTCTTAGTAAGAATACTTAGTGTTATTTTACCGACATAAAAGTCCAAATTTTTTGCCATAATTATGAGTATATTTGCCGCCAGTATGGATGGTTAGATGGGACAGGTTTTTTCTAAAAAATGGCAGGTACCGACTTGGACACTGGTCGCTATCGGTTTAATACTCAATATTGTTTCGGCTTTGCTAACCAATTTTTATATTGATGACTTAACACGGCAGTCGAGTGATATTGTTCAGCGCCAGCAGGGTAATGAAAAGCTAATCCAATTGATTTGGCAGCAAGTGGAAACCGTCGAGCGCAAGCGAGAGCATACCCTTGTGATCCTGAATATAGCTGAAATGATGCAATCTCCATTAGCACGCGAGGTAGCGGTGCAAATTGAGCACGATATTGCATATTGGCTTCCTGATATACCAGTTGAGCTGTCCATTGAGAATATCCCTAAATTGATGGCAGCTCTTAATGATGTACAAGCCGACCAGCGAGAAAAAATCAATGATTTATACTTGGCTAACCAAGAGCTAATTAATAAAAATGCTGAGAAAATGAAAGCTATCTCTCGACTGAGGAACTTGGCGTTGTTTCTTCAAGTCCTTGGGCTTGCATTTGTGTTAGCAAGAGATCTTAACCGTAAGGATTACCGATAGTTTTGTGTGGGAGTTCACAAAAGTAAAAGCCCTCCTAGGAGGGCTTTTGCATAATAGGCTTGATTCAACTATTTGTTAGTAGAGTGGAAAGCAAAGCGAGAAGATTGTTTGCCACCCTCAGTAGTTGCTTTGTATTTAATAGAGCGAGAGTTCTCCAATGTTAGTGGAATGAAAACTCGTCCATTTGCGTCAGTTTTGTAGCTCTGACGTTGTTGAGGAACGTTGGCAACAGAAACGGACGCGTTAGCAGCTGGCTGACCATTATCAGTTACAGTTATCCATGCACCGTTGTGGGTATCTGCTACACGGATATCAGCAAAGGCTGAAGAAGACATTACAATCACAGCGGTTGCAGTTAATACTTTCAAGCTAGACATAATCTTCACCTCGTTATCTATGGCTTCGGCCATATTGTTGTTTGTGTACTTATGCGTATTACTAAGTTCACGTTCAACCTATAAGACCTGCCTTTAAATCGTATCTTTCACAAAATTATTATTTTTTTTCTTATTGATTAAAAATCAGTGCGTTAATTACTCAACTTTTTTTACCATGAGCATTAAATGTAGCTCGTCGCAAAAGTTAATTTGTGTTGCTTGTGCGAATTACCCCATTTACCTCAATATCAGTATAGCTATTGGATTTCACTCAGAGGGACAAATTTTATGCTGTTTAAGCCTATAGCTATGTCATGTAAGGAAAAACAGAAAAAATAGCCGCTATTTTTGTAACCTCATCTTGTTGACGTTTCTTTTATACAGATTGAAAAATGAAAAGGATCAGTTTATTAATTCAATTATAAAATAAACTTTAAACATCTGAAATTTATAAATAAACGCAAGTAGGGGAGCGACCAACAGAGAGAAGGTTAGATCTTTAGCTTGTAGATTATGATAATTGTTTTGTTCTTAATGATGATAAGTGATTGTTTTAAATTCACTTATATGATTTTATAATATTAAGATAAGCAAGGATAAAGCAAATGACAATTACAATAAGGCATGTTGAGAAGGAGGATATCCCTGCAATTCGGGATATATACGCTGGGCGAAATGCTTATAGCGGCACATTACAGTTGCCTCACCCGTCATTGGAGATGTGGCAGCAACGGTTGGAAAACTTACCTTCAAATGTATACAGCCTCCTTGCTGAAATCGATGGAAAAGTTGCTGGGCAGGCAGGTTTTACTATTGAGCAAAACCCCCGACGCCGGCATGTAGGAGGGTTTGGTATGGCTGTACATGATGATTACCAAGGGAGAGGGGTTGGTACTCAACTACTTACAGAATTGATCGACCTAGCTGAGAACTGGGTTGGGGTGACCCGATTAGAGCTAACTGTCTATACCGATAATGCACCAGCCATAGCGCTTTATGAGAAGCTTGGCTTTGTTATCGAAGGGACATCGAGGAACTATGCCTTGCGTAATGGTGAATATGTTGATGTGTACCAAATGGCAAGGCTGAGGAAGTAATCGGACGTAGAACTGCCAGTAGTTAACTGACAAGAAGCGCTTCTGGGCACTTCATTTCGTAGTACTCCATGTTTTCTGTGATCATGTTCACCCTGACTCCATTGTTTTTGGTCATGACATGTTTCATGCCAATTTTCTGCATTACCTTTCCGGAGTTGTTTTCTCGGCTGAAGTGCTGGCCATAAATGGTTTCTAGCTTTAATCGCTTGAAACCGAATTCAACGACACGCTCTGCAGCTTCGGTACAGTATCCTAATCCCCAGTAAGGTACACCAATCCAATAGCCAAGCTGTGCTTTACCATCTTCTATGTTGTGTAGGCCCACGCAACCGATGAGTTGTTGGGTTGATTTGAGAGTAATGGCATAGATGGCTGATTGTCCTTGGTGCCAACCGGCTAAGTGCCTACCGATCCATTGCCCAGCGACTCCATCGGAGTAAGGGTGGGGGATATTGATTGTACCATTGGCTATCTGCTCGTCACCCGCAAGTGCTTGAACCCGTGTTGAATCAGAGAGTTGAAGTGGGCGAAGTAGCAATCGCGGAGTGGTTAACAGTGGCTGATGTGGCATAGTATCCTCTTAGTTTGGTACTTTGATAGTCTTAGTTAAACCCTAAAAGACTATCTTGGATAGCGACCAGATCAAATTAGAGGATAAATATTAAGCAATTAGAACATTCATGTGATAATTCGGTTATTTAGAGGAAATACTGTTTTCAGGCTGCCAGTTATCTTCACCATAGCTCGCTAAACTGTCGAGTGCTCGCTTAATTTGCTTTTCAAACAGGTACTTCATTATCCAGCCTGTCCCTTTAACTTTGGGGGTGAACATGATGCGGTAATGGATCATGCTGTCATGGGCATTTAAGCTATTGAATTTTATCCACCCTCCGTGCTCATTGATTGGCACACCGTGTATGATTTTGTAGTGTAAATGTTCATTTTCCTTGTAATCAATAATTTGCTCTTGAAAGGTAAATAAGCCATTAGACACTTCTCTGATTGCTCCGATCCCATTACACTCAGGTTTGCCTTGTTTGATCAAACTATATTGGCCATCAAAAAAACGGCCGAGGTTATCGTGGTCGGTAAGCAATCTAAATAGAATTTTCTTTGGAACTTTTGCTTTTTTCTCTATTGTTACAGTGTGCATACCCATGACTACCACTCCACATGGACTATTATGCCAGTTTATTCGTTGTTGCAAAATTGTCAATTAGAGGTTTTTGTTTTGTTGCGGGTGTTTTCTTGTTATTGAACGGGATACAAATTTCTTGTTTCTGATAAATTTACAGTTTAGGCCTTACATTTACGACTTAGATTTAACTTAGTTAAATCAATGTTCTGGATTAGAATATCTAAGTGAAATGTATGTGAGGATGAAAAATAATGATGTTTATCACAAAAAAAATGCCAAATACTATTGCAAAAGATTTGGTACCCTCTTATATTGGAATCTGTTGATTGCAATACAGAGGCAGAACTCCATACAAGGCTCCTTAAACCATTATTTAAGGTCAAGTCACTCTCCTCTAGCTATATCACAGTTCTTTAAATTCTCGGTTAATCCAATGTTGACATGAACTTAGCCTTAAAAAAACAGGCTATTCAATTATTGGAGTTTAATGAGGATTGACGTTTTTCTTTTACTAAAGTGTCATAAGGATGTCACAGACTTTAGTCTAAAGTAAAACGGTTGGGATGAGTAAGAACGGTATTATTAAAGAGAAATATCAACCTTACTCGTTTAGGAAAATGAGAGGTGTATTATGTCAAATAGAAATCGCCGTCAGTGGTTTTACCACCAGGCACAAACAAATAACCTGAAATCAAAATCTAAGTAGTTCCGTTGCTGCGCAATCGCGCTAATTACTTGATTATAAATAGGTTATCATAGCAGTACAGCCAGAGGCACAAGTGATCCAGTGTTTCTGGCATATATCCCCTTCCCTACGAATTACTATTATCACGTAAATTTCTTTTTTATTTCCGCGCAAACGATTACCTTGCTTGTGAACTGCCATTCTCGATAAGTAAATAATCTTATTCTCTATCTATAATACCCGTGTCTTTATATTACAACGAGGTTTGTTGTACTCGTTGGTGAGTATTCGAATACTGTTTGCTTATTTTAAGTGCAAGCCACCACCCAAATAGAGGACCTATTTTGGGGAGAGCCTGCACCATGTTTGCTCATGCCCAAATGAGTCAGGGAAAGAATGATAGTGTGCCCTTCTAACTATCAATCAGTTAGTTATATCCGTCATATATGTCTGCATTGTTAGTGATTTCTTCTAACTAGGGGTGGTGCTACTTCTTTAGGGGTATGTTGGCATACCTGTTGCAATAGTGAGATTGCTAAATAAACAAAAGCTTATCTCGAATGGTAGACAGGATGTCCAATATGAAGAAAGTAATAAATGGTGTTTCTATTTCTTTATTAGCTTCAGCGCTAATGGTTTCGGGTAGTGTCACAGCAGCGTCAGATTCTGCTGGGGCAACGTTGAAAAAGGTGAAAGAAGCAGGAGTTTTAAAGTGTGGAGTGAGTACAGGTCTACCAGGCTTTTCTAGCACCGATGCGAAAGGTAACTGGGAAGGTATCGATGTTGAGTATTGTCGTGCGGTGGCTGCTGCAGTGTTACAAGATGCCAGTAAGGTGCAGTTTGTGCCACTGACGGCAAAAGAGCGTTTTACTGCGCTTCAGTCTGGTGAGATTGATATTCTCTCTCGAAATACAACATGGACGATGCAGCGTGATAGTGCCCTCGGCATCAATTTTGTTGGCGTGAATTACTATGATGGCCAAGGTTTTATGGTCAGTAAAGATCTAGGCATCGGTTCGGCAAAAGAACTCGATGGGGCCTCGGTGTGTATCCAATCAGGCACAACAACTGAATTGAACTTAGCAGACTACTTCCGAGTGCATGGTATGGAGTTCAAGCCAGTCGTGTTTGATACATCCGATCAAACTGTTAAAGGTTTTGAAGCAGGCCGTTGTGATGTGCTGACCTCAGATCAGTCTCAACTCTACTCATTACGTATCAAGCTAGCAGACCCAACGTCAGCCGTTGTACTACCTGAAGTGATTTCTAAAGAGCCATTAGGGCCTGTTGTCGCTCAAGGTGACGATCAGTGGTTCAACATCGCAAAGTGGACATTGAATGTAATGGTGAATGCTGAAGAGTACGGTATCGAACAAGCCAATGTCGAGAGCATGAAAAAGTCGACCGATCCTAACGTATTGCGCTTATTGGGTGTTGATGGGCCGAAAGGTCAAGGCTTGGGCTTAACAGATGATTGGTCGTATCAGGTGCTAAAGCAAGTCGGTAATTATAGTGATAGCTTTGAGCGCACAGTGGGTACAGGGTCACCATTGAAAATTGCTCGAGGTTTGAATGCATTATGGAATGATGGCGGCATCATGTATGCACCTCCAGTTCGATAGTTATTAAGTTGGCAGGAGAGAGGGGGACAGCTCAAGCTGGGAAGCTGGCCTCTTTTCATTTGTGATTGCACAGGGATTTAACTGAGTAGTAAAGGTGCGTTGATGTCTATAAGTGATTTAGAGTTGGATTCGCGGCTTGGTCCTGAGCCAAAGACAGCCCGTCATAGAGGTATTGCTGTTTCATCTGCAGATGAACCCTCGCAAGTTCCATTAACCTCTGGACTAAAGCGGCTGCTGTATAACCCGACAGCGAGAGCCATTTTTTTTCAGATATTGTTGTTAGTAGGTGTGGGTTTTTTGGGGTACGGCGCAATCAATAACGCGCTAGGAAATTTGGAGCAACGGGGAATTGCTACTGGGTTTGACTTTTTGGGGCAAACTGCGGGCTTTGGCATTGGGATGTCGTTGATTTCATATGATGAGACCCATACATATGGTGCAACTTTCGTGGTTGGTTTACTCAATACCGCTTTGGTTGCTGCGCTGGGGGTTGCCTTGGCTACGGTACTGGGTTTTTTTGTTGGGATCGCGCGCCTGTCGAAAAATTGGTTACTCAGCCGTGTTGCTGCTGTCTACATTGAAGTTTTTCGTAACATTCCTTTGTTATTGCAGATCTTATTTTGGTACACCGTTGTTTTGCAAGCATTGCCTTCACCGCGCAATAGTTTATCTTTCGTTGATTCTGTCTTTTTAAATGTTCGTGGTTTGTTCTTTCCCGCACTGGAGTTCTATTCTGGTGCTGTATGGGTTGGTATATCAGTGCTAGCGGGCTTGTTGGGTGTGGTGGCGATACACATAGTGAGTCATCGTAGACAGTATAATACGGGATACCCTCTTCCTGCATGGCGATTAAGTGCATTAGTCATGGTAGTGCTGCCTGTGCTGGCTTTTTTCTTGGCAGGCAAGCCAATCGGTATTGAGTATCCTGAGTTAAAAGGTTTTAACTTCCGAGGTGGCATCGATGTGATGCCTGAGCTGTTTGCCTTGTTGATTGCGCTAGCCATTTATACCGCGGCCTTTATCGCTGAAATTGTTCGCTCTGGGATCATGGCGGTGAACAAGGGGCAAACTGAAGCTGCGAGTGCATTGGGCTTACCATCAACAAAAGTACTCAAGTTGGTGGTGATCCCACAGGCAATGAGAGTCATCATTCCTCCCCTTACCAGCCAGTATTTGAATTTGGTGAAGAACTCTTCATTAGCAATGGCTATTGGTTATCCCGATCTCGTTTCGGTGTTTGCCGGGACAACGCTGAACCAAACCGGGCAGGCGATTGAGATCATCACGATGACCATGGCGGTTTACCTGACCTTTAGCTTGTTAACTTCACTGTTGATGAATATCTATAACCGTAAAATGGCATTGGTGGAGAGATAATATGAAAGTTTTTCATTTTTCGCCTTCTGAAGCACCGCCATCTAAGATGATCGGTTATTCGGCATGGCTTAGGGAGAATTTGTTCTCTTCAGCATTAAATACCCTTATCACCGGTGTTATCGTTGGTAGTGCATTTATCGCATTGGTGAGCATTATCCAATGGACACTTCTTGACGCCGATTGGATTGGGGCTACCCGTGAAGATTGCAGTCGAGATGGTGCATGCTGGGTATTTGTCCAAGCACGTTTTGAACAATTTATGTTTGGCTTTTATCCAGGCGATCAGAGCTGGCGAGCCGTGACCTTTATGTTGGGTCTGGTCGGTATTATTGCCGGTATGCTGCTTGGAGGTGCAAAGGTTAAAAAGTGGTTGCTGGTTTTTTCACTATCTGCTTTTCCAGTTTTGTCTGTGGTTTTGTTATACGGTGGCATAGCAGGTTTGCCAGTTGTTGAAACGCACCTGTGGGGCGGTTTACTGATCACTTTGGTGATAGCGTTGACAGGAATTGTGGTTTCTTTGCCGTTGGGAGTTGTTCTAGCGCTTGGCCGCCGATCACAGATGCCGATTGTACGCAGCTTAAGCACTGTTTATATCGAATTCTGGCGGGGTGTCCCTCTGATCACAGTGTTGTTCATGGCATCAGTTATGCTGCCCTTGTTTCTTTCTGGCGGAACTGAAATAGACAAATTGGTCAGGGCGTTAATTGGTGTGGTGTTGTTCAACGCCGCGTACATGGCAGAAGCGATTCGAGGTGGGCTGCAGTCTATTCCCAAAGGGCAATTCGAGGCGGCGGAAGCGCTTGGTCTTAGCTATTGGAAGTCAATGCGGCTGATCATATTGCCACAGGCTTTGAAAATCAGTATTCCTTCGATCGTAAATACCTTCATAGCCTTGCTGAAAGATACCAGCTTGGTATTGATTATCGGTATGTTCGATGTCCTCGGTATTGCCCAGTCAGCGAATAGCGATCCTGCGTGGCTTGGTTTTTCTACCGAGAGTTTCGTTTTTGCGGCTTTGGTATTCTGGATTATGTGTTTTGGTATGTCGCGTTACAGTATTTACCTGGAAGGTAAATTGAATACGGAACACAGGCATTAATATTGACAAGGAAGTGGCTATGTATACAAAAACAGTTTATCAATCGGTGCCAGAAGACTCGGTGATCCGTCTGCAAAAAGTGAACAAGTGGTACGGTGAATTTCATGTCCTCAAAGATATTGACTTGAATGTTAAGAAGGGCGAGAAAATAGTGATTTGTGGGCCATCAGGTTCGGGTAAGTCGACCATGATCCGTTGTATCAATCATCTCGAAATCCATCAGCGTGGCCAAATTATGGTGGCGGGAACAGAGCTCACCGATGACCTCAAAAATATTGAACTGGTTCGCCGGGAAGTCGGGATGTGCTTTCAGCACTTTAATTTATTTCCGCATTTAACGGTATTGGAAAACTGCACGATGGCACCGATATGGGTGAAGAAAATGCCTCAACAAGAGGCAGAAGCCCTCGCAATGGAATACCTAAAGCGCGTCAGGATCGCAGACCAAGCCCATAAATTTCCGGGGCAGTTATCGGGTGGGCAGCAACAGCGTGTTGCGATAGCCCGCTCTCTGACTATGCAACCGCAGGTGATGTTGTTCGATGAGCCTACATCGGCGCTGGATCCCGAAATGGTTAGGGAGGTCCTCGATGTCATGGTGGAATTGGCTTCAGAGGGTATGACTATGATTTGTGTGACCCATGAGATGGGGTTTGCTCGAGAGGTGGCAGATCGGGTCATCTTTATGGATGCGGGTGAGATCATTGAGCAGAATAATCCCGAAGCATTTTTCAGCGCTCCGCAGTTTGATCGAACCCAAGCGTTCTTGCAGCAAATTATTCATTAATCAAGCTATTCGTTACATGCAATACATGTGATAAACGGTAACTTCTGTTTCAACCTCCTTTGGCGTCCGACTGGGCGCCTTTTTTTGTTTTAGTTCGGAGCGCTACTGGAATATGATCCCTTCAATTTGAGCATACTCCGGGATACGGTTAATCGTAATACCACCAAGGTAAATATTCCCTTTTACAACAAGAAACTCAGACAGTTCGGTTATGCTTGAATTGGCGAGGTAAAGATCTCCGCCAATATAAAGGTGCGCAGGGAGCTTGGTCAGTGTTGTGCCCATCAGGCTGAGATCGCCATGTACCTGTAATCCTTCATTGATCGCGGCAATATTCGAGTGGGCAAGGTTAAGATAGCCACCAATACGGACCTGGGCGGGTAAGTATTCGATGCTGCTATATGCGAGATTCAGGTTGCCTTTAACCGTTAAGGCGTTGGGGAGCCGGCGTATTTGGCTTTTTTCGAGATTTAGGTTTCCTTCAACGACTAAAGGATCGGGTAACGCGATCTCGGAGGAGTTACGCAGTGAGATATTGCCGTAAGTGTCCGTATGGTTGAGTAACTGCTGGGGGATAAGGGTTGTCTTAGCCGTACCGTGGCTAAATGGAAGTAAGGCCAATAATAGCCATATTGCGGTGTGCCGTAATATACGTGCTCTTTTGTTCGATCCTATTCGAATTTTGGCTATTATTGCAGTACCTGACGATTTCCCTTTCATAACCAATGCCGTGTGGGCTTCCTTCTGAACTATTTTGGTGCGCCTTGCACACTTTGTAGTGACAATGTACCCCAATAAAAAAGGTGATTACTAGCCCCAATCGCTGTATCTCAAGCCCAATACACAGTGATGACGTATGTTTCAGTTAATCGGTACTTAATTTAATAGTTGGCATATCCATTGCTTTATTAACTATGCGTTTCGGGCAACAAGCAAGGTATCTATACCTCCCCTAGGACATATCGTCCTTTTCTGGATACTGCGCTTGGAAACGATGTAAGCAATTAGCACACAACTTCCTTTTGGGCGCTCTTCCAGGCGCCCTTTTTTTATTTGTCAGTCTACACTTAATGCAAAACAGGTACAGCATCTAGGTTATTGTCTTAACGTCATTTTTGGGGACACGGCTATACCGTTGCTTGTCGTTTTCATTCCCAGTGTGAGGAGCTTTATGTCAGGGGTTAAGAACAAAGTACTCATTCTTTTCGCTCATCCATCATCTAATCGTTCCGAAATTAATTGGCCATTGTTCCGATCCTCCCAAGGTATAGATGGCGTGACAGCCGTTGATCTTTACCATGAGTATCCAACCTTGCGTATCAATATTGATAGGGAGCAGCAGCGACTTAGAGATCATGACATTGTGGTGTTTATGTTCCCTATGTATTGGTACTCCACCCCAGCCATCTTGAAAGAGTGGCAGGACTTAGTGCTGGAATACGGTTTTGCCTATGGCGCGGATGGGACCGCATTGCAGGGTAAGAAATTTTTGTGTGCGCTCACCGCTGGTGGGCCAGCAAATGCTTACTGCGAAGATGGTTTCAACCACTACACCCTCCGCGAGTTACTGCACCCTCTGGAACAAACCGCGGTGTTAACAGGCATGCACTATATTGCACCCTATGCTTTGTTCGGAGCTCGGACGGCAGCAGAGGAAAAGCGGGTAGGGAAGCATATTGAAGGCTGGCAGCGATTGCTGCTGGCATTGCGGGATGACCGGATTGACTTTGAGCAGGCAGGTGAGGTAGCCAAGCTCAATGACCACCTCGATGTGCTGATTAGGGAGGGACAGGCATGACGATTTATTTTATTCAGGCATTCATCTATCTGTGTGCCGCTGTGGTTGCAGTACCCATAGCAAAAAGGCTGGGCCTCGGTTCGGTATTGGGCTACTTAATTGCCGGCGTGGTTATTGGCCCGGTTGTTGGCTTGGTCGGAGAAGAAACGTTGGCCATTCAGCACTTTGCAGAGTTCGGTGTTGTGATGATGCTGTTTCTCGTTGGGTTGGAATTAGAACCCAGAATGCTGTGGGATATGCGCCATCGCCTGATTGGTTTAGGAGGGCTCCAAGTGGGGCTGACCACCGTCATTGTCATGGCGATTGCGATGATGTTTGGACTGGGCTGGACTGTAGCATTGGCGATAGGGCTTATCTTTTCATTGTCATCAACGGCGATTGTTTTGCAGACCTTCAATGAAAAAGGGCTAGCCAAAACTGAAGGGGGAAGGAATGCCTTTTCTGTCTTGTTGTTCCAAGATATTGCGGTTATTCCGATGCTGGCATTGATCCCGTTGTTGGCATTGCCTGAGTTGGTAGAAAAAGCCCAGCAGCTGGCACAGCAAGCGGCAGAACATCACGAAGAGCTGAGTCTTGTTGCGGGATTACCGGGTTGGGGCTATGCGCTGGTGGTGATTGGTGCCATTTCTGCTGTTGTAGTGGGGGGGCACTTCCTTAGTCGTCCGTTATTTCGTTTTGTTGCAAGTGCGGGGCTGAGAGAGATCTTCACCGCTTCCGCGTTGATGCTTGTTATTGGTATTGCCGCCTTAATGAGTTTGGTTGGGTTGTCTCCTGCCTTAGGAACCTTCTTGGCAGGCGTTGTATTGGCAAACAGTGAATTTCGCCATGAGCTTGAGTCGAATATTGAGCCATTCAAGGGGTTATTGCTTGGCTTGTTCTTTATTACTGTTGGTGCTGGCATAGATTTTTCTGTCTTGATCAACAACCTTGGTATGGTGCTGGGCATTACCTTCGGGGTCATGTTGATTAAAGCGGCGGTACTGTTTTCTCTGGCGCTAATTTTCAAAGTAAAAGGAAGCGATCGCTACCTGTTGACATTGAGCTTGGCTCAGGCGGGTGAGTTTGGGTTTGTATTGTTGAGCTACTCAATGCAAAACAATGTACTGCCAGCGGGCATTACACAGATACTGTCTCTGGTTGTCGCCATCTCTATGTTTTTGACTCCGGGCTTGTTCATTTTTTTTGATAAGGCCGTATTGCCGAAATTTGAAGAGAAAAGTAACGAGCGAGAAACCGATGAAATTGATGAAACAGGGACGGTGATCATAGCGGGTATTGGTCGTTTTGGACAGATTATTAACCGTTTACTGGTGGCTAATGGGGTGAAGACCGTTGTACTCGATCATGAAGCTGGTCAGATTGATAATATGCGTAAAATAAACATTAAAAGTTACTATGGAGATGCGACCCGCCCTGATTTGCTGCATACCGCAGGAATCGAAGAAGCAAAGCTGATGGTCATTGCCATTGATGATCAAGAGCGCGCGGTAGAACTGACAGAGTATGTAAAGCATAGCTATCCGCATGTCCGTATTTTGGCACGGGCATATGATCGGGGCCATCACTATGCACTCCGCTTTGCCGGTGCTGATTTTATTATCAGCGAAACCTACCACTCGGCACTGACCATGGGGACCCAAGCCCTAAAAGATTTGGGAATCCATCCATTCCGGGCAGAGCAACTACGACAAACCTTTGTTGAGACGGAAGCCAAAAGTAAGGAAGTGCTCTACCAAGCTTGGAAGGATAATACCGAGGAAAGCAAATTCAATGCAACTTATCGTGATCTGTTTATACAGCTCGAAGAAGCACTCAGCAATGAGATGAAGTCTGACAGGCATGATAAGCACGCCTCATCAGAGCGTGGATGGACACCGCCACCAAAAGGCTACATTGATGTCATCGCGAAAAAGCAAAAAGAGCAAGATTAGCTGTTAGTGATTTATCAATCGTTGAAGTAATGTGCAGCCGAGTTAACTTAATACTTGGTTGCGCTTTTGCGCGTTTAACAGAATAAAATGCAGAAAGAAAGCGGTAGAAAGTTAGTAATCGTTTGCTTTTTTATATATGAAATTGACAGTTGGAAATGTTTTATTACACTTGCTCGTTCTTTGCTCAATCAAACACAGATCACGAAAAAAACACCCATTCGGGTTTTTAATGTGATCTATATCTCTATATACTCCGCTTCCGGCCAGAACCATAGAGTTCAGCCACCTTAGTTACAAGCTGTCACCATGGACATGTGAATGACCCACGGAGTTGGACCGGCATTACTTAGCTTGTTAATTAGGTGATTTGTATGTTTTACAAATGGACGGACAATTCCACATTTTCTGAGCAGTCTTGCTCAGGACCTTCCTGTTTAGCTTTCTCCCCGAAGGCGATGTCCCCATTGGTATTGCAGGCAGTAACACCTTCATTTTTCGACTTCCCAACACATAGTCAAAGCAACAGGACGAAATAATGCAGTTGTTAATTAGTTTAGCCGGTATTTTAGTACTGGTATTGTGCGCGTACGCGCTATCTGAAAACCGTAAAGCAATCAATTGGCGAACGGTTGGTGGGGCGTTGTTGTTACAGGCCTGCTTTGCCGCTTTGGTCTTGTATATTCCCGTTGGGCAAAAGATGCTGGGGGCAATGAGTGGTGGTGTTGCTAGCGTATTGGGTTTTGCCGATGAAGGGATAAAGTTCCTGTTTGGTGATCTAGCGACGACCGGTTTTATCTTTGCTGTTCGCGTCCTTCCTCTTGTTATCTTCATTAGTGCTCTTATCTCCCTTCTTTATTACCTTGGCGTGATGCAATGGATCATCAAAGTGATCGGTGGTGGTATTCAACGTGCGTTGGGTACAAGCCGTGCTGAATCTTTGGTTGCTACAGGTAATATCTTCCTATCACAAGGTGAATCTCCACTGTTGGTGAAACCATTCCTACCACAAATGACTCGTTCAGAGCTGTTCGCAGTAATGACAGGTGGTATGGCATCGGTTGCCGGTAGTGTGCTCGGCGGTTACGCTGGCTTGGGTGTGGATCTGAAATACCTAATTGCAGCAAGTTTTATGGCTGCGCCAGGTAGTTTGATGATGGCGAAACTACTGGTCCCAGAGCAGAGTGTTGCGGTTGAGCAAACCGATATTGAGATGGCGAAAAGCGATCACAGCAATGCGATTGATGCCCTAGCTGCAGGCGCGATGAACGGTATGAAAGTGGCTGTAGCTATCGGTACTATGCTGATTGCTTTTGTTAGTGTGATTGCGATGGCTAACGCGGGTCTAGAAACTGTGGGCTCTTGGGTAGGTTTCGAGAACCTGACCCTGCAAGGTATGCTGGGTTACCTATTCGCACCGCTAGCGTTCGTTATTGGTGTGCCTGCCTCTGAAATGCTTCAGGCTGGTGCGTTCATTGGTCAGAAAATGATCCTGAATGAGTTTGTTGCCTTCCTTGATTTCGTAAGCATCAAAGAGACATTGTCACAGAGCAGCCAAGTGATCATTACTTTTGCTCTGTGTGGTTTTGCCAACATAGGTTCAATCGCAATCCAAATAGGTTCTATCGGTGTGATGGCGCCAGAAAGGCGAGGCGATGTTGCTAACCTGGGTATTAAAGCAGTATTAGCTGCAACACTAGCCAACTTGATGAGTGCTGCTTTGGCAGGTATTTTCATCAGTCTTTAATGGCTAAATGACGACTTATCTCTATAAAAACCTCTTTCATTGAAAGAGGTTTTTTTTGGATAGAACTTAATCGTTACTCAAGTACTTCTGACGATAAGAGGCAGCCAGGCCGAACAGAGTGACCATCACACCAACAAAGATAAAGCCTAAGCCAAAAATAAATTTCTCATTAGCGAGGAGCTGGAAACAACAAAAAGCAAAGACAATATATGTCAAAGTCACATTAAATAAGTGAATAACTGGTTTTTTTTTCGACAAATGAGCATATGCCCTAATCATTTTACCCTCATTATTATGAATAATATAATCCATTCTTCAACAATGGTTATTATTGATGAACTTTATATTTCAGTGAAGTACCGTGATGCTAAACTGTGAATTAAACAACAATAATATCGTAGTCGGCATTAATACTTAAGATTGATTTTTCGTTGTTTAATTCCTGAGTTAGCATTCGTCAATCATCTGATGGGTGTGCTTTAAATTCATTTTAATCAATAGCTTATATGTGGTCTTTTGTCTTGATGTGTATCTTGGTTAAAATTTAATAAAAATTATCGTTAGCGTGGCCTTAAATATTCGGCAGTTTATTCAACTTACTGTCTTAATAAATTGGCACTAATGATAGGATTGTAACTAATTGTGGGTTTTTTAAAGTATATTTTATGAGTAATCGTTGTGAGGTATTTTTTGCTTCTGATTGGTGGCTATTTAAAGATATATTTGAATTTTAATTGTGATTGAGTGATAGTATAATTTTGCTATTTAAATTTTCGATTTTAGTGTGTCAATACACTAATTGACCAATGTCATCATACTGTTTGTTTGGGCAATCAGTTTCCCCAGTATGTCCCGAAGATTTTGCATTCATTTGAAGAAGAAAGACTGTTCACAATGGAATATTTCCCCGAGCACTTTAAAGATTGGAAAAAGAGTTTGATGCAGGGGCAGACAACAATCGCTGTCTTGCAGAGGATTGGAGAAATTTTGCGTGCTACTCATAAAGTCAGTTGCCATGAATCTATCGAGCAGGATCTGTTCAAGTCAGATAGCAACTTTCATGAATTACGGTTAGCGCCTTACTTTGAATACATGATAGCTAAATGTAGGCGGCTGTATGCATATAGCGCATCGTTGTGCAGTGATGTTGCCAGCACCAAATGCTGCCTAGTCCATGGTGATATCAGCCCCAATAATATTTTTGTATCGGGTGAGGAAGTTCAACTTGATGTAGGCTGGGATCACTTAAAGGACAAAAGCCGACGATTTCGTCGGCTTATACTCGCTTGTATTAATAGAACGGATCAAGCCAATTTATTTATGGTTCCAATTAATATCGGCTTATCGTACCAAGCGATTTAATAAGTGCTTCGGAGATCATAAATTGTAATTCCTGCCAGTAAGGAATCAGTAGATGCATCACCAAGGTATTTCACTTTGCGTTGCGACCCAGTGATTGTTGCTGGCAAGAGGGTAAAGCTTGAATCCTCAAAACGTCCTTCACCATCAAATTCAATATGGACGAAGTGGGCGGGTTGGTCGCAGTCCAGCACAATGTAGTGTTGTCCTTCTTCGTTGATGATTGTCCATTCAATGCTGCTTTTTTGAATGTCAGCATGCTTGTACAGTGAAGGGTAGAATGTGTTCTCTATTACTTGCTCTTGGTCATGGAGCTCAACATGTAGGAAGTAATCTGTTTGCGGATTACTCTTGTCGAGAGTCGTCGACCAAGGTTGAGTAACACCATCAGCGACCAAGGCAGATTCAATCGACCACGACTGGATTACCTCGCCATTCCAACCGATCTTTCTCACTGTTCCCGTTAGAGTAACAGGTCGGTGTTGGTCGTTGACTACGTGCAAGGTGATAACATCATTTTCTTCGATGAAAGTCGCTAGCTGCGGTGCAAAAAAGCGTTTTGCATGGTAATGCAGTTGTTTCCAACGACCAGTATATTCAATGCTTGACCAAGAGCTCACAGGCCAGCAATCATTTAACTGCCAGTACAGAATACCTCGACAGTGGTTTTTATATGCTCTCCAGTACTCACTGGCCGTTTTGATCGCTAATGCTTGCTGGACCTGGCTAAGGTAAAGCATATTTTTAAAGCTGTTTGGGAAGCGGAAGTAGCGAGTAAACATTTCAGTGATAATGCTGTTACCACGGCCGTTCTTCTGGTGTTGCTCAAACGTCGGCGATGTGACATTCCAGTCACTCTCTTCGGCATAGGTTTTTACGGTAGGAAGAGATGGCCAAGATTGATAGCCAAACTCAGAGCAGAATCTTGGCTTCACGCTGTAGTATGCATCAAGAGATTTGCCCGAATGCCAAACATCCCAGAAGTGCATGTCACCGCTGTCATCATCGTGCCAGGCATCGCCAAAGTCGAGTTCACCGTTACATGGTGAGCTTGCCCAAAAGCGGCGGGTTGGGTCTTCTTGTTCAACTACCTGAGCGAGCATATTGTTAAGGCGATCGTAGTTAACAACATACTTCTCGCGATTATTCTTTGACTCAGGGTACCAACCGATAGCACCAATCACTTCATTGTCGCCACACCAAAGAGCAAGTGATGGATGGTCAGATAAGCGGCGAACTTGGTCGATAACTTCTAGCTCTACATCCTTCATGAACTCTTTTGTTGAAGGGTAGAGGGCACAAGCAAACATTAGGTCTTGCCAAACCATTAGCCCTAGTTCGTCACAGAGTTCATAGAAGATGTCATGCTCATACATCCCGCCACCCCATACACGGATCATGTTCATGTTTGCAGCTTTAGCGTCTTCTAACAGGCGTCGATAGTTTTCAGGGGTATGTGATGAAGGTAGGGCGTCCAATGGGATCCAGTTGGCACCTTTAGCCATAATAGCCTGGTCGTTGACGACAAAGGTCATCGCGCTACCAATTTCATCGGCAGATGTATCTAGCTCTAGTTTACGCAAGCCAAGTTTTTTGCTGAGTTGGTGTTGATTCAGGGTAACTTTCAGTGGGTAGAGGTATGCATCGCCATAACCAGCAGGCCACCAGCGCTTAGGGCTTGAAACATTTACAGTGAAACTTGTACTTTGTGCGCCCAATTGATTCACATTAATCGAGAGATGGTGAATTTGGTCGTCAAATTCAATCTTGATAGTGCTTGGTTCATCGCTGCAAGCAGTCACGTCATAGTCAACGATGATCTCTAGCTCACAGCAGTCATCTTCTTGCCAGTGTTGTACGGTATGAACACGGTTAAGGCGGGTTTGATGAACAGGCTCAAGGATCATTGACTGATAAATACCGCTAACTAGCAGACAAATTCCCCAGTCCCATCCCGCATGGCACTGGGTTTTACGCAGGGTATTCATATGTGGAATTTGGTTGTTACCTACCGCCCATGGTACAGGGAAAGGTAGTCGTTTTGCGCGCTCGGTGGCTTCCACATCCGCACGCTTTAGCTTAATTATGATCTCGTTCTGTCCCGGTTTTAGGTAAGGCAGGACATTGACACTATAACGTCGGAACATGTTGTTGCAGCTTACAACATGGTGGCCATTGATCTCGAATTCGGCAAGGGTATCTACAAACTCTAGCTTCAAGTCAATGGAGTTAGCGTCAAACCACTTGGCATCAATCTGGAAATGCCTTTCCAAATGCCATTCACTCTCTCCAACCCATTGTACATTGCGTTCATTACAACCGTGGTAAGGATTATCAAGTAGATCGGCATTTATCAATGCTGAGTGTATGTCACCTGGTAGCGTGCAAGAGATATTGATATTCGGGTGCTGTGGTGATGTCAGCTTCCATTTACCATCAAGTAACAAAGTGGACAAAACGAACTCCTTGGTGAGTGTTTGTTTAATTGAAATTGAAAAATGATAGCCATTGTATTTATTTTTTATCGAGCTATAAAGTGGAGTAAAGTACAATATACTGGAGATTTGTATAAAGAATAATGAGATTAGACATAGCTTTGATAAAGGATTAAGTTGCTGTGTCAAAAATATTTGGAAGTATGAACGGGATCATACTTTTTGGTGTGTTAGTTCTTTGTGCTATGAAGTGGATAAATGTCCAATATTCACAAAAGGCTCTATTAGATATTATTTCAATGCCAGCTAAGTATATTTAATAACTTGATTTTTACATTTTAGGCGCTTGCCTGCCTTGCTTAGTCTGTTTCTTGTTTTATATTTCTAATAGGATAAATTATGAAAGCTAAGTATTGTGCTGCAATGTGTGCTGCAGCATTACTATCCTCTGTTGCGACCGCAAATGATGAGATTGAATTATACGGTCAAGTTGCTATTTCTATGTATAGCTATGCCGAAGATGGCAAAGATACAATAAATCGCTTGGACAATGAATCCCGAATCGGTTTTCGTGGGGCCAGAGAATTAGAGCGTGGCCCAAGGCTGATTTGGCAAATCGAGGGTAATAACGTTGGTTCTGGGGAGAATAGCGGTGATGGTCAAATAGGATTTCGAGATACCTATGGCGGTTTTGAAGATGATCGCTGGGGACGTGTGCAGTTTGGCCGTTTTCTGACGCCGGTATATGCCATTATTGATTGGCCTTATTCAAACCCAGGTCTGGGTAATGTATTTGACTGGGGGGATGATATTGCTGGTGGCGCTTATTACGATAGGCAAGCTGATCAAGTTAGCTGGAGTAGCCCTAACTGGAATGGATTTACGACGACGTTGGCAGTAGGTCGCGGTAATAACTTAGAAAATTCCAGCAGTAATTTCTACGGCGCTTCAGCTCATTATAACTACGGTCCTTTACAGCTCCATGCTGGCTATGAATACGGTACTGAGCGTTTAGTCGAACTTGAAGAGTCAGATTCGTTGATGACGGCAAACTCTGATTATCAAACTTATGTGACTGGCTTTGAATTGGCTTTCACCAATGGCATTGGACTTTTTGGTGCATACAAAGTGATGTCTGCGGACTATTCAGACTACAATAATGACGCTTCGGATGCGGGAACGATAGAAGGCATCATTGGTAGTCAACAAGATCAAACATCATACTCTGTAGGTGCCTTGTATGATATTGGTTACTGGCAATTCAAAGTAGGTTATGCAGCCAATAGCGATTTGGAAATTGATAACCGTAAGGTGAGTGGAACAGCAGATAACGTCCTTTCTGGCCAAGCAATATATTTCTTGGATGATCCAGCGTTACTGTACTTCCGTGTGAAGAAAATGGAAATCAATGAGTCAGATATTACGGAAGTGCGCCTTGGGGTCGAGTACTACTTCTAATTGGTTCGAATGAGTTGTTAGTAGTGTTAGCAAAGGGTGGGCTAAGGCTTATCCTTTGATTCATTGAGGAGAAGTAGCAAAGAAGGTGTCTGCGATACGACTAAGCCGCATTGAAATGAAATTATTTTCATTGTAGATTGTCTTTTGTTCTTAGTGATTGGTAGTGAAAGACCTAAGCGGATAGATATGATAAAAGATTTCAGGTTGTTATTTGAGTACGCTCGTCTTAAATTTACTAATACTGACCAGAAAATTGCGGACTACTTTCTTGCTCTTAACCCGATCAAGAACATTGAAGAACTCGCCTCAGAAATTGGTGTTTCAACGGCTTCTATTACTCGATTTTGTAAAAAAATCGGGCTGAATAACTTTAAAGAGTTTCTTTACTTGTATCAAAATCAGCTAGATTCTGAACACCCAGAGTTTACTGAAACACGGACATTACAAAACGAATATTTTGAAATGCTGCAGCAGTTCGATCAGCGTCTTAACCAAGAGGATGTTGACTTTTTTAGTGAAATGATAAACAAACATAGAGTCATTTATGTTTTCGGGTTAGGTTATAGTTCTTTTGCTGCTCATGATCTTAAGTTTCGATTAACGCGCTTAGGGAAGTTTGTCGAAATTGTTAACGATAATGATTCAATTGAAATGATAAGCTCTATTCTGGGTGAAGGTGAATTAGTATTACTGCTCTCTCTTAAGGGTAATAATTCTAGAATGATCCAATCAGCAGAGAAAATGAAAGCTAAAGGTGTTCAGTTATTGTGTATTACGGCAAATGAGAAATCTCGATTAATTGATTGTGCTGATAAAACATTATTGACGGTATCTCTGAAAGGGGAAGAATCGACAGGAATGATTTCTGGACAACTGCCTATGTTAATAGCCTTTGACCATATATATTTCCGATATGTTTCTTTGTTCCGGGACTCAATTCAGAAGTGGGTGAAAACAGAGCAAAGTTTTGAAGAGTGATAATTGTACCTAAAAATAACATTCCTTTGAATATTTCTATCATTTTTTCGTAGTCTCTCAATATCCAGTATGCTTGGTGAGGAGGGACTATTATATATTTTAATGTGATAGTTAATAATTTCAATGTGGATTAGTTGTAATATATAAAATGTGATTTCTGCATTTATACATTTTATATATTGTTACTTTTCCTTGGATAATAATGATCATTGCATCAAAAGATCACCTTAAGAATATTCGATGCTGGGTTGACATTCATCTCCTTTAGTAGAAGTAACTTCATATAGAATATGTGGGATTAAATTATGTTAGTGGGCTTTGATATTGGTGGAACGAAAATTGAGGTTCAGGTTTTATCTGTACAGGGTGAAGTGTTATATAAGCTACGCCATCCTACCCCTGATAACTATGACGCTTTCGTGACAAAGATCGGTGAAATGGTTGTAGACATCAACACTCAGTTGGGACACTTTAATGCGATTGGAATCGGGCTTCCGGGAGCGGTTTGCCCTACCAGTGGAAAGATGAAAAATGCAAACTGTACGTTTCTCAATGGCCGTGATGTTATTGGCGATTTGGGCCTAGCGACAGGGAAAATAGTTAAAATTGCTAATGATGCAAACTGTTTTGCGTTATCAGAAGCAGTCGATGGGGCTGGAGCTGGCGGCACTGTTGTATTTGGTGCGATCGTAGGTACTGGTTGTGGCGGTGGTATTGTTGTCAATCAAACCATAATCACTGGGGCTAATGCGATTACTGGTGAGTGGGGCCATAATCCTCTGCCAGGATATAACACTGAAAATGATGGCAATATAGGTCAGTGTTATTGTGGTAAGAAGAACTGTATTGAGCAGTATATCTCTGGTACCGGTTTTGCGGCGCAATACAATCATAAGCACCAGGCTAACCTAAATTCCCAGCAGATCATGGCACTGGTTGATGCCGGTGACAAGCAGGCGGTGGCAGCATATCAGCTGATGCTTGATCAGATGGCGAGAAGCTTTGCCTCTATTAGCAATATTCTTGATCCCGATGTCATTGTACTGGGTGGCGGTATGTCAAACGTTGAGCGACTATATCAAGACTTACCAACTGCGATGAGTAAATATATATTCTCCAATGAGCCGAAAGTGACAGTCAGAAGTGCAGTCTATGGCGATAGTAGTGGTGTACGAGGGGCTGCTTGGTTGACCAGATAGACGCCAATATTCTAGTTCCTCCCTTAGCAAAAGGAGGGAGGAACAGCTCACCATGCGACTTGAAGTTACCTTGGGGGAGTGATCTTGGTCAAGCTATGCCGCCATTCCAGCCCTGAATTGGGATGGTGTAAGCCCTGTTTTTTGTTTGAAAAGCCGGCAGAAATAGTTCGTATCGGAAAAACCACATTGCTGAGATATCTGCTTGATCCGCTGATGGTTCACCTCGAGTAAACGCTGTGCATTTTCCATTCGCTTATGGCAAAGATAATCCTTGAAGCTTGTTTTTCCCTGATGCTGGAATATATGTGATAAGTAGTTGGGCGAAATATGGAATTCTCTAGCCACCTCTTCACGGTTCAATGATTGGTTATAGTTTTCATTAATATGCTTTGTTATTTTGTGAAACAGCTCTTCCTGACGACTAGGGAGCTTCTTGGGTGCTTGTTCCATAAGCATTAAATGGCTTAGCAGCGAGCGCAGCACCAAGCTTATAGTGTCGGTATCTGATTGCGCACTTCCAAGCGCTTGTAATACCTGCACCAGTCCATTTCCAACTGCCTGATTACGATGAACTGATGTTCGTTTATATGTGTCGGTAAAGTTGTCTCCCTCTCTGCTATATAGGCTAAAGCCAACCTTATGAGGGGCTATGTTGAGGCTAAGTAAAGTCACCGCTTCTCCCCATTGAGGTTGACTCCAGCCCATACTTGGGATGTATAAGACATCACCTGCGGAAAACCGCTGTCGTTGACTGTGGTGTTCGTCAACGGAATACACAATGTCGGTGCTTCCCGTCAAAACAATATCAATACGGGGCATGTTAAGCTGCCATGCCTTTGGCGGGCGGTTGTGGCTGGGTGCTGCTAGATATATACGAGTGATAGCACTCTGTTGCTCAATAAGGTGAGACAGATGATGAGAGATCGGATCGGGCTGATCGTTCTGTTCGCTGCTCTGCTGCTTGGCGACTGTTGCTGAAAATAAATTCAAACTCATTGTTAGCATCTTCTTAATTGTGTCAAGGATTGGCGTAATTACAGCAGTTGCTTTGAAAAAATTTACACTGCGTGCGTGAAAATTTTTTCAGTAATTGGTGTTTTTACGCATTTTTAACGCTTTGATTATCGTCTTTTATGTTTTGTACGGTATTTTGCCATGCATTTAATGAAAAAATTTACAGACTGATGATAATTGTGGCCTTGATCTCAAAATATTTCTGAAAATACTTACATAATGACGGCCGAATTGACGTAATAAGGTTTATGGAGCTTCAATTAATGACAATTAATGTAGTAGCGGTAACAGGGTGTGCAGCGGGAATCGCTCACACTTACATGGCCGCACGAGCGTTGGAAGATGCTGGTAAAGAGCATGGCTTCAACATAAAAGTTGAAACCAATGGCTCTATCGGTCCAGAGAATGTTCTGACCGAAGAAGAGATCGCTAATGCCGATGTTGTGGTGCTCGCGTCTGATGTCGAGGTCGACAAAGCGCGTTTTGCAGGCAAGAAGATTTATGTCACCCGGCCAAAAGTCGCGATGAAAGATGCCAAAGCGCTGGTTGACATTGCGATGAAAGAAGGCACTGTTTTTGGTGGTAAAGGGACTGAAGTAGGTAACATCACTTTGGGTAAAACGTCTGAGAATGGTTTTATCCAGCATGTGATGAGCGGTATCTCTTACATGGTGCCAATGGTTATCTCGGCTGGTTTATTATTGGCTATTGCCAACGTGTTTGCTTTCCAGCGTGATGACTTAGGTCGCTTAGTGGCTTGGGGCTTTGATCAAAGCACGTTTATGGGCGACTTGATGTTCCACTTGTTTAAAGTGGGTCAAGTGGGCTTCCTGTTGATGATTCCACTTTTTGCGGGCTTTGTTGCTAACTCTATCGCGTCTAAACCAGCGATTGCACCGGCAATGATTGGTGCATATATTGCTAACGATGCTGGCTTCTTAGGTACTGATACCGGCGGTGGTTTTTTGTCTGCTATCCTCGTGGCCTTCTTAGTCGGCTACATGGTGAAATATCTGAAAATGGTTCCTTGGCCGAAGATTTGTAAGCCGCTGCTACCAATAATGATTATCCCTCTGATCGCCACTTTCTTTATCACTGTTATTGTTAAGTACATGATTGGTACCCCTATTGCTGCGGGTATGGGGGCGCTTTATGATTGGTTGACATGGATGACCTCGACGTATTCATCATCAACTTTCATTATCGGTGCAATCATTGGAGCAATGATCGGTTTTGACTTTGGTGGTCCCGTCAATAAAACAGCATTGATCTTTGGTACTGCAGTATGGACTGATACTGTTGCTAAATACGGTATTGAAGGCGCGAACTTTGTACCTGGTACTGCGGCACAGGCTGCGATTTCGGTTGCACCTCTTGGTATTTTCCTGGCGTCGAAACTCTTCAAGAACAAATTTACTAATACTGAGAAAATCTCTGCTGATTCCGCGTTCGGTATGGGGATTGTGGGTGTGACGGAAGGTGCAATTCCATTTGCAGCCGCACATCCAGTTCAAATGATCACCGCAAGTGTGGCGGGTTCGGCACTGGCCGGCGGCCTAGTGGGTTTCTTCGATGTTAAGTTCTACGGTGGTATCGGTTCTCCGTTAGGGACTTTCGTTGGGTATATCGAACAGCCAATTCCATTTGTTACCTGGATCCTATGTACTATGTCAGGGATTACGCTGACAGCGATAATCATTGGTCTATGGCGTAAACCCGTAACTTCCGAGAATGGCGGCAGTGCGACGGTTTCTGAGCTTGGTGAGGTTGTCTCGAAGGAAGTCTTCAAACCTGAACACGTTTTGATGGACACCACGTCTACATCAAAAGCAGAAGCGATTGCGTTTATTGCTAAGGAAGCTTACAAACTGGGCTACGTTTCTTCGGAAAAACAGTATGCAAAAGGGCTTAAAGCACGCGAAAACCAGTCAAGTACCGGATTTAAAGATGGTATGGCTATCCCGCACTGCAAAACCAAAGCGGCGAAGAATGCGGGGGTCTTTGTGGTGCGCTTTAGCAATCCTATTGAGTGGGAAACAATGGACGACCGACCGGTGAAAACGGCTGTGGCATTGAGTATTCCTGCTGAGGGTGATGAAAAGAGCGTAGAGATATTGACTAAGCTGACCCGTTGCATGATGAATGACGAATTTAGGGATACGCTGAATAAAAAAGACAGTAAAGAAGTGGATTTAACTATTTCTGCTGCTATTGCTTGAGTTAGTAGGAATTGATTGAATGATGAACAAAGTATTTCACGTTATTCCTCATACCCACTGGGACTATGAGTGGTATTTTTCAGCGCACGAATCCTTGATTCAATTGGTTTATCACATGGATGAGGTCATGTCGGCGCTTGAAAATGGCGAGAATGACACGTATTTACTGGATGGCCAACTGAGCATTATTGAGGATTACCTTCAGCAGTGCCCTGAGCAACTTGAACGCCTTCGCGCGCTGGTTCAACAAGGTAAACTGAAGATTGGACCTTGGTATACGCAAACGGATCAGCTGATTATCAGTGGTGAGTCCATTGTGCGTAACTTGCAAACAGGTATCCGCCTTGCTGAAGATTTAGGCCCTGTGATGTCTATTGGTTATGTGCCGGATGCGTTTGGTCAAAGTATCGATATGCCAAAGATTTACCAAGGTGTTGGCATTGATAAGACAGTATTCTGGCGTGGTCTTTCTACCGATGTGTGCCAAGCTCGTGAGTTTAACTGGCAGAGTGAAGACGGTAGTCAGGTGTTGGGATATAACATAAAGAACGGCTACTTTGTTGGCTCGCATGTTATGTACTCTGATGATCCAACCCCGTTGTGCCTTCAGGCTGAGGACGGTTCACTGGCTGCCAATATTGCTATTCCACTGGGTGGCGATCAGCGTTTCGTTGATAAGGAACTTAAATCACGTCTTGATATCAGCAATGCATCAAATAGTGACTATCAGCTGATTGAAAGTAGCTACGATAAACTGTTTGCGGATATTGAAGCTGAAAACCTTGATTTACCGACCATTAGTGGCGAGATGATAGATGGGCAGGTGTCGAAAATTCACCGCTCAATCTATTCTTCTCGTTATGATCATAAGTATCTTAACGATAGAGTTGAGCGGCGCCTTTCTTATCAATTGGAACCGTTGATGGTGATGGCTGCCTCACAAGGTATTGAGTCTAAACCAGCGCTGTTGAGCAATATCTGGAAAACCATTCTGCGTAATCATGCCCATGATAGTGCAGGTGGCTGTAATACAGATAAAACCAATAAGATCATTTTATCGCGTTTTGAAGAAGCGGATCAGGCGTCAGACTCTGCTGTGGATTATTTGGTCAGAAAGCTGGCAGAATCACAACCAACGGCAGAGCAAGGTGGTATTGATGGGCGTGTAACACTGTTCAATACCTTACCCTATGCTCGAAATGCATTGATCAAGACAGTTATCTCTACGTCAGCTCCAAGCTTTGTCCTGTTGGATTTAGATGGACAAGAGGTCAAGGTTGATGTGGTTTCATCACAGCGCGTTTACCGCGGAAGTATTCAGCGTGATGAGTCGACCAATGATCCTTCACTTTATTACTACCAGAGTGACGTCGAGTTCTATTATCCATTGCCCGCATCGGGCCATACCAGCGTAAAGCTAGTCGAGCGCGATGTTGAGGGTGGTTTAGAAACGACGGTTGAGACATCAGATCATATAGAGATTGAAAATGCCCGTTATCGCTTGAACTTTGAACAGGGGCAGTTTGTGCTTTTGGACAAAACTCAAAATCGAGTATGGGATAACTGTATTAATCTGGTTGATATGGGCGATGACGGTGATACCTATGATTATTCGCCGCCAAAGAATGACTGGCTGATCCAACTTGATTGGAGCCAGGCGACCATGAGGGTGGTGAAGCAAGGCTTTTCTGAGTCAATCCTGATCGACGGCGTTTGGTCATTGCCTGAAGATCTCGCTGAACGTGCTAAGCAGAATTGCTCTGCATCGATGGGATACTCCATCACCCTTCGTCTTGAACATGCCGTTGCTGGCGGGGAGTCAGTGTTGCCGTTGTCGATCGACGCTAATTTCGACAATCAAGTAAAAGATCACCGTGTGCAGTTGGTCGTAACAACGCCATTTGAAACCTCAACCAACTGGTCTGATACACCGTTTGGTGTTGTCGAGCGTGAAAATGTGCCTAAGCGTCTTCATGATTGGCGTGAGAAGGGTTGGAAAGAAGAACCAAGTCCGATCTACCCAATGCTGCATTTGGCTAACCTGCATGATCAGTCCTACAGCCTTAGCTTATTGACGAAAGGTATTAAGGAGTACGAAGTCAGAGCAAATAACCAAATTGCCCTGACACTATTCCGCAGCGTCGGTTGGCTAGGTAAACCGGACTTGATTCGTCGTCCCGGCATTGCTTCAGGCCAGCAATTTAAGTACATCCCGACACCGGATAGTCAGTTGCTGGGGGCATTGCATTGTGAATGTGCCTTGTTGATTGAAGATAACTTCAATCCCGCGCATGTGCAGAAGATGTGGCAAGAGTATGCGATAGAGCCATTGGTTTATCAGAATCAATCGCTTAATCAGTTTACCAATACGCTGAAGTATTTTGTTATGCATCCTCTGACCACTCAGGTTGCGGATCATCGCACAGGCATTGAGCTTGATAGCGCGGAGCTCGTTGTGAGTGCGATAAAAACAACAGAAGATGGTCACGGTATTCTTGTTCGACTATACAACCCTAGTAGCGAAACTGTTACTGAGGCCGGTCATTTAAAGGCAGCGACTGCCGAGACATCTGTCACTGAAGTAAACTTGCTAGAACAACCTATTGCCGACGCACAATCTTTCAATGGCAAATTTGGGCTTGGGCTATTTAAGCCGAAGCAAATTCGTAGCTTTATCTTTAAATAAGAGATTGAACTAACGCCACCCTCTAGAGGGGCAGGATTTTCCTGCCCCTCTGCTTGTAATTCTACTTATTTTTGAAAGAGACATTGGAATGCGTCTACGTTTAGAACAGCATTTGATTGCCAATGATGAAGCTGGCAGCCGTTTGTTGGTTACCTTTAGTCACCAAAGTGATTCCCCCCTAATTGATTGGCATCTTGAATTTAGCTGTATCCGTGGTATCACGGCTAACACCTTAACTAGTGGGAGTCTTGAACAGGTAGGCACTCTGTATCGACTTACTCCCCCTGAGTCATTCCGAGTGCTCACGGCCGGGGAACGATTTAGTGTCGAGTTTGAGGTTCCTCTTCCACATATTTCGCTGCAAGGACATGGTATTACCGAAGCGGTAGTAGTGATTCAACAAAACATGCACAGGATAGATGTAACCCCCCTGCAGTTTAGTGACTGTGCGCTGCTCCGCGACCAGAATGTAGAGGAAAATATCGGGAAAATAGCCGCGATATCTATCATTCCTCAGCCTGCTCAGTTGATGGTTCAAGCGGGTTGTTTCACACTGGATAGCCGTTGTCAGGTTCTGTGTGATGTCGAGTTTGCTCGGATGGCCTCACTATGGTTTGAAGACGAGTTAGTGCAGCGTCATCAGCTTGCATTTACTGATAGCTGTGAGCTTAGTCGTTACGGATTGATTCGCTTTGAGCTGGACAGCCAGTGCAGCGAGGGAAGTTATCTCCTCTGTGTCAACACAGATCATATTCTGATACAAGCCAGCGAAGAACGGGGTTTTCTCTCTGCTGTTGCCAGTTTGCTGCAGCTGATCCCGTTACAGCCTAACAACAACGAGACATTTGTGTTGCCTTGTATCGAGATCCAAGATAAGCCACGGCTCGGCTATCGAGGGATGATGCTTGATTGTGTCCGTCACTTCCATTCAGTTAGCAAAGTTAAGCAGATTATTAACCAGCTGGCACGACTCAAGTTTAATGTATTTCACTGGCATTTGACTGATGATGAAGGTTGGCGCATTGAAATTAATGCTTATCCGATGTTGACTGAAGTGGGCGCATGGCGTGGTCCTAATGAGGTGTTACCTGCTCAATATAGCCACCTGACTGAGAGTTATGGTGGTTTCTATTCTCAGCAAGATATTCGGGATGTGGTCGCTTATGCTTCAGCTCGTGGTATCACCATTATTCCTGAAATAGATATTCCCGGCCATTCGCGTGCGGCCATCAAAGCCTTACCGGAACTTCTGTATGACGCTCAGGATGAGTCGCAATATACCAGTGTTCAGCATTTTAACGATAATGTGTTGTCACCTGGTCTGGATGGAACTTACGCCTTCCTTTGTACTGTGTTGGATGAAGTGTGTGAACTCTTTCCTGCACTCTATGTACATATTGGGGCTGATGAAGTACCTGAGGGGGTATGGAGTCAAAGTCCAAGCTGCCAGCAGCTCATGGCTCAATTAGGATATACCGACCCGAAAGAGTTACAAGGGCATTTATTACGCTTTGCTGAGCAACACTTGGCGAAGAAAGGGCGCCGAATGCTGGGTTGGGAAGAGGTTGTTGATGGTGATAACGTCAGCAAAGAGACGGTGGTTTTTTCTTGGCAAAGTGAAAAAGCGGCACTGGAATGTATCGAAAAAGGCCACGATGTTGTGCTTCAGCCGGGGCAATTCCTATACCTTGACATGGTACAAAGCCATTGTATTGATGAACCAGGCCTTGATTGGGCAGCAATACTGCCGCTCGAAAAGGTCTATCATTACGATCCGCTTGCCAATATCCCAGCCGATAAACAGGATAAAGTCTTGGGTGTGCAGACTGCGCTGTGGTCTGAAACTGTGGTTGATGAGCATACGCTCGACTATTTACTTTATCCGCGACTGTTTGCCGTAGCAGAAGTCGCATGGTCTGAATCGCGCCAGTGGTATCATTTTTTACGTAAATTGAATAACCATTTGATTGAGCTGGAGCAGCTAGGAATATCGTATTGTCGTCATGGTATCTTTGATGAAGCTAGTCAATTAGCCAGCTAATATAAAATCACTTCCATGAGGTTGCTTAATGCTTTCATACACTTATGTGATGCGCTTTCGTTGAGCTGTTAACGTTAACAAACCAAGCCCTATTCGCTAATGGGGCTTTTTACATTTTCACTAAAACCGGGGGTTCTATGTGACTTGTCATGGTTGGCAAGGTAACGCTATACAGATACTTAATTATGGCAGTTTTAGTCCATAGTCATTGGTTTTCTCTGCTCTTTTTCTTTTTCGATAAAAGATTCAAACTGCTTTTCATCAAGACAGACGTCAAGCCACACAGTGAAAGACCGCAAAGTTTGGTGTGGGATGAATTGTCCATAACGAAGTGAAATAGGGCCAATATAGTGAAAGATATCAAACAAACCAATGATGTTCAGGTACAGATCCTAGAAGCATTCAACTCTCGTCATGCAACGAAAGTGTTTGATCCTAAGCGTAAGATCAGCGATGGCGAATTCAATACTATTTTGGAAGCGGCACGCTTATCCCCAAGTTCATTTGGTTTTGAACCTTGGCAGATCCTTGTCGTCCAGTCTCCAGAAAAACGAGAACTGTTCCGTGAATTTAGTTGGGGAGCGAATGGTGCTTTCAATGGAACTGCAGGCCAGTTGGGTACAGCGAGCCATTTTGTAATTTTTCTTGCCCATACAGATATAACCATGAAGCACAATTCTGACTATCAGCAGCAACACATGCGTGAAGTGAAGAAGCTGCCTGAAGAAGTCATTGGCTTTATTAATGGGGCTTTCCAGAAATTCCAAGAACATGACTTCAAGATTGAAGGTAAGCAGCAGATCACTGAATGGTCTGCGCGTCAGGCCTATATTGCACTAGGCAATGTGATGACGTCTGCGGCGTTGCTGGGGATAGATTCTTGTCCTATTGAAGGTTTTGAGATGGAAAAAAACGTCGAAGTATTGAAAGAGCATTTTGATATCGACCCTAATGTCTATCAACCTGCAGTAATGGTCGCACTGGGTTACCGAGAAAATGAGCCAGCGTTTGCTAAAACACGCCGCGAGATGGATCAGGTTGTTGCCTGGTTCTAAATGATGTAGACATATTCAATGCAAGCCCGACAAAATAAGAGTTTTGTCGGGCTTTTTGCCGTTGAGTATCACGAGTTTTATCAATAGTCATGTTCGAGATCTGGTTCAGCTAACCTACAGCCTCTATGAATAGAATGACGTGTATTGATATGCTAAGGAATGAATAGTGCAGCGTTGGATATTCTTGTTATTGCCTGTTTTACTCTCTGCTTGCAGTAGTTCAGATCGTAGTGCGGATCCTGCTACTTATACCATGATGCCTTCGTCGTTTGAGGAGATCAGGGTATGGGATGAATTTAACCCTGAAGGTTTAAATGCCATGATCCAAACCAACACTAGCAGTTGGATTAAGGAGCATCAGAAGAAGCAGAATTTGAATTATCTAGCGCTATCTGGAGGTGGCTTTAATGGCGCTTTCTCTGCTGGATTGTTAACAGCTTGGACGGAGCGGGGGGATCGTCCAGAGTTTGATGTGGTAACGGGAATATCAACAGGGGCCATTGTGTCGGTATTTGCCTTCCTCGGCAGTGATTACGATGATGTACTAACAGAACTTTATACCGAAACTGAGTTTAAAGATTTATTCCATTTCAGGAATATATTTGCCCTTGCTAGGCACCAGTCTCTGCTCGATATCTCTCCCTTTGAGCAGAAAGTTCGCCAAGTAGTGACCGATGAGTTGGTCGCGGAAATTGCCAAGCAGAGTATACGTGGCCGTCAGTTGATTATCGGGACGACCAATATCGATAACCAGCGTCTTGCTCTTTGGAATATCGGTCGGATAGCTGAACACAGTACCCCGCAAGCTACCACCCTGATTCAAGAGCTGATCATTGCCAGCAGCTCAGTACCTGGAGCATTTCCGGCGCGGAAAATCGAGTTTGAACAAGACGGTCAACAGTTCGATGAACTGCACGTTGATGGGGGGGTAGTACGTCAAGTTTTCTTCGCACCTTCATGGGTAGATCTGCGTGATATGGACGTTGAGCAAAACCTCTATGTGATCCGTAACAGTAGCTTGAAATCGGATTTCCAACCAGTGCCCTATAGGCTCAGTAAAATAAGCGAAAGAACCATCAATACACTTTTGCTCAATCAGGGCATCGGAGATGTCGAGCATATTTACCATAATGCCCGTCAGCAGGGAATCCATTTCAACTTAGCGTACATTGATGAGGACTTTCAGGTGTCGGAAGAGCTTTCACCCTACAGTGGTGAATTTATGACAGAGCTATTTGACTACAGTTATGAAAAAATGTGGGAGGAGCAAGCTTGGCAAACGATCCCACCATCATTACCTGAGTTTTACCGCATTGAAGCGGCTAAAACACATAAAGATGACTAACTAAAGAACCTATCTCTGAGTGCAAATATATAGTTAGCCTCGCTGACCATTAGGCCGACAAGTACCAAGAGTACCAGAGGTGGCAGAAATATAGTGCAGACCAATGCCATTCGCTCCCATAGCATATGCATGAAGACACTAGCGATAAGGCCAGCCTTAAGGGCCATAAAGAGCAAGATCAAACTCCAGCGCAATATTCCTTCCAGCTGGAAGTAATCCACCATATAAGATAAGGCACTCAATACGAACAGGAGTAGCCAAATACCTAAATAGAGACTGATCGGGTGTTGTTGCGTGTTGGTTTTCGTTGAGCTAGTCATATGCGTACCTTCCTACAGGAGATAGCTACCAGAGATAGAAAAACGCAAAAATGAAGACCCAAACAAGGTCGACGAAGTGCCAGTATAAGCCTGCGATTTCAACGATTTCATAGTTCCCACCTGAATGGTTACCATGAGGTTTATTGCTATTTGGGCGTTCATAATCTCCCCGCCAGACCTTCCACGCCACAATGAGCAGATAAACCACCCCAACAGTAACATGCAAGCCGTGGAATCCGGTGATCATGAAAAAGCAGGCGCCAAATTGAACCGCGCCAGCCTCGTTCTCCCAAGGACGGAAGCCATCTTCTATCAGCTTGGTCCACTCAAACGCTTGCATCCCAACAAAGCTCAGGCCAAATAAAGCGGTGATCAGCATGAGTAATGCGGTAGCTCCACGTCGTTGCTGGTAACCGCAGTTGACCGCCATGGCCATGGTGCCGCTACTGGTGATGAGGATAAACGTCATGATGGCAATTAGCACCAAAGGGACTGATTGCCCGGCGATAGTTAGGGCGAAAACATCACTGGGAATAGGCCAAGGCTCAGTTGTTGTCATCCTTACAGACATATAACCGACGAGGAAACAGCCGAAGACGAATATATCGCTAAGCAGGAATATCCACATCATGGTTTTGTTGGGGGAAGTGTTAAATACGGCTTTGTCGGCAGAGTAATCATTGACTATCGATGCCCACGCATGGTGAGTCGGATGGTCATCGGTATAAATGGATCGTGGCATGGGGATAACCTCCTATTACGTCAGTCGGAGTAGGCCGAGTAAAAACAGCCAGACGAATAATAAGAAATGCCAGTAGCGGGTACAAAGCCGCAGGGCGGGATAGAGCTGGTTGCGATGGCCGCTCCCAGCATGGAATACTACCCAGCTCAGGGCAATGAGCCCACCGAGAACATGCAGTCCATGCAGACCGGTTAATAAATAGAAAAAACTGGCTGCAGGGTTGCTACCTACACCTAAATTGACAGCGAGTAATGCTTGCCATGCCCACAGTTGGCTAAAAACAAAGCCAAAGGTAAAGGTAACCGTCCATACCAGCAGGGCATGATTCGCTTTTAATGAGGGTAACAGTGCGGCTTTGCGGTAGCACAGGTGCATGGTGACGCAGCTCATTACCAGCATCACCGTGCTGACAGCGAGTTGCCAAGGCTCGTTGACAGCTTGCCAGTCAGGCAGCGTCATTCTGATCCGGTAAGCAACGGCAAACAGGAAAAAGAACATAGTGATAACGGCAATTAGCAACCATACCGCTGTGGATGAAGGCGCCTGAAACTGGCTGGCATAACGAGCGTCAGGATCTTGGGTGAGCGTTTGTATGGTTTTTTTCATGAGCGCTCCTTATCGGCTTTTGCCGTTGGCTCGCTGCCACTCCCGCCGGATGAGGCAGAGGATGGCTCAGGTTCCGTCTGCGGTGTTTCCGATGGCTTCGTTTGTGGTATGTAGTCTTTGTCATGGCCGGGGACACTGAAGTCATAGGCCCAGCGATAGACCACAGGGAGTTCTTCGCCCCAGTTACCGTGTTTAGGGGGCGTATCTGGAGTGAACCACTCCAGTGATGTCGCTTTCCATGGGTTGCTGTCGGCCACTTTTCCAAACTTCCAGCTCCAGAATAGGTTGAACAGAAAGAGGATCTGGGCTGCCCCGACAACCAAGGTCGCAATGGTGATAAAGGCATTCATGGATTGAGCCGACTCGGGGATAAAGCTGTAATCATCCCAGTTGTAGTAACGTCTTGGCATGCCGAGGATCCCGAGGTAGTGCATCGGGAAGTAAATGGCGTAGGTGCCAAGGAAGGTGACCCAGAAATGGATATGCCCCATCACAGGGTTCATCATTTTGCCGGTGACTTTCGGGTACCAATGATATATCCCGCCGAAAATAACCAAAATTGGTGATACTCCCATTACCATGTGGAAGTGTGCTACTACAAAGTAGGTGTCGGAAAGAGGGATATCGACAATGACATTGCCAAGGAACAGACCGGTTAGCCCGCCTATGATAAAGCTACTCATGAAAGCGATAGCGAAAAGCATCGGTAGGTTGAGGTGAATATCACCGCGCCAGAGAGTGAACAGCCAGTTGTAGACTTTGATTGCCGTCGGTACCGCAATCACTAAGGTGGTGGTGGCAAAGAAAAAGCCAAAATAGGGGTTCATGCCACTGACATACATATGGTGAGCCCAGACAATAAAGCTTAATGCCGCGATGCCCAAAATAGCCCAGACCATCATTTTGTAACCGAAAATATTCTTACGAGCATGGATACTGATGAGATCCGAAACGATCCCAAATGCAGGTAGGGCAACGATATATACTTCGGGGTGACCGAAAAACCAGAACAAGTGTTGGAACAGAATAGGGCTACCACCGTCATAGCCTGTCTGCTGGCCCAAGGAATAAATGGCCGGCATGAAGAAACTCGAACCGAGAAGTTTATCAAAAAGCATCATTATCGCGCTGACCAATAGAGCAGGAAAGGCCAGTAAAGCCATGGCTGAGGCGGTGAAGATCCCCCATACGGTTAGGGGCATTCTAAGCAAAGTCATTCCCTCGGTACGGGCTTGTAGTACCGTGGTGACATAATTCAAACCACCCATGGTCGCGGCGACAATGAACACCGCTAATGAAATAAGCATCAGTACAATACCCCAGTCTGTCCCCGGGGTGCCGGGCATAATGGCTTGCGGCGGGTATAGAGTCCATCCGGCTCCTGTAGGGCCGCCAGTCACAAAAAAGCTAGCGATAAGGATTAATGACGCCAATAAGTAGAACCAGTAACTGAGCATATTAAGGTAGGGGAAGACCATATCCCGTGCCCCGACCATTAAAGGGATGAGGTAGTTGCCGAATCCGCCAAGGAAAAGGGCGGTTAGCAGGTATACCACCATGATCATGCCGTGCAGAGTCATTGACTGATAGTATAGGTCGACGTCGATGAAATCGAATTTTCCGGGAAAACCAAGTTGCAAGCGCATGATCCAGGAAAGCACCAGGGCTATCATCCCCATCGCAATGGCGGTTAGCGTGTATTGGACGGCAATAACCTTGTGATCTTGGCTCCAGACATACTGAGTCCAGAAGGATTGCGGGCGTTTCTTAACAGCGTAGGGGCTGGTTTCAAACATTATTCTGCTCCCTCGTTCTCGGCTCCACCTGAACCTATCAGGGGCGAAGAAACGGCCTTGATATAGGCAATAATGGCATCGACTTCCTGAGCGCTAAATTGATAAACCGGCATGATTGCCGGATAGCCTTTCACGATTTCCGCATTGGCATTGAGGATTGCGACTTTGAGGTATTTGTCGTCCACCAACACTTCCGTATCATCAGACAGGACCTCTGTTTTGCCATATAACCCTAACCAAGTAGGGCCGACACCGGGCTTACCATCGGTGCTATGACACCCAATACAGCCATTTACTTCTGACAGGGTTTTGCCATGCTGGACAGGATCGGTAATTGGTGTGTCTCTTTCTGAGGCGGGTTGTTGGGTTTGAGCAAATGTTGGTTGCTGTGCCAGCCAACGGCCAAATTGGGCATCATCTTCGACGACCACCCGGCCGCGCATATTGAAGTGCCCTACGCCACAGAGCTCAGCGCATAGGATATCGAAGGTGCCGCGTTGAGTTGGTGTGAGCCAAAAGTAGGTGATGCTACCGGGTACCATATCCATTTTGGCCCGAAATTGCGGCACGTTAAAGTCGTGCAGGACATCTTTGGATCTAAGCAAAAACTTATAGGGTGAGTAGAGCGGAAGATGCAGTTCGGGGCTCAATATGATTTTATCGTCATTAGAGGCAGGATCATCTGGATCAAGCCCTAGCGGGTTAGTCGGGCTGATAAAACGGACATCTGATTTACCGAGCTGATCATCTTCACCAGGAAAGCGAAAGCTCCATTTCCACTGTTCGCCGACCACTTCGACTTCTTTGGCATCATCGGGTACAGCAACGAACTTACCGTATACCACCAACCCCGGCGCTAACAAGCCAATAATAGCTACGGTCGTTAAGCCAATTAACCAGGCTTCAAGGCGTTTATTATCTGGCTGGTAAGTGGACTTGTGTCCTTTGCGGTGGCGGTATTTGATCACAAACCAAGCGATCATCAAATTAATGACAATGAAAAATGCACCGGTAATCACCAGAGTCAGATTGAGGGCACCGTCTATCTCTCCCCAGTTGGAGGCCGCAGGCGTCAGCCACCAGGGGCTGAGAAAATGAAAGGCAATGGATGCCACAACGATCACTATCAAGACAATGGCAATCGCCATGAGCTCGTCACCTCGCAGTAGGTACGCTAGCTTCCGTGATAATGAAATGTGACTAAAAAAGGTGTCCCAAAAGTGGTTTGGAAGTAACCACTGAATAATGTATCAGCCAAGGGGCTGATTAATGGTAATATCTTGTTACATTCTAGCGGGGGATCACCGATGCCGCGAGATCTTCAATCAAAATTATTGAAAACACGCTACTGGTCTGAAGGTAGAGTTTTCGATCATTCGCTACAGTTAAACAAAATAAAAAATGCATAGAGGTGCTTAGTGGCCGGAGCAAGCTTGTTAACTCTGTTAGATGATATAGCCACCGTGCTCGACGATGTCGCGGTAATGAGCAAAGTGGCAGCCCGCAAAACGGCAGGGGTGCTGGGGGATGACTTGGCGTTAAATGCCCAGCAGGTGTCAGGTGTTCGTGCTGAACGAGAAATTCCCGTGGTGTGGGCCGTAGCCAAGGGCTCTTTTCGCAATAAGCTGATCTTGGTGCCTGCAGCATTGTTGATCAGTGCATTTGCCCCTTGGTTAATCACCCCGATGCTGCTGATCGGCGGCTTGTTCCTTTGCTTTGAAGGGTTCGAGAAAGTCGTAGAGAAGATGTTTCATCCAGCGGGTCCAAAGGATAGTGACGAACTTGAGCTGATGGATGCTGCTGAAGATCTGGTTGAGTTCGAGAAGAAGAAAATTCAGGGGGCGATTCGAACTGACTTTATCTTGTCGGCTGAAATTATCGTGATTGCGCTAGGTACGGTGCAAGAATCCGCCATGCTGACCCAAGTGCTGGTGGTCAGTGTCATCGCATTGTTGATGACCATTGGGGTTTATGGCCTTGTGGCCGGGATCGTAAAACTGGATGACGCGGGCTTGTACCTTGCCCGAACCAGCGAGCCGGGCACTTTGAAGCGGGGATTTGGCGAAAGCTTAGTAAAAGCAGCCCCATACCTGATGAAGTTTCTAGCTATCGTCGGCACCATCGCGATGTTTTTGGTTGGTGGCGGTATCGTCGTACATAGCATGCCGCACTCCCATATATTGATTGACCACCTAGCTCAGCAAGCCTCCGTCGTTCCGGGCGGAGCCTTGATGCTTCCGGCATTTGTGAATGCCGCCATTGGTTTACTCAGTGGGGCGGCGGTATTGTTTTTGGTGACCGTATATCGAAGAGTTAGGGATGCGGTAGCTTGATGAGATAGAGATAAGTAAACCGCCGCGCTCGTTAGATTGCGGCGGTTTTAGGTTATTGTTGGCTGTAAGCCATAAGACCGCTGATATTTATATATTGGTTGTTAGACTCCAGTCGGATATAACGGACCAGTGAACCAGGCAAACCCTGTTGGGCATCAAATAACCACTCGTCTTGAATGCCTAATGGGCCTGAAGACCACAGGATATTTCTGGCGTCATCGAGCAAAGTAAGCGTTATATTTTCGGTACGAGACTGGCAACAATCACTACGATTGGTCAATATCAGCGTGTTAATTTGAAAGTCTTCTTCGAGATCAATTTCCAACCACTCTGAGCTACCACGCTGTGAATGGACGAATGTCGAAGAATTGCCATCTACGGCATAGCTTGCCGGGAAGCGACTTTCATCGTAATAACTAGAGATGGTGACTGGCTTACCAAGAGCAATATCAGTCCCTTCACCAGGATCGATACCCGACCACCGCATAGTGCCATTGATGGGTAATATGGGCTTGTCTAGGCCATAGCAGTAGTCATTACCCTCGGCTTGATAGTACTGACGGGGGACATCGGCAAAGTCGTGTCCTGCTAATTGAAGTCGAGCCTTCTCTGAGACAGATAATCCCCACATGTGTAGGTAGTCGCCATAGTCAAGGTGGGTGACATAGGAGATAGCCACGGCAAGCCAGTCGTTATTGCTGATAGACTTTATCTCGTCATAAGAGTACTGGTCAAATCCCAAGTTATTTCTATTGAGTAACCATTCGGATTCATTCTTTTTGGCCCGGTTAAATTCACGTTCCAATATGTGCAGACGTGCAAGGAGGTGCCAGCCGTCTTGAAGCATGCCTTGGGCTTGAGCTGCCATCATCATCTGAACATAAATCGCAACGCCATTATTCCATTTGGTTAAGTTGGCTTGCTGCATAAATGTAAAGGGATCTGGCTGGCTTTGCGCTGTTTGCAGTGTTTCATACATGGATTTAAACGGCAGTTTTTGACAACTTGGCGCCTGGCCTGTTTGCTTGAAAAATTGGGTTTTCGAATAATAGGAGTATGGGTTAGTACTGGCATGTCCTTCCCAGCCACTAAAACGAAAACGCCCCTTTTCTAAACCATGGCCGAGCTCATGGATGTCACCATGGCCTGTTGGGCTAAAGGCCCAGCCAGCATCATATGGATTACCTGAACAACCATAACCACAGGTGGGCTGATCAGCATTCATATGCTTGACAATAGTATGGCTGTCCATCGTCCAACCCTGCTGGGCTGCAAAATCATGAATCTCTGGAATTTCAGTAATACCATCACCTTTAAACCCAGCAAGGAGATGCGGGAAATCATGCATATAAGCATCAGTAGCGTTCGCTAAGTCCTCGGCTGTCGACCAGTTGGCATTCGATAAAGTGGAGTGCATTTTCGATAAGGTTGAATGCACCTCAAAATATGGCGTCGCCACTTCAGCCCAGTCAAAATCACCTTGCTCGATGGCCTGTGCAAAGCTGTCGTTGTCTTCGCTACTACGCCAATGAGGATGACGGCCAATTTGGTTGAAAGCGAGGGTGACGGGAAGTCCGGATTCGCCACTGAAGCCAATCTGTACCGGCCCACCATAGGGGGAAGTCATCTTGAGTGTTTCGCCCGGTTGAAGAGTAATCTTAACCGATTGCAGGTACTTCGGACGTTTGTAGCCATTTGTGGCAAATGGCTTGGAAGCCGATGAGCGTAAGGAGTTAATAAAGACGGTGGTGTTAGCCTCGGCATTGCTATCTAGCCTGGCCACTTCGAATGTTTGGCCGGGCAGAGCGTAAACCCCAGCAGATTGGAAGTGAGCCTTACTGGTGAGTGTGATTGTTCTTTCGCTTGGTGTGATGTGGCTGAAATCACCTCGGCTAAAGTTACCTAAATCAGGCTGTGCGGGGTTAATCTCACGGAAATGGTATTGTACGTGATCGGCATAATAAGACTCCATAAAGGTCGTGGTATCGGTCGATGCCATATTCATTGGAAACGAAATGGACTGGCGGAAATAGTCGGCGAGTAAAACCAGCAGTTTTTGGTACTTCAATCCCTCTTGCTTGAATACATCGACTTTGCTGCTATCGAAGTTGTTGGCCATATTTCGAATATGAGTAGCAGCCTCCTGAAATTCAACTTTGAAGCTGTCGATGTTTGAACAACTTGAATTACATTGGCTTAAGTCGGTACTAAAGCTCTGGTCTAGAAAATGCGTGACCATGGTTTTGACTTTCTCAACATCGCTTGGCAATGTACCCTGCCGAGATGTGATGTCATAGCTGTTGAGACCTAATTTTTTCCAATAGTTATCCCATTCATAGCTGACATTGAAGATCTGAAATAGTGCTTTGCCAAGAGCGGTCTGGTTTCCATCATGATGGAGATACATGACAGGGATACTTTGCTCTTGTGCCTGGCGCACTTGCTCTGCAATGGCTTCAACATCCTCTCCACTGCGCAGGTATTGGGAGATGATCAGTAAATCAGTTTGCGGGGTAATACAGCTTGTTAGTGCATCGCCGTTACAGCTTCTGGCTGGGTTGTATTTGATCTTATTGGGAAAGCGGTCATCTAGCCAGTTTCTAGTTGCACTTTCATCAGGAAAGTAATACCCATTATCCATTTGTGCAATCACGACGTTTAGGCCGTTCGTGAGTATGTCACTTTGCGTTTTTCCCGTTAACCAATGAATGCTGTTCTCAAGGAAGGTGAGTGTTTGCTCATTGGTCTCAAAGCCACGCTGCCAAGTACGCATTGGATTAGACCCCAGTACGAGGTAGCGGCTATCAGTTGTTTCACCGATCACTCCGATGGCTTTTTCATAAACCGTTTTTCCTGATACATAGACATCATTGGTGTACAGGATGGCCTCATTAACGCCATAGGTGGGGACAAACGTACTCGCATCATGGGTAGGGTCCCATGAAAGGCTAGTTAGGCTACTGCCATCCTCTTTAGCATTGCCATCATTAGTGAGATTGAAAAGAGTGTTCTTCGCACTTTGGTACTGCATGCGGTTGCTATCAATGACGTTCAGGATTGCTTGTAACACAGATTCCCTATCAGGGATCAGTAACGCGTTTCCTGATTCAACCGCAGCGTCTATAGGATCGGGGCAACCCGAGGTTTCAGCGTAGAAACTGGCTTGAGGAGCGTAACTATTAACTGCCTGGTATGCTAAGAAACAACCGCTGTGTGAATTCTGTGCTTGCTGGGTAAAGTCAGTGGGTAGGCTTTTATCTACGAAGAAATCAGGCCAATTATCCTGTTGGATAACGCCAGTATGAAAGTTATCGATATTGATGCCAGCAAGTTGGCTGAAGAAATCTGTTTGGGCACCTTCATTGCGGTAGATACTGGTAGAGAAGCGCACTGGTGCGCCATATCGTACATAGACTTTAACGTCATTCACATCGACGAAATAGTATCCTGCCGTGATATCCCAATTAGGGTGTCCACCACAGCTGTAAGAGCAGTCACCTAATTCAGTGATACCAGCACTCTCTGAAGCGGCATAGATATCGCTCAATGCTTGATTTGCCTGATTGGCAAGCCCCTCCAACTCAAGTGCGAGTGGAGCGGCAAGGGAAGGTGAACAGCTTATTGTCCATACTCCCAGGGCGAGATAACTGAGCTTTTTCTTCATGGATAATTCCTTTATCAAAGAAACATGAATGGGTTCTTTTTGGCTTTATGTTTTTGTTCATAATTTTGCGTTTCAGGTAAATGCTACATTTGCACGGGTTTTTCGGTTGCATATGAGCACTAAATTAAGGGTAATGGAATTAATCCTTTGTTCCATTAGGGTTTTGTGAGGCTGGTTCACGGAGTGATAATTTGTGTGAATGGTTTGTTTTGTTTTATTTGCGCGATTGGCTACAACTAACTACAAACAATATTGCTAGATCTCTCTACTGATAGTTTTTGGAATGAATAAACGAAATATTATAGAGACTTGTACATACTCTGAGCTGTTGAGCTAATGAGGCTTTACAATAAGAAAGTCCTACTTTATTATACGCCGCACTTACGGAGAGATGGCTGAGTGGTTGAAAGCACCGGTCTTGAAAACCGGCATACGTTTGTAGCGTATCTAGGGTTCAAATCCCTATCTCTCCGCCACATTTGAAAAAGCCGCTGAGAAATCAGCGGCTTTTTTGTATGCGCAATGTTCCGAGTAAGGAATTTGAATCACCCCCACCGTACCCAGAGCGTCTCCGCCACATTTTAAAAACTCTCCATTATTATCTCCGACTGTCGTCATATGGTAATTACTACCGTTTGGCGTTTGCTATTTTGACGTTAACTCGCTGGTTGCGAAAATGTTTTTGGCTTGGGTGCCAATGGATATTCTACGGAGATACAATGAAAAAAATGAAAGCTGTTGCTGTTGCATGTACTTTGATGCTAATAACAAGTAATGTTTACGCGGTTTCAGATGCTGCCAAAGTAGGGGCTAATGCGGGCGCAATGATTTATTGCTATGAGAATGTCGCGAAATCAAGTCAGCATTCAAAATATAAAATCCTCAAGATTCACACTTACGATGAATATAAAAAGCTGCCTGATAGTGACCGAGCAAAAGCATTGCTCATGAAAAAATCCGCTGAGGATGGTGACTATTTAGGTGATCGTTTAGATAGTCGTCGTTGCGATAGTCTGCGAAAAATGCTCTACGTAAAGTACAGCTAAAGCCTACCTAAAGAAAGGTTGGTAGATAAGTGGGTCACAGCAACTAGACAAATGTTATCCGCCTTGATATTTAGCAGCTTCTTTTACTCATTTTATTGGCATACATACGTTTATCGGTTTGTATGTACAACTCGGTAAGGTCTAAACATTCGGTTTCTTGTACGCTCATGCAGCCATAGCTGACACTGAAATCATTGGTGTAGCCTGAAAAGGCTTCGTGGTTTGCTAGGGTTGTTTGATAGTTAGCCTCAATCTGTTGGCAGCGCGCCTTAAGATCTGATTCGTTGATATTTTGGGAGAGTACGATGAACTCATCACCACCGACCCGCGCGACAATATCGCTGGCGCGGGTGAGCTTTTTAATTTCTGTTGCTAGTGTTTGGATCGCTATATCACCACAGTCATGACCGAGCTGGTTGTTTATCTGTTTTAGGTTATCCGAATCAAAATAGGCGATGGCAACGGATTCATTTTGTTCCTGTAATCCAATTTCGCTTTCATTGGTGTTGGTTGCGTGGGGTTTGCACATGATCTTATGGGCTAACACAGAGAGACCACGTCGGTTATAGAGGCCTGTTAGCTCATCGGTAATAGCAAGCTTTCTTACTTGCTCATACGCATCGATTAGTTTGAGATCTGCAGTTATGAGTTCTTTCAGTTGCTCGAGAAGTTGAAAGAGGGTGCTATTATACTCGCTTGGTTTAGTATCAATGGCACAGATAGTGCCAAATACCGTATTGTCAGGCCAGTATATTGGCATACCAAAATAGGAACGAATGGGACCTTCTTTTACAAAGGGTATTTGGCCCCATGTCGGGTGATTAGCAGGATCTGCGACATAAAGTGAGTCACCTTCTTCGATGACATGCCGACAGAAGCTGTTCATTTCACAAGGCCAGGCATCGCAGGGTTTTAGAAAATTGTCGGTGTTTTGGCTAGAGCGGACGGTAAAGAATTCTTGATCTCGTAATTGAACGATAGCTCCGCAAGTACAGTCGAAAAGTTGCGATATCAAATCGACGGTTTTCTGCCATTTCTCTAAATCCAGTTCTGGGTATTCATTTGAAGTTAGAAATTGTGCTCGTTCAAACATGTTCTGCCTCCTGCTTAGCAATAGAAGTATATACCGCAAAAGGAGGAAAAGATGGGAAAGTCAGTCAAAGACGGTATTTTTTTATGATCGTTATGGTGATATTTTGCGTTTAATCCTATTACGACTCATTTAATTAAATTTGTAGCAACACTAAATAACCTCAATTTATATGTTGTTATTTAGCTCCAAAATATACGGGAGAGTGAATACTCTCCCATAAATACGGACATTATCTAAGAGCAAACAAACCACGAGTTGGCAGGCGCCGTGATATAAGAAGAGTGGTGCCAGTTAACTCTGTCCAATGCGGGAGCGGTTCTAATATCCCCCTTGAACTTGTCTTTTACAGATACCTTTACAAGCCCATCATTGACACTAAAAACTTGTCCGCGATAGGTATGACCAAGATTGGTTTGGTGTGGGTGGTCGTATAAGCATACCGTAGCACCAACACTCGAATAGATGTAGTTGCTTTCTTCTCCCCATGGCGCAGTTGTTGGTGAAGCCGGCTGATTAATTGTGTACATGCTCGCGCTAGCGGGTGCTAATTGACGCAGCGGGGAGTAGGGCTCATAACCAAGAACCTGCGCACTTTCATACCATTGGCTTTGATTCGCTTGGGTGTTTTCGTTTAGTCGTAGAGTGACAAACGGGCCATCCAAACATAAATCGGCCCATAGGGCTGTGCTGGTAATGTTAGCGGAGAATAAGGGCATCTCGTTGGGGGTATTGGCTGCACTGACACACCATGCGCCGCTACCTTGATTGATGAGCTGACCGCCATTAGTGTCACAAACCCGCTTGGCTAATGCTTGGTACTCTACAATATCGTTAGCAGCCTGTTTAGGGCTGTCAGAACAATAGCGATAGGTAAAGGCAAACGTATTTTTGGGGTAAAACACACCTTTATCGACAACCGCTCCGTTTCGTCGGGTATCAGTTAAAGCAATGAAGCTTTGGGTTGAGTCATAGAAGCTGTATTCACCGCTTCGTCTGACAGTGTCAGGGCTGGAGCTACAGCCGCTGAGTAATAATGGAATAACTAGGAAGAATGGAAAGAGTTTTTGTACAAACGAAAACATTACGCATATACCTCCAACGCCAACAACATGACTAATGGCAGAACACTTACACGAGAAACAAAGTGTTATCCGTGTCACAAAAATAGCATGGCTATAAGTATATCGGATCTGATACGAACTGCTTGGAATGTCTGGAAGGGAGACACTTAACAGTCAAAGTTAGGTGCTCAGAGGGAAAATATCCGAGCCCCCTAAAATTAATCGGGCATAGAGTTTATTGGCTTAGTGGAAGGCTAGCACCCAATATCGCAAATAGAGTACCGCAACTTCTGTTGAAACGCTGACCGCTTCTTTGTAACCATGGCCGTAGTTGGTGTGCGATACAGGCAACAAAGAACTCAACACTAAATTCAACCACAGCGAATGTCGCCGCAAGAATTATAAACTGTGTAAGCAGCGAAGATTCTGGTGTCATAAATTGGGGCAAGAAAGCACCGAAAAATAAAATGACCTTAGGATTAGCGATAGCCGCTAAAAGCCCTTGTCTGAATCTACCTGTATTGCCAAGATCGTTAGCCGATGTTGTTTTTAAAGTGATTGTGGGGGACCGCCATAATTGAATTCCAAGGTAAACCAAGTAAGCCCCCCCGATCCACTTGAGTAGTGAGAGTATATGCGCGGATGCCATCATCAGCGAGCCAATGCCGAACATCGAGATGGCAATGATACCAATAAAACCGGTGACTCCACCCAGAATTGTCGGGAGTGTTTTCTTACGGCCGTACAGTGCCCCGTGGCTCAGTGCCAGTAATCCATTTGGACCGGGAGCAAAGGCCAGTCCAGTGACTGCCACTAAGTACAGCAGCCAAGTTTCCAACGTCATAACGTTACCTTGTTCAGATGAAGATAATGGTTGCTAGTATACGAATGAGATAAAGAATTCTTTTGGTAATATTTGGACTATGTAAGGTAATATTTAGACATTGTGATCTTCTCCTTTATTTTTATGTCTTCCTATTTATTGTCACCTCAAACGGGCAACCCCTTTACTAGCAAGGTAGATATGTCGCCAGATGTACGTTTTTTGTTGATACCATTGCCAACGTTTAACATGCTGCCTTTTGGCAGCTTTCTCGATAAGTTACGATTTTCTGCTGATGAAGAGGATTTCAGCGAGCAAAGGTATTGCTCGTGGGATATCGCTGGTTTGTCTGAGGGAGATGTGATCTCGAGTAGCGGCGCTCATCTTTCTATTAAGCTCGCTTTCGAGCACGTTAATCTAGCGCAATATGATTATGTAGTGGTATTTGGCGGGCGTAGTGCCTGTGAAATGAAAGCGATAGCACCTTTGTATAAGTTTTTCTTTAAGAAAGCGTTAGCAAAAAATATAGCCTTGGTAACGGTTGATAATGCCTGCTTTACATTGGCAAAGTTAGGTCTATTTGATGGATGTGAAGTGGCTGTACACTGGCGCCACCTGCAGGAGTTTGAGACGGACTTTCCGACATTGAAAGCAAGATCGGATCAACTATATTGTATTGACGGAAAGAGGATCAGTTGTGCGGGAGGGACTGCGGTGATTGAACTAGCGATTGAATTACTGGCTAGGCAGTGTGGCCGCGAGAGAGCGTTGAAAGGGTTGGCTGATATGTTGGTTGATGAAACCCGAAGCCGGGGCCACTATTTGAAATCATTGGGATATGATGTAAATAAAGCACACCAACATAATCGCCATGTGTCTCGTACAATTACCTTAATGCGCCAACATTTATCTACCCCAATGAGCATTGAAGAGTTAGTGACACGTTTAGGGGTGAGTCGAAGGCAGCTCGATAGGCTGTTTAAAGCGGAATTGTCGGTGAGCCCTCGCGAGTACTGGACGACCATGAGGATGACCCATGCTCATTGGCGCTTGCAAAACTCCTTCTATAGCCTTTCCGATATCGCTAATGAAGTCAGTTTCTCTGACGTGAGTTATTTTTGTAAAGTTTTCAAAAAACATTTTGGGTATAGCCCAATCCAATTGAAGAAAGTAGGAAAGTAAATTAACTACGAGGTGACTATTTTCTCTACAGCATTAAAGTGATCTAGTGAGAGCGTATTTTTATGATGCTATCGCAGCTGTTTCATTTATGCTGAGTTATAAAGCGTCTTTCTAATCGGTGCCTTTGTTTGCGTTGAGCAAAAGGAGTATCACAATACATCATAATTTGTCCTTATCGATTAAATCCTGATAATAATCATATTGATTCATAAGTGTAGTGGTGGTATCGATCCCAAATATTTACGCTTTGTTTTAATAAATAGATTCAATAAATGGCGTGTTTTTACTTTTATTGGAGATAGTTTTTAGGCCACAGAGTTAGGCTTACATTTAGTTTATGTCAGCGGCTTAGCACCGTGTCTAGAAACGGGTACGTGATTACCTATGCGCCTTTGAGAAAACACTGAAGCAATATACTGCTTCTCAGTGAGTATGGTAGATTAAGTGTCGTATTTTGAAGCTTATTCAGTGATTTATTGATGTGCTGGCTGGTTTTATTTCACTTTCTGTCTAGCGTGTCACATTATGGCTTGCTCTTATTGCATATACATCACATTTTCCATGCATAGCTTTCTGTATATTTTCGACCACGACAATGCTCGTTCGAAAATAATATAGGTAACGAAATGAAAAAAGTATTTGCTCACCGTGGAATGTCAGCACTCGCACCTGAAAATACGCTGGCGGCATTTTCCATGTGCAAGCAATATGGAATTCAATGGATTGAATGTGATGTTGATATATTGGCCGATGGAACGGTTGTTTTATCTCACGACGATACGCTGGATCGTTGTACTGATCGCTGTGGAAGCTTATATGACCTTACGGTAAGCGATTTGCCTAGCATTGATGCAGGTAGCTGGTTCCATGATGATTTTATTGGCGAAAGAATCCCCACCTTTGAACAACTCGTTACGCTTGCTAATGAACATAAACTTAACCTCAACGTTGAGATCAAGTCTTGTACTGCTGGCTGGGAGATGACAGACAAGTTACTTACGAATGTCATTCGTGATTTAGAACAGCTGAATCCTGAACGCGAGTTGATTGTTTCTAGCTTTAATCACTTAGCACTTGTTGAGTTCAAGCGTCGTCGCCCTGAAACCACAGTAGCTTGTTTATTTGAAGACGCTAACCTATGGGATGATTGGTGTTCAATCCTAGAAGCTTGTCAAGCGGAGTACATTCACCCAGAAGATGTCAACCTTACCAAAGAAAAAGTTCAAAAGTTCAAGGCGGCGGGCTACAAAATTAATGTTTATACGGTAAATGATCTTGCTCGAGCCAATCAGTTATTCAATTGGGGGGTTGATGGTGTATTCACCGATATATCACATCAATTCCCATCAAAATATAAAAATAACGATAAATAACAACTAAATAAAAGAGATTTTGATATGAAGAGAATGATTGAAAAAATAGGTTTTGACTCGAACAAGCGCTTTTATGGCTTCTTGTCAGTGGTTATGTCTGGTCAGATCATCTACTCCGCTTTTGAAGCTTTTAAAGGTACATTCTATAACTTACTATTGGATGTGCTCAATATCGATAATACCCAGATGGGTATCTTGTTTACCTTAATCGGCTCTGCAATGTTCTTCTACATTCCAGCTGGTTGGGTAAATAACCGTTTTTCTGTGCGTTCAATTTTGATGAGCAGCCTTACCGTTCGTTTAGTCAGCATGATGTTTATCATCGTGTTCCAGCCTGACTTCACCGTACTGGCCATTATTGCCGGTTTATGGGGTATTACAGATGCTATTTTCTGGCCAGCGGTAGTAAACGGCGTCAATTTGATGTCGGGAGACAACAACAAAGGGATGGCCTTTGGCCTGCTAGAATCTGTCCGCCGTGCGCTGGAAATGAGTATGAATGCTGCTATCGTCGGTATTATGGCGCTGGTTGGTGGTTCTATTCTAGTATTCAAGGGTGCCATTCTGTTCTATACCCTGCTTATCATTCCAATGATTTACCTGATCTGGAAATATGTGCCAGATAACAGACTGGAAGTAAAAGACGGTGAATCTAAAAATAAAGCTGCACTACAAGGTCTTATCCATGTACTGAAAATGCCGACAGTATGGCTAGCAGCCCTAACATCGATGACCGTTTACTGGACTTACATCACCCTCATTTATACCGTACCTTATTTACAAGCCGTATTTGGTTTAACCACCTCTCAGGCAGCAATGTTCGGTATTATCAATACTGGTGCAATGGGGGTTATCGCGGGGCTTGTTGCTGGTTCATTGTCTGATTTTCTATTCAAGTCATCGACTAAGATGATGATGTTTAGCCTTGGTTTAACAGCATTATGTCTATTAGGTACCATTTTGATGCCGAAAGGTGAAGGTATGCTAATGATGAATATTATCCTGCTGATGTGTTTCTCGTTCTCTATCTTTTTAGCAAAAGGCATTATCTTAGCCCCGGTTGCAGAAGCGGGTGTACCTGATCAATGTAGCGGTGCAGCGATGAGTGTAGGCTCGTTTGCCGCTTACGCGTCAGTGTTCTGGGCCTATGCGCTTAACGGTTGGATCATCGATACTTTCGACAAGATCGAGGCTTACCAAATGATCTTCGGTATTGGTCTAACGGTATCATCAGCAGGCATGCTATGTGCTGGTGTTTTACTGATAGTGAAGCGTCGACAAAAGAATCGACAAATGAGCTCGGAACCTGTTGCATCATAATTTATAAGGTACCTATCACTTTCGTGATTATGTGAGAAAGGATGAGCGGTGCGAACCGCTCATCCTTTCCAACGTTAAGTCTAAGTACAAATCAGAGGTAATTAAAATACAATCAATTCAATCGGTTTCTTTATCTTATACCCAAGCTACCTCAATGTGCTGACACCCTCCCGAAGGGCGAGTTTTCTAAGCTTCTATACTGCGTTATTGTTTCTTGATTTAGAGCCACTAGATCTTCAAAACAACGCCTTGTCTGTAAGCTAATAAATTCTCGCTGAACCTGCATCTTGATGTAGCTTGGGTATATTGATGTGTTATCAATGTAATAATTTGCTTTGATTTAATGTGTATCTAATAACACTGAATTATTGAAGTAGTCGTATTTGTAATTATATAAGAATGTTAAGGTTAAAGGTAAATATTTGTTACTGGTTATAGCTTGATTATGCTTCCACAGTTTCTACATTTGTAAATTGCATTGTAAAAAAACTTTTGAATAACACTTCTTTTTATTTGAATTGCGGTAGGACTTTCGCAGCACTTCATATAAATTTCCTTTTGATGAATGATTTTTCCGACATCGCGTACATGTTTCTAGATAGTTAGTGTGACATGCATCCCAAAAAAGTCGTATATTCAATGGTGTTTTATTTAAGAAATTGGAAAGATTAATTTCTGGCATAGCTGGTAAGAAAATATTTCCATATGAAATTTATTGTGAATGCTAATTGCATTAAAGTGCTCATGAAAGTATGGGAATATATTTATAAGCACAGGAAGCTAATTTTAACTTATAAATCTTCTAAATTTATCAATAGACTATTGGCTTTATTTATTACTAACTTTCTGTCGTCTTCAGTCATGTTATCCCAGCTTCTATAAATCATTCTTGTTCTATGGTTCTTAGCTAGCCATGATTCGTGCTGATGCAAAAAATTCCAGTATAAACTATTGAGAGGGCATGAATTTGCTTCTGTTTTTGTTTTTACATCATAATAGCAATGCTTACAGTGGTCGCTCATCTTGTTGATATAATTACCGCTGGCAGCATAGGGTTTTGTTGCGATAATGCCGTTATCGGCGAAGAGTGCCATGCCGCGGGTATTTGGCATTTCCACCCATTCAATAGCATCAATATATATACCAAGGTACCACTGTTCGACCTCGTCGGGAGCGATACTTGTCAGTAAGCAGAAGTTACCCGTTACCATTAGGCGTTGAATATGGTGGGCATAGGCATAATCCAAAGATTGTGATATCGCGGCTTTCATGCAAGCCATCTTGGTATTCCCTGTCCAAAAAAAATCAGGCAAGCAGCGCTTGGCATCTAATGCATTGGTTTCTTTGTAGTTGGGCATGTTGGCCCAATAAATTCCTCGGATATACTCACGCCATCCCAGAATTTGTCTAACGAAACCTTCTATTTGGGCTATATCAATAACGCTATCTTGTTCATAGGCAAAGATAGCTTGATCAATAACGTCTTTCGGTGAGATAAGTTTTGAGTTCAAGGCAAAAGAGAGTCGAGAGTGATATAAGCTCCAACTGTGCGGTGAGTTTTCTGTCATGGCATCTTGAAAACAACCAAATTGCGGTAGGCATTGTTGACAAAAGTAATGTAACAACTCTTTGGCTTGAGTCGCAGTGACTGGCCATAATAATTGCTGTTGCGCCTTTCCAATGGTTCGAACTTGGTGAGCCTCAATCCTATTCAAGATTTCAGTGACATTATTAGCAAAGCAGAGTGGATTCGGTATGTGTTTAAGTTCATTATTTTTAAGCTTGTTACGGTTGATCTTATCAAAATTCCATTTCCCACCAAGTGGTTTGCCATCATCCATCAGCAGGTTAAACCGTTTTCTCATGCGGCGATAAAAGTGCTCCATCAAAACATGCTTTCCTTGTGGAAAGTCCATCTGGATCTCATTGAACGGTAGTAGGAAGTGCTCCGTGTCATATTCTTTGCATCGGATATTTGCTTGGCTTAGAGAGCCAGCTAGTGTATGCAGTTGTTCATATAGCCTGTATTCATCAGGGCGTTGGAATTCGAAACATTCGCAATTGTGTTGCTGTAATAGGCTGTCGATGAGAGAGGGTAAATCTTCAAACTGCGCTGATTGGTCTAAACTCAGATGGATGACTTCATGACCTGACAGCTTTAGCTGCTTGGCAAAGTGCTCCATTGCAGCGAAAAAAGCCGAGATTTTTTGTATATGGTGGGCGACATATCCTGCTTCTTGATGAAGTTCCGAAATCAGGTATAGGGTTGAATCATCAACATTGTGATACCAAGAATGCCTTGCATTTAGCTGATCACCTAGGATCAATCTCAGTGTTTTATATTGCTTGACTACCATTTTGGTACCCATCCTTTACCTATTTTCAACGTATAGGCCAATCAGCGGCATCGACAGAGTCGATACGGCCGTCATGGTTGTTTCCATCCCATCTACGTATAAATTCTTCATTAGGATCATAGAGCTCGGTTTGTTTTAATAAATTGAAGTGGCGTCCTTGCTGTGGATCGGCACCAACACCAGCAATGTACTGCCAATTACCCCAGTTTGAAGCGGTGTCATAATCGATGAGGTGCTCTTCGAAATATGCAGCACCATAGCGCCAATCCACACTGAGCTCATTGACCAGGCAACTCGCTGCTATTTGTCTTCCACGGTTAGATATATAACCGGCTCTCCGTAGCTGGTTCATTAAGGCATTAACAATAGGATAGGGGGTATTTCCCTCACACCAACGGCGGAAGCGCTCAGGGTAGAATGCGGTATGTAGTTGTGTCGATGTGATACCTGAATAAGTATAAAGTTTTGAACCGTAGCTGTGGGCATACCATTGAAAGTATTCGCGCCAAAGCAGTTCGAACTTTATCCATTGAGTGGATTCGTTGCATTCGATATCCTTTTCATATTGGCTTAGGTGTTTAAGAATTCTGTTCGCAGATAAGCATCCTAGTGCCAACCAAGGTGAAAACTTGGTCGAATTCTCCCAGCCATCAAGTTCATTTCGGGTTAATTTGTAACGACTGGGCGCATTAGAAGTAAAGTAGCGCTCAAGATGCTTTAAAGCTGCCGTTTCACCGCCATCAAAGTCAGCTAACAGTTTTGGGTTAATCATTGGACTTACCACATCAAAAGCTTTGAGTCTGCCAGGAGATGATGGCAGCTTAGCAATGGTTGTTAGCGGTGAACGAACCTCTAACTCTTCGACTTGCTTCCGGAATTGGGTAAAGGTAGGTGGAAGTGATGCTTTGACATCAAAAGGCAATTCGACTTTATCAAACAGGGTGTGTGTCGCAACTTTTCGGAATGTAATATATGGGTATCTACCCTTGAGCGTGTGCCAGTTGCGTTGTTCATACACACCAGCATTTTCGCTGGTGTAAATCATGGAGACGTTATACTGGCTGATTAACTCAGGAATGACATTCAGCGGATGGTCCAGCATGACATGCAAGCTCTGCCCTCGTTGACTAAGTTGCCCTGCAAGATTATGGAGTGACTGTAAGAGAAATTGTTTCCTGTAAGTACCGTGCTTACTGATGTGGTATGGGTAGCGATTGGTCGTATCAACCGGTAAACAATACACGCAGATAAGGTGATCGACCTCCTGAGTTGCTAAGGCAAGTGCTGAGTTGTCATGCAGTCGTAAATCGTTTTGAAAAAGAAATAAACCTGTCGCCATTAAAGATCCCTCTAAACCCAAGTGTTAGCTTAACTATAGGCGGATAATCGCAATCATTTATGATTTGCATAAAAATAATTACTAATTGGATGCGGTGGAAATTTATAATGTTATTATTAATCTAATGATGATTATAAGAAGCACCATTAATCTCACTTTTCTGTGAGATGACCAATCAATAGATTTTTCTGAGGCAACCGTGTATTTATTAATGTAATGGTTATTAATTGACTGTTTTGTCATTATCGACTGTATATTTATTACCCTTCAATGTCTTATAAAGTAGGCAGCTGCTAATTGATTTATTAGCCTCAACTGTGAAAATATGATTATTTTGAATAATCCCATATAACATTTTACCTTATCAAATAGATTCAATATGCTTTTATTTTCATCATCATGCCCAATTGGCTGTGCATTATTGATATTTTTAATGATTCGCTGACTAATAATTTAGTCATTAAAGTAATTAGTCCGCTTTGTAATGTTTTGTTACAAAGTGAAATGTTTTTTGTTGGGACCAATATCACGAAATATGTTGTTTCAGCATGCATAATTTAATAATGGCATGACTGGAACGAAAGGGACATCATTATGATACCAGCAATAAAACTCTATACTAAAAATAAAGAATTAAGAGAGGCTGTCAATCAGCTAATATATTATCTTCCCCAAGATTATAATGGGCAAGTATATGACTCTCTATATGAAATGCATCATTCAGAGGTGGGAGAAGCGAGTGATAATATCTATATCATTGACTATAAAAGTTTAAGTGAAGTGGAGAAGTATGTTTTCCATGTTCAAGGTGATAAAAGAGCATGGATCTTAGTTAATATCGATGACGCTACGACATCTGATACTATTTCATGGATTGATAAAGGCTTTGTTGGTGTGCTTTCCATTTTGGAATTAATTAATAATTTCTCTGTTATTATCAGAGCGATAGAGCAAGGCCAGATGTGCTTTCCAAAGCATCATATGCGTTTTGTTATTCAGTTCTATCAAGAGAAATATGTACATAAAAATAGTAAAATGAATGACTTGTTTAATGCTTCTCAACTCACATCTAAAGAGCAGGATATATGTAAGCTTGTATTGAATGGCCTAAACAATAAGCAAATTGCATTAGAAAAAAACATTAGTATTCATACTGTTAAAAGTCATGTACATAACATTCTGTCAAAGCTATCGGTTAGCTCACGTTCTGAGTTGCTGGGCTTGATTATTAATGATTATAAAGAAAATGAATATGCAAACTAGTCATCTTTAGCAGCCTATAGCAATTAGGCTGCTACCATCCCTTTTCTGCATAAAAACCTTTTTGTATTATCTCTATCTCTATCTCTATCTCTATCTCTATCTCTATCTCTATCTCTATAGTATTTCTCATTAGTTAACCTTATTATTTTCCAGTGCCACATTGGGGGCTAAATTTAGCTCTCAATCTGTTATCAATCTTAAAAAATAAAATTAATTAAAACTTTCAACCTTATTGACGATGTTTTAGTTGACTCAGTGTCATATTCTAACAATGAACAAGGCAGTAAGAACTACAAACACAAATAACGCAGTACTAATGATAAACGCACAGGGAGCTTGATTATGAAAAAGTCAATAATTGCATTATCTGTAATAGCATTAACATGTAGCATGGGCACATTAGCAAAAGGTCATGGTGGTGGTGGCCAAGGTGGTGGTGGGGATAAATGGAATGAGCATTACGAAGTGGATAAACGCTTTGACGACAAATTCGAAGTGGAACTTCTAGGTTTTATCCCACAAAGATGTAGTGCAAGTTTTGATGCTGAGAAAGAGTTAACACATCATAACGATGCAACTTATGTTGATTTGAAAAACCTCAATGCACAAAAAGTAGGTAAACTAAATGTTTATTGTAACTTACCTAAAACTACCGTCAGTGTAAAACCGAAGTACCATATTGGTAAGTTCGTGAACCCAACCTCTTGGGACACTACGGGGTATGAATTGAGTTTTGATCAGAATGAGGGCTTTGGAAGAACTGCAACTGAAAAAGAGTGGAGGAATTGGGATATTAACAAAGATGTATGGATTAAAGTAGAAAGTACTCCAAAAGTTCATGGAGTTTATAAAACTGCGCTGGTTATAGATGTTGAATCTAAATTCTATTAATTAATATCTATTGAGGTAGGGGAGGATACCCTACCTCAATAATTTTGGAGTGCATGTGATGCGATTATTCCAATGTCTTATATTATTACTTTGTTTCTCATCAGCTGATGCTTATCAAGTGCAACCTATGTTACAGGAAGTTGATATAACAGGGAGAGGAAGTTATGGGGATTATTTAGTCACAAATGATAGCAACAATGAGGTAACACTTGAAATTTCTATCTTTAAAATAGCATTTAATGATAAGAATGAGGAGATTTTAATACCTGCAGATGATGAATTTCTGATTTTACCCCCACAGACTGTGATTCAGTCAAAAGCAAATCAAACATTCAGATTGCGATATTTACCAAACAAAAATATAACAGAAAGTACAGCGTATAGGGTGGTTTTTGAACAGCTTCCTGTTGATATTGATGAAAATGAGCAAAGTCTCGTTGAGTTTACTATGCGATTCTCGACAATAGTGATTGTTAATGTACCAGAAACCAGTGCTCTTGCAGTAATATCTAATCTTGATATTGATGGTAAGCCTGAGGTAACAATAAAAAATACAGGTAATGGTGTGTTAGACTTAACTGATTGGAAATTTGACTTTACAATTAATGGTCAAAATAAATTATATAGTTGGCTTGATATGGAGGAAACGCTTAATCAACGTTATCTGATGCCAAACTCTTATTTAATTATTAATGAATTTAAAATGACAGGTTTAGATAATGAATTGAGTAATAGGGTGCATTTAAACTCATTATTAACGAAATAGGTGTTGTGATGGGACGAACAGGGAGGTACTTATTAGTTTTTTTATTACTGCTATTTTTGGCTTCTTATAGCAGTTTCATAAGAGCTTCATTATCCAATTGCGAAGACATGGCATTTGAAATGCCATTGCCACTATTATATTTTCAACGCGAACTTGGTAACGTTTTAGCGAAAACGGATGGTCACCAAGTCTGTTCAATTAACAAAAATAACTTATTATATTTCATATCCCCGCTTCTTAATGACGATGCGCTTAAATGGACGAACTCATATGAACAACAATACATATCATTGGATGAGCTTAAACAGCAAGGTATAGCTGTTGAATTTATGTCATCGGCATTTTCATTATCCGTTCATATTGACGATGGTAAGGATCGTGTACACTATTTAAATAGTGATGTTGGTTTTGTCGGGCTTCCACCAACACCCAGTGAATCGTTTTCTGCTATTTCAAGTTTCAGCGTCGAGTATGATTACAGTGATGCATCCGACTCATCAGATAGTGCTGTATTACAGTGGCTAGGTGGCTTTAACTGGGGGGGACATCAGGGTGTGAATTTGATGACAAATGCATCTTTTGGCTATTTAAACGATGATAACAGTGAGGGCAATGAATGGCAGAGCCTAAGAGGCCCAGTGGTTCTGTATCATGATCGCTATCAGCAACCTGCCAGATACTCGCTCGGTGACGTATCAAGCCCATCTGCTGGTCATCTGCCTAATTATGAATTAGGTGGTTTTTCTATTTATCGGAGTTTCTATGATCTTCAGCCTGATCGAAATATTCAAAACACTGGAAATCAGTTTTTCCAGCTTAGTGAAAGCGCTGAAGTAGAGTTTTACGTTAATGGGATATATGTAACTCGCTATAGGCTTGAACCAGGTAGATATAATGTTGATAACTTGCCATTATCGTCAGGAAATAATGATGTTAGGCTAGAAATAAATTACTTATCAGGTCGGACTGAAACACTTTACTTTTCCCGTTATTACAATGCAACCTTGCTCAAGGCTGGTTTAAGTGATTTTGGATTTTCTGTCGGTTCCATATCTGACTATGATGATCGGGATATTACCTATTCCGATGATTATGTGATATCTGGCTATTATGATTATGGACTATCAGACGAGCTTACCGCTGGATTCAATGGTCTACTCTCAGATGATGGTGGCATTTTAGGTGTGTCTGCTGTTACTGGCAACTTCTTGGGTAACCTATCTCTTAGGTTAACCTATGGCCACTATCGCGAGAATGAGTATCGTAACGGTTATATTGGTTCAATTGACTATGAACAATCTATATTTGGGAGTGGAATTAGCAGCGCGGGAAATTTACGAATAGGTTATGAATATCAAAATAATTTTTCATCAACACCTTGGCTAAGTGATGGCCAACGAGATGGTTATACTACCTATATTGATTATACCGCTTACCCTCTCGATGTTGTTGATTTTTCAATTGGTGCTCGTGTAAGTAACTATGAAGATTCAGAACTAAATGAAACTTATTATGCTTTGGCTAATTACTTTTTTGGTGCTAACCAAAATACATTTAGGGTTGGGCTACGTGGTGAATATAATTCTGAATCACTCTCTGGTCGCGATGAATATACTGTGAACCTAAGTCTGAGTTGGGACTGGTCTTCAGATAACCAGCGTTATTATTCATCATTAAACTATGACACGGATGATAACAGAGTTTCAGCTGATTTCTCCCGAGCCAGTGATTATGGCATCGATGGGCTGGGTTACCGCCTCTCTGCGGAGCGCCATGATGATTATGATCGCCAAAGTGGTAACATTAATTATGTGGCGAATCGGTGGCGTGGTAATGCAAATGTATCAAGATATGGCGCTAAGTCTTCTGATGATGAATTAGCAGCGTCAATTTATTTGTCGACAACTGTTGGTTATGCCGGTGGGCGGTTTGGTGTGGGTAGTGGACCAGTAGGCCCATTCTCTATTGTATCGACACATCAATCTTTGGATGGGTTGGATGTAGAGGTCAATGGATTTGAAGGTTATAGCCCTAATGCGATTGCTACCCATCAGTTACCTGCTGTTGTTGGGCTTAATCGTGCCTTTACCAATAATCAAGTTAATGTCGATATTCCAGGTGCTCCCCCTGGGTTAGATTATGGTAATCCTTGGTATTCTATTGTGCCAGGTAGCTTGACGGGGCATGCGATCCATATTGGTTCCGATGCGGTTTACACCGTTATTGGTCGTTTGCAGGATTCGTCATCCGCTGCTGTTGCATTGAAAAGTTTTAATATTGTCGGTGAAAATGGCCGGTATTCGACATTTACTAATCGCAATGGCCGCTTTGTGGTGGAAGGTATGCAGCCTGGTAATTACATTATCCATCAAAATACCGATCCTTCAATCCGTGCTTCTTTTATTCTTGAGGAAGCAGATGATCCACTTGTTTACTTAGACCCAATCACTTTATCTGCTCCTGGAGTGAAGCAATTTGAAGTGGTTGAAGAGAGCTCTGATGAGAAGGACGATAAAACGAATGAAGAAACGTCATCCGTAGGAAGAATTATACTTGTTCGCCCTGGTGATTCTATTTGGCGATACACCTACGCTGAAGTAAGGCGGGCTAAGCAGAATAATGGGTTTGATTTTTCAACTGTTGAAAAGCACCGTTTAACACTCTCTTTGAGCGACTATGTTGTGAGCGTAAATGAGCTAACTGACGGTAATATTATCCATCCAGGCCAAGAGATTTTTGTACCGAATATGGACAGTTTTATCATTGATTATGATAAGGCTATGAGCATGTCATTATAACAATGGGTTTTCAATATAAAGACAATATGAGGAAAGGATATGAAGAAATGGTATTGGTTAATATTTATATGTCTGCCGTTGTTTTCACATGCTAATGACGATTGTACAGGGAGTTGGATGGTTAGATTTATTGATGAAGAATCATCCATTAGACCAAACTTCGGTGAGTCAACATGGATAAAAGCGTATATTGAGCTAGGGTCGTCACTTCGCCAGTGTGCTAACGGTGTTGTCATTTCAACAAAATCTGAACCTCAGTTTTGGCTTAAAGGGCCTCAGGGACGAGTTGCCCTTCAATTTTTTGATAAGCATATTACACCATTAGCATTAGTTGATAGCCAAAGCGTTAGACTTAATTTAGAACAAGCGAAGTTAACTTATTTTTGGTTGAAAATTCCGCAGGGTTCATTTCTTTCGGCTGGGCACTATCATACGAGTGTTGATGTTAGCCTTATTTCTAATACGCAACATAGACCAGTATCAACTCAAACTAAAAATATCAATTACTATGTTAAGCCGTTTGCCAGCCTTAAGATCGACAGTTCTCGTTATTCATGGATGAAGAGTATGGGCTCTTATCATCAAGTTATGCTAGGGCGATTAAAGTCTGGATTAACAAGACAATTTGATTTTCAAGTGCAGAGTAATGCGAATGTGGTGATGAAAGTTGAACCCGAAAATGGTGTATTGAAGCATGTTGATTCCCAAGGAACGATTCCATATTACTTATTAGTTAACCGTCAAAAGGTTAAGGCCTCTAAACATCCTGTCAGCTTTGAGTTAGGGCGAATGTCTGCTCGTACACCCAGTGTGATTCCGTTTGGTATAGAGGTTGGAAGTACCCGAAATGCCATAGCTGGTAAGTATAGAGAGGTTTTGAAAGTCTCAGTAATTGCTAGGCCTTGATTCACAAATCCGGAAGTAGCACTTATGAAGTGGGCATATTTGCCCACTTTGTTGATTAGTATGTTCAATAATGATGATTACGTTTAGCCACTAGAGTGAACTTGTAGTCTGACGACTTGAAGTAGTTACGGCTATATTCGAATACCGTACCATCAACCAAATATCCTTTGGTGATCTTTTCGATAATTGGTTGCTCGGCCGGGATGCTCAGCTGGTTCACTACCTCTTGTGGCGGCAGAACCGGAATGATTTCCTGCTCACTGCGGTCAATTACCATCTTTTTGGTGCCTTCGATAAACTCATACTTTGAGCCCTGCATCACTTCATACGTGAGGTCGGGGAATAGCGAAAGCGGCATCCAGGTTTCTTCAAGGGTTACAGGGCTATCGTCAATAAACCGGACTCGTTTGACGTAAAAGATCCTATCTTCTTCACTGATCTCCAGCGCTTCGGCGATAGCCGGAGCTGGCGTTGTAATTTCGAATGCGAGAATTTCACTGTGAGTTTTGACATCCAAGTGGCTCAGCTTTTCATAAAAGCTCGAGTACTCATACATGTCATAGTTGACCTTGTTCTCTTTCACATAGGTCCCACTTCCTTGAATGCTTTCCAACACATTTTGCTCTACGAGTAGTTTTAAGGCTTGGCGAACCGTTACTCGGCTCACTGAGAAGGCTTCTCGTAGTCGTGCTTCAGTCGGCAAGGCCTCACCCGGCTGGTATTCACCGGATTGGATCTTCTCCTTGATTGCGTCAGCTATCTGACGATACATAGGAAGGCGTGCCACATCATTCTCCTCTGGAAGGCAAGTTGCTTATCTATCAAGCTCTGAAACCAGTAACTTGAAGTCACTTAGGTGAATTACTTCTATAGTTGCTTCTATGGTTGCTTCTATGGTTGCTTCTATAGTGCTCTAGCGAGCTATGCCGGTATTTTACCTGTATTTACGGTTTCATTCAAAGTTGTCATATACAAGCTGAACTTAAAGTTAATACAACTTTAATACCTATTTGTAAGGTTGTGTGAATGCGATCACAGAACACATTGTCAGAATACGTATTATATTTGTATTAATACAACTAAGGGCGATACACGCCTACCTGGATGACGGTACAGAGGACGACGATGAAACTGACTACCCTTACCCATAAGTCGCTGATTTCAATCCAAACGACATTTGATAGTCGTGAAGCAGCGATTCATGCTCTGGCAGACAAACTGGAGCAGCAAGGCAAATTGCATGACAAGCAAGCTTACCTTGATGCGGTTTTTGCCCGTGAAGAGCAAGGCCCTACAGCGCTAGGCGAAGGCTTAGCAGTCCCACATGGCAAGACTGACGCGGTTAAAGAAGCTGGTTTTGCTGTTGCCACGCTAAAACAAGATCTTAAATGGAAAGGTATAGATGAAGACGAAGATGAAGATGTAAATCTTGTCTTTCTGATTGCCATTCCAAATGCAGAAGCCGGTTCAACCCACATGCACCTGTTGACTGAGTTAACCACAACGCTGGTTGATGATGACGTTCGTGAAGCGGTGCTTAATGCACAGACCCCTGAAGAGTTGATGATTCTACTCGACAGTAAAAATGATGCAGAAGAAGAACAAGACAACCTTAATACAAATGAACAGCGTCCAACTATCGTTTGTGTTACAGCTTGCCCTGCTGGTATCGCCCACACATACATGGCGGCGGAATACCTTGAGAAGGCCGGTAAGAAAATGGGCATCAATGTCCATGTTGAAAAGCAAGGTGCTAACGGTATTGAAGGCCGCTTGACGGCTGAGCAACTTAACAAAGCCGATGCCGTGGTATTTGCCGCTGAAGTGGCGATTAAAGAAATCGAGCGCTTCAACGGTATCCCACGTGTTGAAACTCCAGTAGCTGAGCCTATTCGCCATGCTGAGCGTATCTTGAATGATGCGATGGAAGAAGCAAAGAATGGCACAACCGAAGAGCGTGTGGCAGCAACGAGCGATAAACCGAAGAAACTTCCATTCAAGACCGAGCTTAAGCAAGCATTGCTAAGCGGTATTTCATTTGCAGTTCCTCTTATTGTTGCGGGTGGTACGGTTCTCGCGGTTGCGGTGTTGATTGCACAGATTTTTGATCTGCAAGAATTGTATGCGACCGAAAACTCATGGCTATACATGTACCGTAAACTGGGTGGTGGTCTACTTGGCACCTTGATGGTACCGGTACTGGCTGCATATACTGCCTACTCCCTTGCAGATAAACCCGCATTGGGCCCAGGTTTTGCAGCCGGTTTAGCCGCAAACATGATTGGCTCTGGTTTCCTTGGTGGTGTAGTCGGTGGCTTGATTGCCGGTTACTTCATGCGCTGGGTAAAAGAGAACATTCGTCTTAGCCCAGCCTTCAACGGCTTCCTTACCTTCTACCTTTACCCTGTGATAGGTACCTTAGTTGTCGGTAGTCTGATGTTGTTTGTTATCGGTAAGCCGGTAGCAATGCTGAACCAAGGTTTGACCGACTGGTTAAACGGCCTATCTGGCTCTAATGCGTTATTACTTGGTGCAATCATTGGTGTCTTCGTATCGTTCGACCTTGGTGGTCCAGTGAACAAAGCGGCTTATGCATTCTGCTTGGGTGCAATGGCTAACGGTGTCTACGGCCCATATGCCATTTTTGGCTCGGTGAAAATGGTATCAGCCTTCACGGTTACTGCTTCAACCATGATCGCCCCACGCCTGTTTAAAGACTTTGAAATTGAAACCGGTAAATCAACGTGGTTACTCGGCCTAGCGGGTATCACCGAAGGTGCCATTCCTATGGCGATTGAAGACCCAATCCGTGTTATTGGCTCCTTCCTTGCGGGCTCAATGGTAACAGGTGCCATCGTCGGTGCGGCAGGTATCGGTCTTTCGACTCCGGGTGCAGGTATTTTCTCAATGTTCTTACTTCACGACGCAGGTATCGGTAGCTTCATGGCTGCAGGTATCTGGTTGGGTGCAGCCTTGATTGGTGCCGCCATCTCAACAGCGATGCTAGTGAGCTGGAGGGCACATGCGACAAAAAAGGGCACATTCAAAGTGACCGCTGACGCTTAATTCTACTTGTTATAGCAAGAGCTAAGCACTACACGTCACAGCATTTTACGTCGGAATACGACGACACTCTAAATCATCGGGTGCAGGCTTTCTGCGCCCGACATTAAAGAAAAATTATCAGGTACATTATTATGGCTACTTCTCGCGTTCATATTACTCCTCACATGCACTGGGATCGTGAATGGTATTTCACTACAGAAGAGTCGCGGATTCTGTTAGTAAACAACATGGAAGAAATCCTGACTCGTCTTGAGTCAGATCCTGAATACACATTCTATGTACTTGATGGCCAAACAGCCGTTCTGGAAGACTACTTCGCTATCATGCCTGAAAACGAAGAGCGAGTACGCAAACAAGTACAAGCGGGCAAATTGATTATTGGTCCATGGTATTCACAGACCGATACCATGCAGGTTGCGGGTGAATCCATCGTTCGTAACATGATGTACGGCATACGTGATTGCATGAACTTCGGCGAAGCAATGAAAATTGGTTACCTGCCAGACTCCTTTTCAATGAGCTCTCAGCTGCCGATGATTTACAATGGCTTTGGCATTGATCGTGCGATGTTCTGGCGTGGTTGTTCTGAGCGTCACGGCACCAACAAAACTGAATTCGTCTGGCAAAGTAACGATGGCAGCGAAGTGACTGCGCAAGTACTGCCTTTGGGCTACGCCATCGGTAAATATCTGCCACAAGATGAGGAAGGGCTGCGCGCTCGCCTAGACAAATACTTCCCGGTGTTGGAAAAGCCATCTGTTACTAAAGATATCCTGCTGCCTAACGGTCATGACCAGATGCCGATTCAGGAAGATATTTTTGAAGTAATGGATAAGTTGCGCGAGATCTATCCTGAGCGCGAATTCAAGATGAGCCGATTTGAAGAAGTATTCGAGCGCATCGAAGAAGTTCGTGACCAACTCGATACCATCAAGGGCGAGTTCAATGACGGTAAATACATGCGTGTTCACCGTACGATTTCGTCTACCCGTATGGACATCAAGCTGATCCACGCGGAAGTAGAAAACAAGATTGTAAATATTCTAGAGCCATTGGCATCGATTGCGTGGACTCTGGGCTTTGATTACCACCATGGCCTGATTGAAAAAATGTGGAAAGAGAGCATGAAGAACCATGCCCACGACTCAATTGGCTGTTGTTGTTCCGATAAAGTACATGCCGAGATTTTGAACCGTTACATCCTTGCAGATGATATGGCGACGAATCTGATTAACTTCTACAAGCGTAAGATTGTTGACCACATGCCAACCCGTGAAGGCTGTGACAAGCTAGCGATGTTCAACCTGTCACCTTATGACCGTGAAGAAGTGATCAACACGACAATCACTATCCGTGCGAAAGAGTTCAAGATCTTTGACGAGCATGGCCATGAGATAGAGTACTTCATTCAAGAACAACGCGTGATTGACCCAGGTAAAATTGACCGCCAGATCGTTCACTACGGAAACTACGACCCGTTCGTAGAGTACGATATTCAAATTAAGTACATCGTACCGGCAATGGGCTTCACGACGCTGCATATTGAAGGTAATACCAAAGGCAAAGTGAAAGTTGCCGAGCAGAAAGATTACCTGATGGAAAATGAGTTCTACCGTATCAATGTAAATGATAACGGTACCTTGACTATCTTTGATAAAGAAACCGAGCAGACCTATGATCAAGTTCTTCGTCTAGAAGATGGCTCGGATGACGGCGACGAGTATGACTACTCACCATCACGTAAAGAATGGTTACTTTACTCTGATGAATTCAAAGTTGAAACAAACATCAAGCATGAAGGTTTCCAGTCGGTGGCTAGCATTAAACTGCGTATGGACGTGCCAGATAATCTTCAGTCGCGTGAAGATCGCACCAACCAAGATGGTTTTGTCGATGTCGATTGCCAAGTCGTGCTTAAAGCGGGTTCTCGTCGTATTGAAGTTCGCATGGAGTTGGATAACCAGGCAGATGATCACCGTGTACGTGTGTTGGTTCCGACGCCATTTGTGTCTGAAACTGTGGTTGCCGATAACCAATTTGGTTTGATTACCCGTCCGGTGAACGATCCAGAAATGGAAAACTGGGAAAAAGACGGTTGGAAAGAAGCGCCCGTACCTGTTTACCAGATGATGAACTTTGCAGCGCTAGAGAGCGGCAAAGCAGGTATGGCTATTATGAGTAACGGCCTACGTGAATTCGAAGTGATTTCTGCAAAAGGCAACGAAGAGAAAGATACATTTGCACTAACGTTACTTCGTGGTGTTGGCGTGCTGGGTAAAGAAGAGCTTCTACTTCGTCCGGGTCGTCCATCAGGCATTAAGATCCCAACCCCTGACTCGCAGGTTCGGGGCAAAATCGTCTGTAACTTTACCTTGAGTGGCTTTGCTGGAAATCATATTGAAGCCAATGTTATGGCAATGGCGCGTGACAATGTGACGCCAATCCAGTGCTACAACAAGATCCCATACAACGCGATGAAGTTAAATGTGGGCGAGCAAAACAAACCTTTGACTTTCTCTTTGCTTGAGAAAGGGATGAAAGGGGCAGTGCTTAGCGTATTGAAGAAAGCCGAAGATGAGAATGCACTCATTCTGCGTGTCTACAACCCGTCAGAAACAGACACTATTACCGATGGTATTCGTTTCAGCCGCCCTATTACTGAGTGGGTAGAAACCCGTATGGATGAAGTGGTGCTGGAAGAGCAGGGCACTGAAGCGAGTCAATTTGGCGAGCTGCGTCCTTGTCAGGCCAAGACGTTCCGTGTTCGCTTCTAAATAAAGTGCAACTAGCTGGCAGGGGGTGATGAGCCCTGCTTGCTCCTAAGACGTTAGTTCTTTTTCTACGTGAAATACTTCCAATTTGTCTGCCGGGCTTGCCCGGCAGCTTTTTATCCGGGTAACGATGATATGTATAAGCTAGGTAATGTAATTCAAAATTATGCGTGGGGCAGTAAAACGGCGATGACGGGGCTGTTTGGGATCATCAACCCAGATGACCAACCGCAAGCTGAACTCTGGATGGGTGCTCATCCAAATGGGTGTTCTCGAATTGTTTGCGATGGTGAAAGCCAACTACTTTCAGATGTGATTGAACAATCCCCTGAAACAGTTTTGGGTCGTTATACCCATGATAAATTTGGTGAATTGCCATACTTGGTTAAAGTATTATCCGCGGCCAAGCCGTTGTCGATTCAGGTTCACCCTAAAAAGTCGGCAGCAGAAGCAGGTTTCCACCGTGAAAACCTAGCTGGGATCCCATTAAATGCAGCTGAGCGAAACTACAAAGATCCTAACCACAAGCCAGAGATGGTTTACGCCCTGACCAACTACAAGGCGATGAACGGTTTCCGTATCATTAACGAAACGGTAGAACTGTTCGAGCAAGCTTGTTGTCAAACACTGGCAGAAGATGTGCAGGCGCTTAAAGCGAACCCTACACCACTCCAGCTGGCAGTATTCTTCCGTGAAGTGATTTCACTAACAGGTGAGAAGAAGAAAACAGCTATTGCCGAGCTGATGGAAAATATTGAATCAAAGGGACTTTCAACTGATGCCCAAATGGTGTTCGAACTGATCGCGGCTTTTGCCAAAGAGTACCCAAGCGATGTCGGTTTGTTTGCGCCATTAATGCTAAATGTCATTGAGTTAGAAGCTGGCGAAGCCATGTATCTTGATGCTGAAACGCCGCATGCTTACCTGGAAGGTACAGGTATTGAGGTAATGGCAAGTTCAGATAACGTGCTGCGGGCAGGTTTAACACCAAAGTTCATAGATGTTGAAGAGTTGCTGAAAAATACGCGCTTTGAGCCTATTCCAGCCCAGCATTTAAGGCTGAAGGGGCAGGTTAAAGGCCACAAAATTGGCTACAACGTACCGGTCGATGACTTTAAGGTTGAAGTGATTTCCTTGACCGAAAGCTCGCAGACTGAATTTGTCCGCAGTGCCGAAATCATTATGTGCCTGCAAGGTAAGCTAACGCTAGAAAGCGAAGGGCTGGTGATTAACTTGATTGCCGGTGAGTCAGCATTTATTCCTTACAGCAGCCGTCAATACAGTTACAAAGGGATGGGAAAAGCGGTTAGGACGTTTAATTGATTGACCACATCAGTGGAATAACAATGATAAGGGCCACCAATAAGGGTGGCTTTTATATATCGTTGATTAGCAGCCTTGATAGTGTTTAATCACAACGGGCTGAAATAGTTGGGAGGTAGCAGGGTCTATGGCTCGTTGGATATGAACGTAGCAGTGTTCTTTCTGTATTTGTTCTGGATATTTCGCTATTTCACCAAGGTAGAAATAGGCTTCCTTACCGTCACTGTAAAAAGTAAAGCTAACTCCGCTGATGTTCATTGCCTCATCAATACTCTCTTGTTTTAACAGCATATAGCCATTATTAACACTAATGTTAGTCCCCGGAAGTTTTACCGTTTCTTTACTATCCTCTAAACCGTTCATTATCGCTTTACTATGAACCAGCTCACTTGCAACCTCAAATGAAGCGCTAAAACCATCTAATGTGGCTATTCTCGCATCCGTTGTAAGCCCTAAAAAGCGTGGGGCGGCAGTGATAGCGAGTATACCTAGAAGAACAATTACGGCGACCATTTCAATTAAGGTAAAGCCTTTGTTATTCATCGTTTATGCTCTTGGTGTCAAATTATTGTCGTCACTATACAAGTAGAATGCTTGTTGTAAAACAATGTTTTTTATTCGCAAGTGAAAAAGTCAGAGGCTGCTGCTTAATTACGCTCTGTGGCATAAAGTTGTTCGATATATACCATATGCTTGGCTATTATTTGATTAAGTATTGGTCGTACATGCTGAAACATTGTTTTCTATGGGGGGGATAGCAACGCGTTAACTATTTAGCAGAACAATGCGTACATGTGTGGTCTCTGCTTTCATTGCCACCCACTGTTGGTGTCTTTAAACAACAAGAAAAATACTATGAAAGACATGATGCTAAGCCCTGAACAAGTCATCCAAGTGAGACAAGAGTTTCAAGCCAACGTCAAGGTGGAGGTAAATGAGCCGTTTCTGACTATTACACCCGATCAACTCGACTACCTCGCCGGTGTGGGCTTTTCGTTGGTGATAGGTATGCTGATTCTAGCGTTGTCTTTTGAGAGTATTCGAGCACTCACTCACAAGTCTTAATTTCAGATGGCAATACGATTACGTTGTCGAAATCTAATAAAACCAGCACACGGAAGTATGCTGGTTTTTGGTCTGTTGAGTACCTAATACACTATCGAAGGTGAGCGACAGTTACTGCGTTATCACGCTCGCTATGGCTTCGCCATTGGCTGGAACATCAACAATCGCATAGCTCAATTTAACGCCGTTGACCTTCTTCTTCTTGGCCTTCACAGCGGTACCATTAACCGTAATACTGTCATGTTTGCCGTAGAAGCGGGCTTCCCATTCTAGATCCTCTTCGGAGGTATTAGTCAGGTTTGTTTCAGTCAAGCCGTTGTGACGAATAGCCAGTTCATGGTCGCCCATAGGTAAGTACTCAACTTCCAACCACTCAACATCTTGTGGCAGGTGAGAGGCGGTCACAATACGGTTTTCAGGCGCATTCGGCTCTATACCCATCAGGCCTTCAATGGTATTCGAAACAAAGGTGAAGGAGATTTCAGGGTAATCACCATTGGTTCCTTGGGTTGGTCGCTCATGAGGAAGATCTTTCTTGTTGATGATGTAGTTCATCCATTTCCAGGCTTCTTCATTACGGTTGTAAGGGAAGTAGGTTTCCGGAATATAGGTATAAGCCTCAATGTTGTTCGGCGATTCAGGGGTTGAGCCAATGCCATCACCTAAGTTGGCTGAAATGAAATCGAGGTATTTATTGTTGCGTTTGCCAGGCTCGGTAATAAGCTTCATTGGCATGAACCAGCTGTTTTCTTTACCAAAGTCATTTAGGCGTAAACCATCTTTCTGAATGGCTATGTTCCCTTTAACTGTTGCTGAAGACTTAACATTATGTTTTCGTTAAGTTCTTCAGTAACGTCCATATACCTATGCCAACCAAGATAATGCGCTAGATACTTTGTTGCTACTCCATGGAAGCGTTTCATCCATTCCTTAGTTCGGCTGTGGTAAGCATTCACGTTTTGAACGTGAAACACTTGGTCAATAACTCTAATCCCAGCAGATATATTCAGTTGCTTATGAACTAAGTCGTTGTTTTTGCATAAGCTGATATAAGATTTATGACCATCGGTGCAGAGCACACTATCTTTTTCAAGCTTCCCTTTGAGTTCATTTACAAGCGTTTCTTCTTTCACGTCGGGTAATACCGATTCGAAAGTATGTTTCCCTCTATCTCTTACGGTTAACACAGGAACCCAATCTTCTTTAGAGCGGCCACGTTTAAGCGCTCGCATCCCTCGCTTTCTCGGTTTGCGCTTTAGCTTTTTTGAGCCTTTCTCTGAATATGGAAACAGTGTTTCATCTGCCTCAATTATCCCTTCAAGCTTTGATGCATTTAGTGTTGCTGGTAATTGAAGAAAGCGGTGCCGCCATCGAAATGACGTTTTCAAGTTGATATTGCACTCTCTAGCACAGACTCGAAGAACTTTACTGTCGAGCATACATTTCATGTAGTGAGCCCATTGTTCCTTGTACCTCAAACGAGCAAGTGGTGTTCCAGTTGTCGCTACAAACGTTTTTGAACAGTTCTTGCAACGGTAGCGCTGCATATCATTTACTTTCCCATGACGATTAATGAGTGAGCTATGGCAGTGAGGGCACTCAGGCGACTCAACAATACGCTGCTCAAGTTCATGGATTATTTGAGATGTTGGCTCAGTTCCTTTTAGGAGCTGTTCCAATAATGCTGACTGATTGTCAGTCAGTTGGGGAAGCAGTTTTACCAGCTTGCGGAAATCTGTTTGAAGCATAGGAGTTCCCTCCGTGATTGCCTACTAAAAGTATAGCAACACTTAAAGGGAACATAGCCTTCTGAATAATATTGACGTAGTTGTCATTCGGCTTGGCTGGATCTTTTATACTCCATTCTTCATTGAAGAAACGCTTGAGTTCAGTGGCTTTTTCTTCCCATTCAGCCGCAAGTGCGTCTTCACCTCGGGCGCTAAGCATTTCAGCGTATGCGACTGTCGCTTGGTATTGTGAACCGATACCATCACCGGCTTCAATTGGGAATTCACCACGTTCATTGTAAGTCGCCGATCCCTCGAAGATCCCACCATAGCCCTCGGCAATACCATTTGGCTCTTGGTCATCATGCAGAGCGATGTAGTCGGTCAATACTTTTGTGTAGAACTGCCATAAGTCTGGATCATTAATATAGCGCTCATCACCCGTCCAGCGATACTGCTCAAAGGCCTTTTCGATAAATTCAAATTGCGCCGGTACTTCGCGAACAAAGTAGTCATCGTGGTGGTAATCGATAGTGTGTGGCGTACCGTCGAAGTTGATTGCCCACAAGGTATACCACTTACGCGGCTCGGTAGAGTGGCGGGCAAAGGTTTGGAACATCGATAGGTTTTCCGCTCCTAAGCCAGCTAACCACCCACCACTGGCTTGGTGAAGGAAGTCTCGGGAATAGAAAGCGGTACGGTCAAAATAGCCAGCCCAATACGATGGGATATAATCAGCAGTGCCGCTGCCGTCATTGTTGTTTTCGTCACGGTTGAGCAGGCCTGCTTGCCCCGTCATGACGAACTGTTTGGTTTTATCAATCGCCCAGTTAAAGGCGTCTTCTAACTCCTCGTTAGACGATGCAATAGTAACCTCTTTGTTGCTCTCGATAGCGGTCACTTTCCACTTCTCCGCTTTGCCTTTTTCATTGACCACATATACTGAAACGGGTTTTGTGAAATCAACAATATCGCCCTGTCGTAAACTGGTTTGGCTTTGTGCGGATGCGAGAAGATTGCTGATGCTCAGTTGGGTAATATCTGTCGCAAAGGGGACTGAAAATTCGATGCGTTGCTTGTTCCGGTTAATGGTTGTGGTACCGGTTTGCTCCGCGACATTGAACTGAATAATTTGATTGAACGTCGGCTGTTTGTCTTTTTTCGATTTTGTTAAAGACACATTATCTATGCTGACTGCACTCTGGTCGGAGCCTGAGAAATAAACTGATAAGATTTCTCCCTCCTCAAGCGCAATATTTTTAATCTTATTGAGTGAGTATTCTTTGTTCTTACCAAATTTATCGAATACTAACACTTCACCTGCGAGATTCTTCAGACCAAACTTCCCGCCTTTCTTGTCGCTCTGTATGAAAGCTGACAAGTCATAATATGCCGTTTCAGGAACGGTGATAACTTGGCTGATATGGTGTTCGGCACCAATTGCGATACGGCCACGGTACGTCCCTTCATAGGCACCGTCGCTGCGAATATTGGAGAACCAGTAACTCCAGCCTAACCCTTTGTCTTCAAAACCAGGGTTATGGATAACGTTATTTTCATTGGCGTTAGCAAAGCTGCCAAATAGGATACCTGAGAGTATTACTGCCACTGCTGTAGGTTTCATGTAGACCTCATGCTTGTTGTTGTCGTTTTGTTCACGTTGGCAGGTATATTGGCATGCGGACTTGGGTTAAAGCGTCACGAATAATCACACAGGTATCCTGTTTTCTAAGATTGTGTGAGCAGGGTAACCTTGTTGAATAGCCAGAGGGAGGGGCGATTATTTGCTTTTGTTCGTGACTAGCCCCTCAGATTTGATGCTTGCTTGCCACCTTACTGACTATTCAATCGCTAAGTGTGACCCTCATCGATGTTTTTTACTAATACGTATGGAAGTATCTTTACTAAATATTACTAATATTATTAGCTTTATCTATCATCTGGGGGTTTTATGGCGATAAATCATAATCGGCGAGTCACACAATATGCTTTGATTAGTGCGTTTGGTGGCTTTGTTTTCGGTTTGGATGCAGCAAATATATCAGGTGTGGTGCGTTATGTGACTGCACAGTTTGGCTTAAGCAGCATGCAAATGGGGAGTGTGGTTGGTGTCGCAGGCATTGGAGCAATTGTTGCTTTAATGATCACAGGCAGTTTGTGTGATAAATATGGCCGGAAAAACATCTTGCTTGGTCTAGCGTGTCTTTACACTTTGTCTTCGACTATATCTTCGTTAGCGAGTAGTTATGAAGTTTTATTAGTAGGTCGCTTCATAGGAGGAATGGCATTTTGTTCATTGTCGATATCGTCTATGTATATCGGCGAAATTGCGCCTGCAGATAAACGAGGTAAGTTCGTTTCTATTAACCAACTTTTGATAACGATTGGTAGTTTGGTTGCCTTTATTGTCAACTATTTATTAGTAAAAAGTATCGGTGCGATTGATGTTGTCACCACCGAAACTGTTTGGCGATTTATGCTTGGTTTCGAGCTAATTCCGAATATTATTTGGATTGTCTTGTTGGTTAAAGTGCCGAAATCACCTCGCTGGTTGATTTCCAAAGGGCGCATTACCGAGGCACGTGAAGTATTTAAAAAAATTGTACCAGCCAATGAGATCGAGCCTCTGATCATGAACGTGAGACAGACTGTCTCGGGTGACAACACCAATCTGCTTGGCCAAGTCAAAGACTTATTTAGCCGCAGGATGCGGTTGGTGCTATTTATTGCCGTGGCTTTTGCTATCACACAGCAGGTCATTGGTATCAATGCAGTGTTGTTCTATGCACCAGTCGTGTTCGAGCAGATTGGGATGAGTGTCGAAAGCAGTTTCATGCAGACAATTTACGTCGGAATTGTCAATGTCAGCTTTACTATTGTCGCGATCTTGTTTGTCGAGAAACTGGGGCGCCGAAAGTTAACCTTGGCAGGATTAGCACTGATTGTCATCGCCCATGGCTCTTCATGGTACGGGTTTCACAGTGCGACCTATCAATTGGATGAACAAGCGGTGGCAAGCCTGCAGCAACAGAAAATACCAACAGAACCGTTAGCTGCTTTAGTTGGTACGCACTATTCCTCTGATGTTGAATTCAAGGCTGACTTGGCCGAATTATACAGCCCGAATGAATTGCCTTTGGTGACTGGACCTATAATTGAGTCAGCCATCAATATTAATGCTTCGTACGTTCTATTCGGTATTTTTGTCTTCTTAGGGGCATTCCATTTCTCGATAGGGCCAATAATGTGGGTGATTTTTTCTGAAATTTTTCCCAATAAAATACGCAGTATAGCCATTCCTTTTGCCGCACTTATCACTAGCTTGACCAGTTACTTTGTTCAACAGTTCTTCCCGTGGCAGTTGGAACATTTTGGTGCCGGCAATACGTTCTTGAGCTACGGTGCTGTGGGATTGGTCAGTCTCATCATCATGCTGAAGGTATTGCCTGAAACGAAAAGTAAATCGATTGAAGACATCGAAGCTGAGTTGGTCGCGAATTGATGGCGTTTGATTGTGAGAATACGATTATCAGCCCCCAAAGTGTGATGCAGTTCAATGTAAGCTAATAATATTAGTGTATCATTTGGCTAATATTATTAGTAAATTAACTAATTTAAAATTCAGGTTAACCTGGGTACATGTAAATCGAGGAACAATAATGGCTAAAAAACTGAGTCTTGCTAGTCAGCGTGCAATCGAGCGGGGTTACGATCAACGCGGACCAGAGTGGTTGATTGAGTTTGATGTTGAGCCACTGAAAGGCGATTTCGCTTTCGAAGAAGGTATTATTCGCCGTGACCCGTCTGCCGTCATTAAAGTCGAAGAGCTTTATCATTGCTGGTATACCAAGGGAGAGGGCGAAACAGTCGGTTTTGGTTCGGATAACAAAGAAGACAAAGTTTTTCCGTGGGATCTTACCGAAGTATGGCATGCAACTTCCGAAGACGGTGAATACTGGCAAGAGCAAGGGGTTGCTATTGAACGAGGGTCGGAAGGGGCTTATGACGATCGTTCATGCTTTACGCCTGAAATCTTAGTGCATGAGGGGCGTTATTACTTAGTGTACCAAACGGTTAAATACCCCTACGTTAACCGACAGTTCGAGCATATTGCCATTGCAGAAGCAAGCTCACCGTTTGGTCCATGGAAGAAGTCTGATGCGCCAATCTTGTCACCGACAATGGATGGTGAGTGGGAAGGTGAAGAAGACAATCGTTTCATTGTTAAAAAGAAAGGAAGCTTTGACAGCCATAAAGTTCATGATCCATGCCTCTTGTTTTTCAACGGTAAATTCTTCCTGTATTACAAAGGGGAGACAATGGGGGAGAGCATGAATATGGGCGGACGTGAAATTAAGCACGGTGTTGCTATTGCTGACAACATTTGGGGGCCTTATGAGCGGTCGGATCTGAATCCAATTAGCAACAGTGGCCACGAAGTCGCTGTGTGGCACCATAATGGCGGCATCGCTTCGTTAATTACTACCGATGGGCCAGAGAAAAATACCATTCAATTTGCAGAGGATGGGCTGAATTTTCAAATTATGTCCCATATTAAAGGGGCTCCAGAGGCTGTTGGTCTTTACCGTGACTCAAACCCAGATAATCTGGTTCAATCTCCGGGGATGGGTGTTTGGGGCCTTTGCCACAAATACGATCCAAGCTGGAATTGGAACTTCATCTGCAAATACAAAGTAAAACGTCAAATCCTAAGTGCTGGCACTTTCCAAAACTCTAATTAATGAGGCAAATATGATTAATTTTGACTTCTCTAACCCAACTCGAATTTTGTTTGGTGAAGGGGCAGCTAAAAGCATGGCAAACTATATCCCAGAAGATGCAAAAGTGCTGGTGGTATATGACTCAATCATTGAGAAAATCGGAACGCTGGATAAAGTTCTGTCCACTATTTCAAATGAAGTGATTAAATTTGATAAGATTCAATCTAATCCAAAGTTTGAAATTCTAATGGAAGCGGTAGAAATTGTCCGTCAAGAAAAAGTGAACTTTATCCTTGCTGTGGGTGGAGGTTCAACAATGGATGGTGCAAAGTTCATCTCACTTGCAGCACACAATAAAGCATTTATCGATAATGAAGCCGACATCCTACATATCACCCCAATGACGGATGAACGCATTACACAGTCGATTCCTGTGGGAACAGTTGTAACCTTGCCTGCAACGGGGTCTGAAATGAACCCGCATGCGGTTATTAGTCACGGTGAAGACAAGCTCGGTATTTCATCACCGTTCGCCTATCCTGCGTTTTCAGTTCTTGACCCAACCTATACATTTACCTTGCCAAAGTCGCAAATTGCTAACGGTATTGCTGATAGCTTTATCCATACAGCTGAACAATATGTGACTTATCCTGCGGAGGGGCGTTTTCAGGACCGTACAGCGGAAGGCATCATGCGAACTATCGTGGAAGTGGCGCAAGATAACCTGGAACAGCCTGAAAACTATGATGCCCGTGCCAACTTAATGTGGTGTTCAACCATGGCATTGAACGGTCTTATTGGCTCTGGTGTGCCTGTAGATTTTGCTACCCACATGATTGGCCATGAAGTAACGTCACTGTTTGGTATTGCCCATGCACCGAGCCTTGTGATTATCATGCCTGCATTGTGGCGTGTACGGAAAGAACAGAAAGCGGCGAAGCTTCTGCAGTATGCTGAGCGCGTATGGGACATTACTGAAGGTACTGATGACGAAAAGATCGATGCTGCAATTGATAAGACAGAAGAATTCTTCCGCGCCCTTGGCCTTAAGACCCGTTTCTCTGACTATGGCTACACCTTCAAGGATGTTGAGCCAGTTCTTGGCCTGTTAGAAAAACATAACATGACCGCATTGTCTGAAACCGGTGATCTTGACTTGACCTGGTCTAAGCGTATTTTGGAAGCGGCAATGTAAGGAGAAGGTTGATGATCAGCATTGGTTTAATTGCTGCCTTTTTCACGACCGTATCGTTTATTCCACAAGCGTTGAAAACCTTAAAGACAAGGGATACATCGGGAATTTCATTACCTATGTATATTATGTTTTTTCTAGGTGTTTCACTTTGGATTGTATATGGATTGGAAATAAATGATTCATCAATAGTAATAGGCAATAGTTGCGTGTTGATGTTTATTGTTCCAATTTTATATATCAAGATAAAAGCGGTCAGTGCTGAGAAAGTGCCAACCTGATTCATGAACTCATGGGTTATGAGTTGTATTAGTGTGTAATCGTTTTGCCCGGCTTCTGTGCCGGGCTTTTCGGTTTAATTTGGAATATGAAGTAAAGATGGCAAAAAAAGTTACAATGATAGATATCGCAAGGGAGGCGAGTGTTTCTCAAACGACGGTGTCGTTAGTATTGAATGGCTCAAATGCTGTACAAATCTCTGATGAAACCAGAGACAAGGTGTTATTAGTGGCTAATGAGTTGGGGTACTCTAAAAGAGCGACGACTCATAAGTATGATGAACCTAAAAAAATAGCACTCATTCTGGATTCTGTTTCTGATCATGACCCTTTTATCGATGCGATTAATACAATATGGGATGCAGGCTGGGAGAATGATTACTTTATCTCGACCTTTTATTCAGGGAATAATCCCAATTTAGAAAAGCAGATTCAGGCTGAAATTAATTGTAATAATTCCTATGTTGGAATTATTTATGCTTCATCTGTGACACGCAAAGAGATTGAAGTAAAAATTAAGGCGGACTTGCCCGTTGTACTGTTAAACTGCACCAGTGTCGACGAGTCGTTGGCATCTATAATGCCTGCCGATTTGCATGGTGGTTATAAAGCGGTGGAGCACCTTATCAATCAGGGGTACAGTAAAATTGCTGCTATTCTTGGTGAAACATGGATGGAAGCGACCCAGCAGCGACTTGCAGGATTCAATCAAGCGCTTATCGATAACCAAATGATCCCTAAAAAGGAATATCAAGTTGAAGGTGACTGGTCGTTAAAAAGTGCTTATCAGAAAACATTGCAGTTGCTAGCGTTGCCCAATCGTCCTGATGCGATTTTCTGCTTTAGTGATTATATGGCAATGGGGTGTTATCAGGCTATCAAGGAGCAGGGCTTTAAGGTCGGGCAGGATATTGCCGTTGTTGGATATGACAATGCACCTTTAGGTTTGGAGTTGGAGCCTAAGTTATCTTCGGTGGAGTTACCCTATTCAAAAATGGGGGAAGAGGCGATCCTTCGAATCGATGCTTTAATTAAGCAACAGCCACTACTTCAGCGTTCTATTAATTTACCGAGTGAGCTTTATGCCCGTGAATCGACGACTGCTGGTTGTTCATAAGTATCTTAAGATGAAAAAAGAGGCCAGTATTTTGGCCCCTTTTGTTGCCTTTTCAGTTGTTACCCTTTAAACCTTTTATCGTAAAGCTCGGCATTAAACTGTTTCGCTGCCTTAATTATTTCAACATAAGGTTCATCAGCCACAGTAACAAAGCCTATGTTGTAGTTCTCACCGTCCCAAGCTCGCCCTGTTGCAGGGGAATCAAGGTATTGAAACCAATGGGCTCCGACAAAGTATGGATTATTCACGACACTATCCATGTAATGAGTGTACATCTTTGCCCGTTCAGATTGATCGGCGACGGTTATGATTCCGCCATGGAACAACCCGGTGTCGGTGGCTCCAAAGTGGAATTCACCAATCATGCTTGGTTTGTCCAACTCGGGTAGCAAGTCTTTCCAATGTGCTTTTTTACTGTCGTCTAGGTCATTGGCATACAAGTTGTAACTCATCACATCAACATACTTTGCAGCGCCACGGGCTATTTCGGGAGTGACGCCCCAATCGGCGAAACGAGCACCAAGGTAGAGGTGATTCGGTAGTACTCTTTTCACTTCAGCCTGAACGATAGAGAAGTATTGTTCAGATAACATTTGCAACAAATCGGAGTAATCTTCCCGCATTCCATCGGTGAGCGCAGAGCGGTGGTTAAATGAAAGATCGAAGCTGTCCCATGATTTGATACCAGTTTGCCAAGCTTGGTTCAGCGCCTTAATAGTCGAATACTTTGTTTTAAGACTTTGGCTAAAGGCGGCTTTGGCAGGACTTTCCTGGCTACTATAGCTAAGTGTATTGACGATAAGACCGAAATGGTTGGCTTCATTCATTACATTGCCCCAACTGATTTCGTTATCGACAAACACACCCACGAGCCATGGATCATTGACTGAGACTTTTGAGGCGACTTCTTGAGCCATGGCCTTAGCGCTATTGATGAACTCCGGATCAAATGGATCATGGATAGGGCCCCAATAGTCATTGCCAGTGCTGATCCGTTTATGGTTGCCATTGATCCATCCATGGACCTGATAGGCGATTCGCTCACTGCCGTAGAACATTGGGTCGATCCAGTTACCTAGTGTGGTGAATCCCCAGTCGTTCATGCGATCAAGAGTAACATCTTTCCAAACCTGCATTGCTTGGTGTTTATCGGTATCAAATTTGCGCATTAGGTTGGCACGGTAGAAACTAAATACCTCCCCTTGCTTTAGCGCTCCTGAATGGACAAAGGGTGCGTAGTCATAATTAACCGCAAGCGGATCGCTCTGCTCTGGTAGCCACTCGAACATGGAATGACGAAGCTCTGAAGCAACCACTGGAGCTTTAGAGTTAGCATCATCGTAATCTATACCTGTTATAGTGACCGTATCGTCCATGCGGACGTTATCAAGACCGGTCATGAAAAAGAGGCAACCCTCTGGGTCAACCAATGTCCATTTTCCGTCGATTTTTGTCGTTCTAAAAAAACCGGTTCCATCTAGCTTGGGTCCTTGCTTCCATCCACCATACTTGCAACGATCTGCCATAGGGGAAGCGTTACCCAACGTTTTCAGTGCTTTTTGTCCAGCACGTATTAATTGCTCATCAGAGTGAATCTTCTCAGGCCATTCATCGCCTGTAAATTGTCCATATTGATCAACGATGTTCTTGTATCGGGTTATCTCAGAATCAAGATCAGGAATGAGCCGGATAGATCTAACTGCTATTTCTGCATCTTTAATTGGGTTTTGTAGGTATAGCTGAATACTGTGAATTTGACTGGTGTCAAGTTTGGTTTCTCCCCAACCAAAGCTGATGGCGTGAGCGTCATAGGATAGTTTAGGTGGCTCGCTTCGTAAACCTGATGTCATCGCTCCCGATGACTGGCCCGGTGCTAAGTAATAAGTACCGTCACTATTTGGTTTTAAAGTGACATAGCCAGACATACTATCGGTCACGCCATCTGCGGTTCCGCCTGATTCCGTATTTTTGGCTTGATCTACTCGAACAAAAAGTTGAATGACTTCGTTGGTTGGGTTTTCAATATCAAGTGCAAGGTTGAAATTGCCGTGCTCAGACCAATTCCACGGTTCATCGGGTTGAAACGTGATATTAGGGTAATCTTCTGTTGCAGGAAAGGTGACAGTGAGGCGTTTTTGCCCTGGTTGAGTCTGCGGCTTAATCGTTGCCGTGCTCAGGGATGGCTTTATCAGGTCGGAAGTTTTATCGCCACTGAAGTCATCGATTAATGCCAAAGTTGGTACAGGACCTGCGTCGATGATTCGCTCATCAGCTGTAATGAAGTCGCCTGATGCATCTATTAGCTCCATATTATTGATTATGACTGTCTGCTTATCGGCTGGTCCTTGAATATAGAACTGGAACTCTACAAGTTGCCTGAGGTCGATCTGTTCACCTCCCCAATAGTTATCGAGTTGCCGTTTACTGCCGTTGAATAGCATTTCAGCAGTTTTTGTTTTCCCTGACTCAATCATCACGGCATAATTGAGTTGGTTGTTTGTTGCCCCCATCTGACCTGTACTATCGACAAGCTTCAGAATGATATTTGCAGGTTGATCTGTTGGGTTGGTGATATCTAATTTTAAACTTCCTTTGTCATTCCAGTTCCATGCTCCTACGTTAGGTGCGAATTTCACACTTGGCCAAAGTGTATTTTTATCTTCATTGGTAACAGCATCGAATGACATTTCGAAATAAGGTTGATGAGGAGAATGAAGACTCTTATCTCTACTTACTTTTGCGTGATGTGCATTCGTAGGTTGTAGTTCAATAAAATTATTCGGCTTTTTTGAACTTTCAGTTATTTCATCATTTAATATATGTGTGCCTTTTATATCGGCAACAGCGGAATTCCCCATGCCTGTTATTACAATAGATGAAAGTAAAATTGCTATTTGTTTTTTTTGAGCTTGCATTGCTACTCCTTTTATAGATTTAAAAGGCAACCTTTCAGGCTACCTTATAGATGATTACCACCAAGCCTCAAATTGTGCACCGACGGTTAGTGCGTCTGTTTTCCCAGTTTTAACGCCACCATCAAGATCTATATCCCAGCGGTCATAAGCTAAAGTTTCAACATCTTGCTCGGCATAGGTAACAAAGAAGCGAATGACAGGACGTTCCCAGAAGTCGCTAGCAATGTGAAGGTTTTGCGATAGGGTCACTTTGTATCCTGAATTTGTGCCGTCTTGCGATGAATCGACAGCAGTAATGTCGATAAACTCGTAGCCTAATTCCAATTCAGTTGATGTGCGCTCGTTCCAGGTGTAACTGTTGCGGGCAACAAAGGCATTCCAATGGGAGTCTTTGACACGAGTGTCAGCTCGCTGGCGTGCCCCTTCGTCAAAACTTGCTGTTTCATGTTGCCAGATATAAGAGAGAGTATAGTTGTCTGTAACTGAGTGTACGCCCTGCCAAAAGCCACCTATTTGATAGTCTGGTAAAGCTTCCCAGCTTCGGGTCATCGAACCTGACGCATTCTTCGAATAGCGGATGAAGAGCTCGTCATAACCTGTATTACTTAACAGCAATAACTTTGATGCTAGCTGATAAGCATCAGGCTTATCGTCGGTTTTGTTTTCTGAGTCTGGTCCCATAGGAGTGCCATAATTGGCATAAAGGTTAAGTGTGAGGTTGTCTGTCAGCTCGATAAAGGAAAGCGAACTGGTGAAAGCGACCAGTTCACCAGCACCATCCTCAGGTGCTTCTTCATAGATATTCCGGCTGACGCCCAGATGCAGCTTACCAAAGCCAAGATCGTAGTTTTCAAGGCCAAAACCTAATCCATCATTGGACATAGACTGCGAATCGGTAAGGAAGGTTTCTACACGGTTATAATAACGTTTACCAGCCCAGATTACGGCTTCAGGGTTAGACTGAATAATGCCGTTGCTTTGTATAGCAAGTTCATCCAGAGCCAACCCGCCATCGCCATGAACAATGTTCGACTTTATGGCCCAATTCATGTCATTTTTCTGTTCCCAATCATAACCCAAATGTAACTCAAGCCAATTAGCTTCGTTACCTAATCGGCCGCCAGAGGAGTTGGTATAGGTATTGCCGGCTAAACGGAAAATATTCATTCCATTGTTAGCCCAATTATAGCCGCCAGGACTTAGGATATCGTCGTTGGTAATTCCAATGCCGCCTTTCGCATAGCCGTTAAATGTAAATCCTCCTTCATTTGCATTGGCCGAAATGGCAAATGATATACAACTTGAAATGATGGCGAACTTTAATAATTTTGTTTCCATTATCAATCCTTGTTAAATAACATTCTAAAATTAAAATGGTGAAAATATAAAAGCAGATACAGGTGTCCCTGACCTATTAAAAGGCCAGGGTATTAATGTCTAATATTTACTTAGCTTTTGGGTTGAATCGTTTCTGATATAATGCGCTGTTAATTGTCTTGGCAGAATTAACCATTCCGTTATAAGGCACATCAGTTACCGAAACAAAGCCGATGTTGTAGTTCTCACCATCAAAAGAACGACCGGTGATCGGTGAATCGATATATTGGAAGTAGTGACAGCCGACAAAATACGGGTTATCAATCACACTTTGGACATAGCGCTCATACATTTCACCACGCTCATCTTGGCTTTCTGCTGAAACTAACCCTGGGTGGAAGAAACCCGTATCACGGGCGCCAAAATGGAACTCACCAATGATGCTTGGCTTATCGATTTCTTCCAGGAATTTCCAAGGTTCTGGGTGTAAGCCTTCTTTGTAGTAGTTATAACTCACTACATCGGCATGTTTGGCGCAAGCTCGAACCACTTGCGGTGTCATTCCCCAATCGGCAAAGCGGGCACCTAGGTAGAGGTGGTTAGGCAGTTCTGACTTGACGGCTTTAGCTACAATGCGGAAATACTCTGAAGCATATGTTTCAAGTAAGAGGCCGTAATCATCAAGCTGAGCTTGGTTATGATCTAATCCTTTAATGCCTTGTTCTATTGTTTCCCAACAGTCAAAGTTGGTTGACCAACTCTGGTTCAATGCTTCAATGGTATGGTACTTACCTTTTAATACAGTCATAAAGACCGCTTTGGTCGGTGACTCTGCAGCATTACGACTTAGAGTATGGATCGGAATACCATATTGGCCTTCAATCGTCCCCATACGGCCCCAGCTTTTTTCGTTGTCGATGAAGACACCGACACACCAAGGAGAGTCCATGATCTCGGCTTTGACCTGCTTGACGGTCGCGATGGCACGTTGCTCGAACTCAGGATCAAAGGGATCGGGTAATGCGGTCCAGAAATCATCGCCACTGCTGACGGTCTTGAAGTCGCCGATAATCCAGCCATTGGCAAAGAAAGGGATTTTTTCGTTGCGGTAAAATTCGGGGGCGGCCCAGTTACCTAAACAAGTGAAACCCCAGTTAAGCATCCTGTCGATGGTAACTTCACTCCAAGTTTGACGGTAATTCTCACCATATTTACGCTGAAGGTTAGCAGCATAAAAACTGAAGGTTTCACCTTGTGCTGTCGGTCCTTCCCACAGTTCGCGCATGTAACCGTAGTGTTCAGCCAGTGGTTCGTCGTAACTTGGAAGCCAGTTAAAGCAGTTTCTGCGTACGTCACTGGCTGTAAAGGCAGTTTCCTTTGCTGCAGTGGAAACAGTTACCTTTTCAATTGAGTCTTCAGGGGTAAGGTCATCGGCTTGGCGTTGCTCAATTTTTGAATGATCGTAATCAACTCCTGTCATGGTGTAGGCATTGGCAAGGCGGATTATGTCGATGCCAGTTGCGAAATACGGGTAGCCTTCAGGATCAATCAATGACCATTTGCCCGCAATTTTCTGGGTTCGGAAATACCCAGTGGCTTCATAACGCTGATCACCGGTATAACCACTGAATGTTGAACGTTGAGGCATTTTGCCTTCTTTTAACGCTTCTAGTTCATTATCACGAAGGGTTAATAATTCAGATTCAGAGTGAATTTTTTGTACATAATCCACATTGGCATTTTGACCGAATTCATCAATGATACCAGTGAGATAATCAGGGTTAACTGATGGTGACATGATCAGGCGAAAATTACCTAGGATAAGCTCATGATCAAGTAATGAACCGTGAATACTGAGTTCAATCTTACAGATGCTGCTCAGGCTCATATTGATAGATCCCCACATCCAAGTGGCGTATTCATAGGGGGTATCAAAAGGTGCGGGATTGGAGCGTAAACCTGAGTAATGGTTGGTTTTACCTTTTAAGCAATCGCCCTTCAACTCTGTGATGTAGGTTTTAGCCTTACGACAGGCTGGAATGGTGATGGAGCGGCTGTGCATTTCACCCTGAGTATTGAAGATATTGATGAATACTTGAGTTGAGTGACTCGTTAGGTTTGATGCATCGAAAGCGAAGCTGAAGTTAGGGAGTTGGCTCCAATCCCATGGTGCTGCCGGTTCGATATTGGTTGCGGTATAAAAATTATCTTTGGCATGACTGATGATCTTCACCGCGTATTTTTCGTCACCTGTTGGGGTAATGAACGCATCAGTATGTAGAAAGGTGAGCTCACTTGGCAATGATTCACAATTAAAATTGAATAGACGCTTTTCTTTGAGGGAAGACACACGTTGTGTAGGTTCAATAATTGAAGTAGACACAGTAAAACCTCATATGATGCAAGTTGTGTTTGTTTTATAAATTAATGTACAAAAGGGGCAGCTAACTGCCCCTTTTGTATTTGATGCTTAAGCTGCCACTAGATCTTTATCTTTAGTTAACGTGACTGATTTTTTATTGCTAAGTGTGAAGAAGGCCATGATGGTTGCAGCACCGGCAAATAGACCGAAGTAAATGTAACTCCAGGCAAAACCATGGGTATCGTACATTACTCCCATGACTGGGGCGGCAATGGCCGTAAAGATGTTATTGATGACCTGGAAACCGAACATGTAGGTAAATGAGTTCACCTTCTTGTCAAACTGTTCAGCAATATAGGCGAACACAGAAACGATAAGTAGTGGGTTTACGACGCCGAACAACAGTTTGGCAAAGACTGCCATGTAGAGGTTCTTCTCACCTAAACCGGCATAACCAATGATTAGCAGAAACGAGGTGATACCAAATGCGGTTAGGATAAGGCTGCCTTTAGCACCAATCTTCTTGATAACAAATGGCACGCTTGCACTGACAAAGAACAGGAAGAAAGCGGAGATACCATCCATGTTGGAGCTGAAGGTGATGCCTTGCTCTTGGGTCTCGAAAAAGCTGACAAAGTAACGGGTAAACTGAGACATAGATGTCCAGAATACGACGGATATAGTGCCGGCGTAAGTCATGAACGCCCACATTTTAGGGTTCTTCAGTAGTTTGATAACATCTTTCTTTTCAATTTTTTCTGCTGAAATAACATGGTTATCTGCATTATCCAGATGTTTTACTTTAAGAGTTGCAATGAATATGAGCATCAATGCAGCAGCAACACTACAAGCAACGAAAATCAGATTAGGGTTAATGTTGTAAAGGAAGCCTGCAAGGATGGCTGATAAGCCCCATGCTGCAATACCGAAACCATTAACAAGGCCGAAATCGTAGTCGTGGCAACGAGCAAAACGCTCACTATAGGATGCGATAACACCGCTACCGGCTTGGAAAAGTAAGCCAAGATAGATGGCGCCGAAAAGAACACCAAACTTAAATGTTGATGGGTCCGACAATAGTGGCCCGTAAACATAGATATAGAAAGGTCCGATTAACAAGCTAAGTGCTGCAATGAAATACATCAGGTGCTTTTTCAGCCCTAGCTTGTCTAGCATGTAGCCAAATGCCGGCTTGAACAGTACTGCAAGACCAGTCTGTAGACCAAATAAAACACCGATTTGTGAACCGTCGATACCAATTCGGTCGTTAAGCCATACCGCAAACAGTGAGCCGGAACTCAGTGACCAGAAAAAATTATAGAAAAAGTAGGCTAGGCATATTTTTGCCATGGCTATTTTGTTCGAGTCAGTATTCATTGTAACTCCATTAATGATTGACACAGTGAAGGGAGACTTCTGCCTGCGATGTTCTTGTTTTACTAAGTTGATATCGAGATACTAATAATATTAGTCATATCAAGCAAAATATTAGTTGTGCATTTATGACTTTTGTCACGAGATTGACACGGAAAATTAGTAATGATGAGACCGAAAGCACATTGTATTCAATGTTTGATCGGTTTTTTATGGAGTTTTTGTGATTGTATGGCTAAATCTTCTTTACTAATATTATTAGTCGTGCCGTTCGGATATTCGAATACTTTGCTTGGTAATGCATGCGGCAAGGCTAACGTGTATTTATCGCTGACGATATATTGCTTTGACTGAGAGGGGGAGGCTAGAGCATGCTAAGGCTAGGAGTTTATGGTAAAGTTTCCCTATATTTGCGGGCATAATGAAGTAAAACATGGCAAAGAAAGTAACAATGATGGATATCGCCCGAGCCGCCAATGTCTCTCAAACAACGGTATCCTTGGTACTCAACCAATCTCAATCGATTCAGATTTCTGATGAAACTCGAAATAAGGTGTTGTCAGCTGCCGATGAACTCGGTTATGCCAAAAAGACATCACTTGCACGAAGCCAGGAACCGAAGAAGATAGCCCTTATACTGGATTCTATTTCCGATCATGACCCTTTCATGGATGCAATCAGTGTTATCTGGAACTCTGCTTGGGAATATAACTATCTTATTTCGACTTTTTATTTTGGTAATAACCCCAACCTTGAGCGACAGATTCAGGCAGAGATTAGCTGTAACCAAACATACGTCGGGGTAATCTACGCCTCGTCAGTAACTCGACGCGATCTAACACTAAAGATTAAAACTGATTTACCTATGGTACTGTTGAACTGCAGTGCGAAAAATAACCCATCACTTCCCTCAATTTTGCCCGCAGATTTGCATGGTGGTTACGTAGCAACAGAGCATTTGGTCAACCAAGGCTATAAGAATATCGCCATTATTACGGGTGAATCTTGGATGGAATGCTCTACTCAGCGATCTGAAGGCTATAAGCAAGCGCTCATTGATCACAATTTAGTGCCAAAGTCGGCTTATATTGTTGAGGGAGATTGGTCGTTGAATAAAGCTTATAAGCAAACACTCGAGCTTTTGGCGTTACCCAATCGACCTGAGGCTATCTTCTGTTGCAGTGATTATATGGCGATGGGATGTTATCAGGCGATAAAAGAGTCAGGCTTAAAGGTAGGTAAAGACATTGCAGTGATGGGGTATGATAACGCCAGCCATGGTCGTGAGCTTGAACCACAACTATCATCCGTTGAATTACCTTATTCACGTATGGGGGAAGAGGCGTTAATTCGGATTGATACTTTGGTTAAGCAGCAACCCTTAATGCAACTTGCAATGAATATTCCTAGTGAACTATTTGTCAGGGAGTCAACACCGGGAATCGAGGACTAAATAGGGCCTTCTATTATTTCAAAAGCTTCAAAAAGAGCCTCACAAGGAGGCTCTTTGACGTTCATGAATAACGAATTATTTCAGAGTTGAGATGTAGTGCAATACAACGTTTTTCACGAATTTCTGGTTGTCCGTCGCTGTTGATGGGTCGTACTTGCCACCGTTGGTCAGGTTGTTAGATAGAATGCGAACACCTAGGAAGGGTACTTTGTAGGCTTCAGCCATCATTGCTGCAGAAGCGGTTTCCATTTCTTCAACGCTAGTGCCGTAGTTTTCGTGTAGCCAATTCATACGGTCGATTTCATTATTCCAGAAGTTTGCTGAAGCGATAGTCCCTTCAACGACTTTACCGCGCTTGTGCGTTTCCTTGACCGCATGAGCAGAAGCCAGTAGATCTTCGTTACCTGCATAGTAGCGGACTTTTTCTGCGTCGACTGCGGCATCACCTTCACCTGCGCTGCTTTCAGATGCCATCACATCCATAGGAATCCAATCCATTGGGTGCGAGCCTTCACCTTCAGCAAGACGAGGTGTTTTGAAGTTACCGGCGTTAAAGGAGCGCTTACCTAGAACAATGTCACCAACATTGAGTGACTTGTCGTGGCCGCCAGAAGTACCTTGGTTAATGATGGCACGAGGGTTGTAGCGCTCAATCGCAATCGCAGTGGCCGCTGCCGTGTTCTCTACACCTTTGCTGGTTTTGGTCACTACGATTGGGTAGTCGTTAAGCATCCCAATATAGAAAGTGAAGTTACCGCTGTGTTCGATGCGAACATTCTTAAGCAAGTCAGCGAAGTACTCTGCCTCGATAGGCATTGGACCTTGAATAAGAATTGGCTGCTTTGGTGCCTCGTGTGATGGGACGGTTACGCTCTTCACGGTTGAAGCCGTTGCGACAGTTGAAAGTAGTAGTGCACCAATGGTGAATAACACTTTTTTAGATTGCGATAGCATGGGGTGATCCTTGTATTTAGCTTAAGCGCTTAATGTTCTGCGGCAGGGAATATACAACGCAATCGTTTGCGTCGCTAGTGGTGTTTATAAATAATTATATCAATTTGGAGTAAAGTACTAATAAATAAGAGGTAAAAGTAAGGTTGTCTCTGTGGGGAAACAAAATGCAATGAGTCACATATTCACTGTATTTCGTTCACAATCCAGCAAAAGTTCCACTATATGGGAACCGTGTTCCGCGAAATGGAACGTTGAGCATCGTCACATTTTCTAGCATTCCTGCACGCTATTATTTATCCCATCAGAAGTTGGGGGTGAGTATGAGTTCAAAACAAGGCAATCAAGCATTAAATAAAGCTATCGCGGTTATCGATGCTATTGCTGATGGCCACCGTCAATTGAAAGACATTTGCGAGTTGCTGGATTTGCCGAAATCGACAGTACACCGCATATTGCAGGGTTTGATTGAAGCCCGTTATATCCGAGAAGTGAAAGGGATCGGCCTAGTTTTGGGCACCAAGATGATCCAGCTTGGGATCCGTGCCCAGCAGGACATGCCACTAAAAGAAATCGCTAAACCTTTTCTACGGGCCTTGGCCGAAGAAACACAAGATACCGTGCACCTTGGGATTAAAGATGAGGATGAGATCTTCTATCTGGATAAGATTCCAGGTGAAAGGGCAATTCAATTGCGCTCTCAAGTGGGTGACCGATTGTCGATGGCGGCGACCGGCATTGGCAAAGCGCTGATGGTTGATATGCCGAAAATGGAGTGGCAACGTCTTATCAAAAAACAAACAGATGTTGACCTAGAAGCCATGCTGTCTCGGATGGAAGAGTACTCTAAAAATGATTACAGCTTTGATCTTGAAGATAATGAAGATCTCGTACGATGTGTAGCAGTCCCAATCCGTAATAAATATAACAATGTTATTGCTGCTATTTCCGTTACCAGTATTAAAGAATATATGTCTGATGAAAGAATGCAGGCACTTATTCCCTTAATAAAATCATATAGTCAGAAGATATCTGAACAACTGAATTAACCTCTACAAATAACGAACTATCGTTATATAAGAAGACCTATTAGGAAGATGCTATGTCTAGATCGGGTAAAATTCTAGCCATTGGTGGGCTTTTTATCGCCTCCATTATTGGCTCAGCTATTGTAACGAATGGCAATAATTCAACAACTACCGCAAATTTAGCCTGTGAGTCCCAAATTAAAACATTACGTTTTAGTATGAGCTCTAATACACAGCACCCTATTTATGATGGGGCAAGCAAATTTAAGGAGCTTGTTGAAAAAACAACAGATTTAACTGTTGATATTTATCCTTCTGCGCAATTAGGTGATGACCGAGCGGCGATTGAAATGCTGCAATTGGGGACACTGGATGTATCCATTCCCTCTACTGCGCCGCTAGCAAACTTTTATCCGGAATATAATGTTTTTGACCTTCCTTTTATGATTCCGAATGAAGCGGTAGCCGATAAAGTATTACGCAGTGATTTCGCTGATGGCATGCTTGATATGCTGCAATCACGCCGTTTGATTGGTCTGGATTTCTGGGAAAATGGTTTTCGCCATCTAACCAACTCTCGCCGTACAGTGACAAACGTTGATGATGTAAAAGGCTTGAAAGTGCGTACCATGGAAAGCCCACTTCATCTCGATGCCTGGAAGGCGCTAGGTGCAACGCCAACGCCAATGGCATTCAATGAACTGTTTACCGCACTTCAGCAAGGGACCGTGGATGGGCAGGAAAACCCTTACCCGAATATTGCACTGAACAACTTGTATGAAGTACAGAAGCAAATGACCGATACAGGCCACGTATACACACCGTTGGTACTGATATTTAGTGAAGCTAGCTGGAACAAACTAAGCGCTCATGATCAAGCGGCAGTACGTCAGGCTGCTGTTGAGGCTGGGGATTACCAACGTGAAGTTAACCGCCGTGTAAATAACGATAGCCTAGATACCATTAAGGCCAATATGCAGGTCACTGAACTGACACCGGAAGCACGAAGTGAGTTCCGCAAGGCGACTGAATCTGTGGTTGATAAATACCGTGATGTAATCGGTGGCGATATCATTGATTCATTCACTAAAGAGATTGCCAAAGCTGAAAAAGAATCAGCAGTTCAGTAACTGAAATAAGCCACTCTATCGGTATTTCCGCTTGGCGAATATAACCGCTAGGCGGAATAAGGAAAACCTTATGATTAAATGGTTAGACAAATATTTAGAAAATACACTGGCCTGTATTTTACTCGCGGTCATGGTTATTGCGATATTTACTCAGGTTGTTACGCGAACATTAGATATTTCTGTGTCTTGGACGGAAGAACTTGCTCGCTATTGCTTTATTTGGTTGGTTTATATTGGTGTGAGTTTCGCAGCTTCGCGTAAAAGCCATATTAAAATTGATGCAATTGCAATGTTGTTGGATGATAAAGAAAAGAAATACTTGTCTTTACTGTCTGACTTAGTGTTCTTTGCATTCTCATGCTTTATTCTTTTCCATTCAACTCAAATGGTGTTGGAGCTTTTTCACCTTGGCCAAACGTCTCCAGCACTTGGATTGCCAATGTGGATTGTATATTTGGCAGGGCCTGTTGGATTTGGATTGACGTCATTTCGTTTGATTCAGCAGATGATTATCACCTTTGATGAACTTGATGCAATCAAGTTAGATCAAATCAAAATCAGCGAATAAGGTAGGGAAGCATGTCTATATTTATTCTATTTTCAACCTTTGCCTTCTTGGTGATCTATACCGTGCCGATTGCTATCGCATTGGGGATCGCTACCTTGGTAACGATTCTTTCAACAGGAAACCTGAGTGTTGATTTCCTGGTAAGCACACTTATTACCTCTGTTGATTCTTTCCCAATCATGGCAGTGCCGTTTTTCATCTTGGCCGGTGACATCATGGGAAGTGGTGGTATTTCACAACGTTTGGTGAACTTTGCCAACTCGTTAGTGAAAAACATCACTGGTGGTTTTGCCATCGCGTCGATCATCACTTGCATGTTCTTCGCCGCAATTTCAGGCTCAGGACCTGCAACGGTAGCAGCGGTTGGCGGCATCATGATCCCTGCGATGATCAAATACGGTTATGACCGAGGTTTCGCGACAGCCGTTGTAACCGCTGCGGGTGCGATTGGTGTCATGATCCCGCCAAGTATCCCTATGGTGATGTACGGTGTGTCAGCAAGCACTTCAATTGGCGATCTGTTTATTGCCGGTGTTGTACCTGGCCTATTAGTCACATTCTGTTTGATTGTCTGGGCTTACATTTACTCGAAGAAGAAAGGCTATAAAGGCTCTGACGAACCTTTCTCGCTGAAAGAAGTCTTTGAGCAACTTAAGCATGCCCAGTTGGCGCTGCTTATCCCGGTTATCATTCTTGGTGGTATCTACGGCGGTATCTTCACGCCGACCGAAGCTAGTGTGGTCGCTGTGGTCTATGGCTTGGTTGTTAGTCTGTTTGTTTATAAGGAAATTACGTTTAAGGATTTGCCTCAGATTTTCACTAAATCTGTTCTGACCTCGGTGATCGTTCTACTTATTGTGGGCACGGCGACCGCGTTCGGTAAGTACCTTGCGCTTGAGCAAATTCCAACTCAAATTGCCAATGCGATGCTGGCGTTCTCTGACAGCAAGATTGTCTTTATTCTGCTGATGGTTGCACTCCTGCTTGTTGTGGGCTGTTTCATGGAAACCGTTGCCGCCATCATCATCTTGACACCAATACTGGTGCCGGTTGCCATGCTGTTCGGATTCAATCCGGTTCACATTGGTATCATCATGGTCGTGACATTGGCTATCGGATTTATCACCCCGCCGCTTGGCTTGAATTTGTTTGTCGGTTCGAGTGTCTCGGGGATCTCCGTGGAGCGCTTGTCGAAAGCTATTTTACCGTTCTTCGTCGCGATGTTGATTGCCCTGATGTTTGTCATCTTCATTCCACAACTGTCTCTGGCACTGATTTAAAAAGGTAGCACTATGAAAATTATTGACGTTATTCCTCACGCGATATCTGTACCGCTGGAGCAACCGTTTTATTTCTCACAAGGTTGGGTACATAACCGTAGCTCACTGATTGTGGAAATAGTGACAGATGAAGGGATCACTGGGTTTGGTGAAGCGTTGTGTCATGGCTTACAGCCTCCGCATATTGCTGCAGCTTTCATCGAGCATGCTTTCAAACCTTTGCTGCTTAACCGTGACCCGTTTGATGTCGAAGTACTTTGGGAAGAGATGTACAACTTGACCCGTCCGTATGGCCAAGGCGGCTCGGCGGTCAATGCCATCAGCGGTGTTGATATCGCATTGTGGGACATTATGGGTAAGGCGCTTAACCAACCGATCCACAAACTGATTGGTGGTGCTTTCCGTAAGGAAGTGACGCCATACGCGACTGGCTTCTATCGTGTTGAAGGGGCTACTTACCCGCAAGACTCGATTGAAGAAGCACACCGCCATGTTGAATCAGGCTTTGGCGCATTCAAGCTGAAGATCGGTTTTGGTATCGAAGAAGACGTTGCCCTGATCCGTGCCATTCGCGAAGCGGTAGGTGAGGATGTGAAGATTATGGCGGATGCCAATGGTGCCTATAGTGTCGGGGCTGCGCGTCGCATTATCAAAGAAACGGAAGAATACAATCCGTATTTTCTCGAAGAGCTGCTGGCGCCGGAAGATCTTGAAGGCTATCAGCAGATCAAAAATCTATCGAAAACCTATATTGCTGCCGGTGAGCAAGTATTCGGCAAAACGGGTTACCGCCCGTGGCTTGAAAGCAATGCGTTGGACATTATCCAACCGGATCTGTGTTCTTCTGGCGGTATCACTGAGTGCAAGAAAATCGCAGCAATGGCACAGGCGAACAATACGCGCATGATCCCACATGTTTGGGGGTCCGGTATCGGTATCGCGGCTTCATTGCAGTTTATTGCCTCACTACCAGCAGCACCACTGTCGCTTAACCCTATCGAACCAATGCTGGAATATGATCAATCATCGCATCCGTTCCGCAAGGATCTCATTTGTGATGGCATCAAAATGGTTGAAGGCAAGGTACAGATTTCGACTAAACCGGGTATCGGTGTCGATGTGAATCGCGAAATCATCGATCGCTATAAGATCAATTAACTCTCTTAATTTTAATTTTATGCCCCGCTCTTGCGGGGCTGTGGTAGGGATCTTATCGAATGACAAAAAAACAAATACCGGCACATTGGCTTGTTATTGATTGGGGAACGACGAACTTTCGTGCCTTTGCGATGGGTGAGCAAGGTGACGTACTTGATAAGGTTGAGTTGTCGCTGGGCCTGTTGCAGGTAAAGGAAGGCGAGTTCGCTATTGAGCTGGAAAATGTGTTGTCAGGCTGGCTAGCCGAATATAAAGACCTGCCGATTTTTATGGCGGGCATGGTGGGATCCCAGCAAGGCTGGGCCAATGTCGATTATGTACCGACTTCAGTCAGTGCCCAGCAACTTGGTGATAAAACCTATCGTTTTGGGTTGCCATGGGGGGCAACAGCAACAATTGTACCGGGCGTCAGTCATCAAACGGATCAGGGTCTGTTCGATGTAATGCGAGGTGAAGAGGTACAGTTGTTTGGTCTGGCGAAACTGACAGGTATGAGTGACTTGGTCGCCGTGATGCCAGGCACCCATAGTAAGCATGCGGTGTTCAATAAAGGTGAGTTGACAGCTTTTTCGTCATACATGACTGGCGAGCTGTTTTCCGTGATTTCAAAGCATACGATTCTTGGACGAGGTCTACCTGAGTCTGGTGCGTTAAGCGACAAGTCGGCTTTCCTTAAAGGGGTTAGCGAAGGGCAAGCTGAACAGCTAACTAATACTTTGTTTATGGCACGTACTCATCGCTTGTTTAACAACATCGCTGGTGAAGAAGTGTTGGATTATCTATCCGGTGTATTAATTGGTAATGAGCTTCAAGCCCTATCTTTACATGGCACTAAGCAGGTGTATCTAGTTGGGGGAAGCAAGCTGTGCGACCGCTACCAACTTGCCTGTCAGGCTCTTGATATCGAATCAACATATATAAATGGCGATGAATGTTTCATTGCCGGAATGGCTGCAATCCAAGGGGTAATGAACAATGACAACTAAACCATTTAATCTAGCTGATAACTTGCCTCTTGTGGCGATCATTCGTGGTGTTACTCCTGAAGAAGTGATCAGTGTTACACAGGTGCTGATTGAAGAGGGCTTCACCATGATTGAAGTCCCGTTAAATAGCCCTGATGCACTAGTGAGTATTAAGAAGTTGGTGGATCATTTTGGCAGCAATTACTATATCGGTGCAGGTACCGTCACAACGCCAGAACTTGCCCAACAGGTGATCGACACTGGCGCTAACCTTGTGGTAACGCCGAATTTCCAGGAAGACGTCGTCAAAATGTCGGTCGAAGCAGGCTGTGCGACATTCCCGGGTGTTGTTACACCAACTGAAGCGTTTGCAGCTTTAGCTGCAGGAGCGACGGGCCTTAAGCTGTTTCCGGTTACCATGCTTGGCACTTCAGGCTTTAAAGCGCTGAAGTCTGTATTACCACCAGAGACGATTTGCTTACCGGTGGGGGGGGTTAGCCCAAGTGTTGATAGCATGAAGCCATATACTGAACTGGGTGCTCAAGGTTTTGGGTTGGGCGCTGCACTGTACAAGCCGGGTATGACGGCTGATGAAATTCGAAACAATGCCAAAGCGTATGTGGAAGCATTTAACGCCTGCTGGTAACTCCTATTGGTTATTTAGGCACAGTTGCAAGAAAGCCATTTTAGTAAAGCTATCTGACTATAGTTTGATAGGTGAAGGGATCTTATTTTAGGTCCCTTTTTTATTGGTAATTGTTATGGGGTATACCCTATGGTGTACCTCTATGGAATACTGTTGGTCGGCTGATAAGGTTATGGCGGTTATCAGGCATCATTAAAAGTACCTGTTTACGATGTATTCGGCATATTCACAGGTGAAGCCCACGCAGCTAAAGTTGAGAAGCTCGCCGGCGTAGTAGGTGTGCTGGCTACCTTGTATTTTATCGAGCTTGTCATAAAAGCCATTGTTCATCTCATCGGTTTCGACATGGGGGAAGTATTTCCAATGAATGAATTGATGAACAGATTTTATCTCTCCACCCATCTGGTGGACAAACCTTCCAAGATTCTCGGTGACTTCGTTTTCGCTGATGTTTTTATCGGTTAGCACATAAAAAGAATAGATGGGGTGTCCGGCTTGCCTGTAGTACCAGAAAACGGGGTGCCCTTCTCGCTCTCTAATAAAGTTCTCTGGTACGTAGCCAGTCTTTTCAACGAAGTTGTTAACTGTGCAAAGAATGGTCTGATAATCCAGATACATGATTTTTTCAAATAGCGCCTGCTCTTGAAGACTTAAGTCCATAAATAACGCCGTCTCATCCAGTGGCGTTGTCACAATAAGCTTATCAAATTCTTCTGCTCCAGCTTTTGTCGTAATTGTTATGGTTTCGGCTCGGTTAATGTGGGTGATATCAGCCTTAAATCGAACATCATGCTCCCTCGCGACACGCGTCCATAATCCCTGAATACCTTGTGGAAAGACATAAACTTGGTTTTTCAAGTAAGCCACAATGGTTTTCCAATTGACGTATTTCAGAACATAAGCCGTTGGCACATGATCAGAGTAACAATAGCCAAAACCGGAGAGAAACAAACTGAAGATATTGGCTAAGTCGGTAATTTTTTTATCTTTGGCAAATTGGTCGAATGGCAACGTAATCGCTGGGGAAAGATGGTGAAACCCGGGGGATTCTAGCTCTTTGTATTGCCCTAGAATGCGCCGGTAGCGGAAAAACAGCTGCCATAACACTTTGAGTTTGAGCGCCAGTGACTGCGTGGGGATTTGCTGACCGTTTTTGTTGACGAAAATACTTTGGCCAAAATGAGCCTGTTCGATTGGGATGCCATATTGCTTAGCCAGCCGGAGAGGGACGGTGTTATTCTCCGTGACAATGCCCGCCCCAAGTTCGTAGGTTTTTGAGGCGATCTTGACACTCAGACATTTTCCGCCTGCATGATCCGTGCGCTCGAAGAGCTTGACGTGCTTGTAGCCTTTTTGCTTCAGGGCTTCTGCGGCACTGAGCCCTGCTGAGCCAGCCCCTAGGATGGCAATACGCTGATTGAGGTCTATCTGATTGTTTTGTTGACTGTCCATAGTAGGTTTTTCTTTAAAATTGTCGACGCGCAAAGCAGCCCTGCCATAGTCCCCCCCGCGATACTCGCCGTCATGACATCCTGTCCCGATAGAAATAGGTTGGATACCGGCGTATGAATGCGCAGAAATTTTTGCCGGAAACGTTGCGGCGAATGGGCAATGCCATAGATCTCACCTTGTTCATGGTGGGAAAAATGACGCGTACTGAGCGGGGTAGAGACCTCATAATAATCGACTTTGCCTTCCAGTTGAGGCGCCACACGGTACAGCTGCTCTAACATTTGTTGCGCCAAGTGTTCCTTGAGCGCTTTATATTCTTCGCCGCGTTTCTGCCATGTGGTGTTTTCCCATAGAGCAAACCACTTATAGGGCACCAAAATCACCACTTCGGCGGTGCTTCGTCCGGGGTGTGTCTGCTCGGCGGCGGGATCTTTTGCCCAAGGGAATGAGACAAATGAGACTGGAAGCATGGAGGAAAAATCCTTGTACTCTGCTCGCCCTCGGTCATGATCGTACTGCTGGGGAAAAATCCAGTAATTGCATTTGGGTAAATTAAGCGTTACGGGTGACTCTTTGATGCCTATATATAATCCGGCATGAGCCGTGGCAGGTTCCAGCTTGTTAATCAGTTTGTTTAGCTGATATTTCTGGCGAACGTCATCAGGCAGCAAGCAGCAGTAGGTGCTCACAATACCTGTTGCGCTGACAATCGCATTGGCGTAGAACGCTTCACCGTCATTCATGCGAACGCCAACAGCTCTGTTTTGCTCGACGATAATTTTACTCACATCGGCCTGGGTTAAAGCCACCCCTCCCGACTGCTCAATTATCGGAACAATACATTCGGCGATTTTCGATGCCCCGCCAACCGGGTAAGCGGCCCCATCGATATAGTGATTGGCAAGCAGTGCATGCATGTAAAAACTGCTCTTAGAAGGCTCTAAACCGTAATCGCCATATTGGCAGGTCAGTACGCCAATCAGTTTGGGGTTGTCAGTAATGCCCCTTAATACTTCTAATGTGGTTTTGTCGGAGAATTTGAGTGTGCTGCGGCGAAGAAAGCCGCCGAAGAGTGCTGATAGTAATGGGGGAAGGGTTTTTTCAATATAATAACCGCTACCGAGCTTTTGGGCTTCATCGAGTAGCGCGAAGTATTTATCGATTGAGGCCATATCCTGTTTTGTAGGGAAATATTGCTTTAGCTTGGCCTTGAGGTTTTCCCGTCCTCTGGGGAACATGTATTCGTCATTGCCAAAGACCGCCCGGTCATAAATGTCATCAAGGGGAGCCCACTTGAGCTGATCTTTCGATATATAGCGAAAGACTTTGTTTAACACGGTTCCCTCGATATGAGCTTGGCCCACGTAGTGCAAACCGACATCCCAGGTATATCCCTTGCGGCCAAACGTATGGGTATATCCCCCAAGTACGTTGTGTTGTTCCAGCAGCAGTACGCGCTTTCCTGCTTGGGCTAAAAAGGATGCTGCACTGAGTCCTCCGGTACCCGAGCCGATTATTATGATATCAAAGGTCCGTGCATCTCTTGTTTGAGCCGATGTAATGTATTCCTTATATCCTTTGCCAATCATATCGTGCACCTTCAGGTTAAGGTTGCATTATTATCAAAGTGCCCGCGCGTTAGACAAATCCATTAATCGATACTACCCGCTAAGTAAAATTCCATTCTAATAGTAGCAGCCAAATTAGCACAATAGCGCAAATTTTGCGGACGCTAACGCCGGAGTCTTATAAGAAAGCATAGTGCGCCATTGCCGTTAATAGAGCGAGTAGACCTGCGAATAAATAACGATTTGTGAACATTCGTTCAAAGTCCTTGCATTCCTTTTTTACCTTAGCTAACTTTAATTTTGAACGGTTGTTCATGGCCTTGCCAAAGTGACTGAGTTTGGGTAGCGCCCAGTAATGATAGATGCGAGGAATAACGAATGGGAACACAGTATAACCCACCTAAAGTCTGGACATATGACAGTGAAAACGGTGGAGAATGGGCGAGTATTAATCGTCCTGATTCAGGTGCGAGGCATGAGCAGGTATTGCCTGTCGGCTCCCATCCGCTGCAGCTTTACTCTATGGGTACACCTAACGGCCAGAAAGTAACGATCATGCTGGAAGAGTTACTGGCTGCTGGTGTTTCAGAAGCAGAGTATGACGCCCATTTGATTCGAATAGGCGAGGGCGATCAGTTTTCATCAGGGTTTGTTGGCGTTAACCCAAACTCCAAAATCCCGGCCCTGGTTGATTATTCGCTTGAAAAACCGATCAACGTCTTCGAATCTGGCGGTATCCTGCTGTATCTTGCAGAAAAATTCGGTCATTTTCTGCCAAGCGATCTTGAAGCAAAAACCAAAGTCATGAACTGGTTGTTCTGGCTTCAAGGCTCTGCTCCTTATCTTGGAGGTGGCTTTGGCCATTTTTATGCTTATGCACCTGAGAAGTTTGAATACCCGATTGATCGTTTCACCATGGAAGCCAAGCGTCAGCTTGATGTGCTCGATAAGCAGTTAGCCAATAATGCGTTTATTGGCGGTGATGAATACACTATTGCAGACATGGCTATTTGGCCGTGGTATGGCAACTTGGTGCTTGGCAAGTTGTATGATGCTGCTGAATTCCTGCAGGTCGAGCAGTACACCCATTTGGTGCGCTGGGCCAAAGAGATTGATGCCCGCTCTGCAGTACAGCGCGGAAAAATGGTCAACCGTACTTGGGGGGAAGAGTGGGAGCAAGTACCTGAGCGTCACAGTGGCAGCGACATTGATGATGTGTTGAAGCTTAAACCGTAGTTGACTCCCATTTCACTGTACAACCACCTCGTTGGCGAGGTGGTTGTTGATTAAGCTCGAACCTATTTCATTTTTGGTGTTCATTTAGGGCATTAAATTGCACTCTAACCTTTCTGCCGGACTCAAGTTCAATAGAGTCATATTGCCAGCCATATTGTTTTATCAGCCGTTCTGTTAATTCCAGACCCAAACCAAAACCAAGATCATCCGCGGTATGCTGCGCGGAGTGATTTTTATTGATGATCGTAAGCTGGTGGCCGGACTGAAGGATCTCGACTTTGCCATCATTGGTATGCTGGAAAGCATTACGGATCAGGTTTGAAATGATAATCCGGCAGAGTGACTCTGGCTGTTGGTTATACGTGTTGTCAGTACGCATCTCAACATCAACCGATTTACCGCCAAGCAGGTAATTCAGCTCCTGAGTAATTTGTTGGGTTAACTCTCCGATAATTATGTTCTGGGTTGGCAGCGCCTTTTCTTCCTGGCGATTTAGCCATAGCAGGGTCTCAGTGAGGTTGGTCATGGTGAATCCGGCACGTTCGATGCGATCCAGCACATCAATTTGTTTTTTGTTATCGACGCCTTTTATTATCATCTTGCGCAACAACTCGGCGTTGGTGCGTGTAACCGCTATGGGGGTCCGTAATTCATGGCTGGCATAACCAAGGAAGCGCTGTTCTCTGTCTAGACTTTCTTGTACCGATGATAAGCTGCTTTGAATGATGTTTGCCAAGGTGTTGAGTTCACCAAAATGGAAGTCAGGAACAGGCAGAGATAACTTTTCTTTATTAAGGCTTTTTGCCCAGTCCTTGAGGGCTTCAACCGGAGTGGCTACTCCACGCAGGGTGAAGACTAATATCGACGCAAAAATAATAATCGCTAAGCAAGCGGTGAGAATGAGGTAAACAAACTGGCGAGAAGCGCGGGGCGGAAGGTGCTCGGGGGGCTTTTCCGGGAAGGTCATTGAAATATAGCGCGTTTCACCCTCTTCGGTAGCTTTCATCGCAAAGTAGCCAGCTTTTGGGTGTTCAATTAACGGTATTCCTTCGATTTTCTTGAGTAACTCACCTTCGACAAGATCTTTTTGATCAAGGTTTTGCCGAATGGATATAGGGAGATCTTCCCAGCGGCTCGCGACATTGATATTGCGTATTTGTTGTGGCTGACCATCACGGATATCTTGTTGGAAGGCCTGTGAATGCATCATGCCACTCATCGCCAAATCCATGCCGGAAAAAAAGTAGCTAAGACTGACTGCTGACATTGCAATAATGGTTATGGTGCCGGTCAACAGCATAGCAAGGAGAAAATGAAGCCGCAGGCTAGGTCTTATTTTCATGCCGGCTTCTCGCTCTTTAACACAAAACCCTTACCTACCAGGGTATGGATAAGCTTGATCTCTGACTGGCCATCAACCATCTTTCTGAGATTAAACATATGGACTTTCAAGCTGTTGCTGTCGGGTTGCTCCTCTCCCCAAACGCTTTGGATGAGCTTTTCTCTCGATACCGGGTTGGGACTGGCACGCATTAGCGTATCGAGGATCTTGAAGCCGATTGGCGACAGCTTTAATGGTAGCGAGTTGCGTTTGGCGGTTTGTTGTTGAGTATTGAGTTCCAGATCGGCAATGATCAGTTTACTGACTTGGCCACTGCGGCGACGTGACAGTACTTGAGCTCGAATAATCAACTCTTCCATGGCGAAGGGCTTAACGAGGTAGTCATCGGCCCCTTTGGAAAAACCTGCGAGCTTATCATCCAAGGTATCACGAGCGGTGAGCATCAATACGGGGACATCAATGCCTTGTTGTCGTAGCTGCTCACAGACCTCCAGCCCGTTCATTTTCGGAAGGTTCAAATCGAGAATGACGACATCATAATCATGATTTTTGATCAGATTTAGGCCTGATAGACCATTAGCCGCGTGGTCACACTGAATATCTTCGAGTTCGAGGTAATCAACAATCGCGGCGGCGAGATCTATATCATCTTCGACCAACATTAATTGTAGTGTGTCCGTTTTCATTGTTACCTCTTACTCTCTGAATAATAAAGTTAACTTAGCTTATCTTTAGGCTGTTTGCTCGGTTGATGTGCCGTTGAATATTCGTGTTTTGAGTTTCATCAATCCAGCTTTGACTTCACATTGGATCAACAGGAGAGATGGAGTCAGTAACAGCGTGATGACAGTAGCGAATAATATCCCGTAACCCAACGCTGCAGCGGCCGATATCAGAAATTGTGCTTACATGATTATCTTCACTGTTTTAGCCATTAAGCCGGCAAAAATCAAAGGTAATATAGCGTATCGGGTTGTCATGGTTCTTGTCTCCGTGATGATAGCGGCAAGATAGCAAGTAGGTGGGTTAAGGAGGGGTTAAGAAGAGAATGATCGTTTTTTATATCACAGGTTACACCATCAATACTTGCATAAATGCGCAAGTGATCATATGTTTGAGTTGAGATTGCTCTTATATAATAGCGAAATGGAAGTAAGTGAATGAAAAGTATAGTATCCGGTCTGAGTAAGTGGTGTGCTTATAGCCACATTATCAAAGCGTTTTCTGTGTTGATTAAAGGTGGCCAAATATCTGAGCAAACCAAAGCGGGTAGAAACATTGCTTTGCTTGGTTTTTTTTGTCCGATCTTTTGGATTGCACTGTTTAGCGGTGCAGATGCTCAATCGCTTGCTTTTCATGCTACCCATTCAGGAATCGTATTCTTGATTGGAATCGCTATAATGGTTGCTAGTCTTAAGAAACAACAACATAAATAATGGAAGAACAATACATTGATGCCTTGAAGGCATTAGCGGAACCCCATCGGCTTCGTTTGTTTTGGTTACTGGTTCATGTTGATCAAAGAATTACTGTTGCTGAAGCCATGGATGTGACTGGTGACAGTCAATACAACGCCTCACGTAATCTTAAAATGCTTTACAAGGCAGGGCTATTGACGCAGGAAAAACAAGGTAAATGGGTTTACTACACCTTGGCTGTTCAAGAGCAACCGCATTGGAAAGCTTTGATTGAATCAGTTCGCACGTTGCCAAAAAAAGGGTTTACGGATGTTTCCTCTCGGTGTCAGCAACGGCTTGCCATGCGCGTCAACAATGAATGTGTTATCGGGGCAAACAGTGAGGAATGGTTAGGTAAAACATTCTAGCCTCCCGCTTATACTGCCTCCTCCCATAGATAAACGAGCAGGCACTTAATTATTTAGTTCGCTTATAAGCTCAGTAAGTACTTGCTTATAGGTGTCTACTTCCTGAGCTCCGGTTAGCGCGCTGGTGCGATTGAACACTACGGTAGGAACCGCTGACACGCCTAGTTGTTGCCAGTATGCCTCCTGTGAGCGGATTTCTTCGCGATGAACAGCATTCTCCAGCCTTGCTTGGGCAGCTTGTTTGTCCAAACCTAGGTTAGCGACTGCTTCGAGCAAGACTTGTCGGTCGGAGACATCTTTCTGCTCACTGAAAAAAGCACCGAATAAACGCATCTTTAAAGCCGTTTGCTTACCGCATTCCTTGGCAAATTCCAGCAAGACATGGGCATCCAGCGTGTTGACCATTTTCATGTCATCAAAATAGTTGAAAATGAAGCCGTACTCAGCACCAAGCTGGGCAATTCTTGCTCGGGCCTGCTGGCTTTCTTCTGGCGTCGAACCATATTTCTTTGTGATATGTACGCGCAGATTTTCGCCTTCTGCAGGCATATCAGGGTTGAGCTCAAACGGCTGCCATTCAATCTCGATGCTATCTTGAATGCCGAGCTCGGTGATTGCTGCTTCTAGGTGCTTGTAGCCGACAAGGCACCACGGGCAAACTACGTCGGAAATAATATCGAGTTTAATTTTCTTAGTCATTTTCGGGCTCCTTGTTTCAGATTCTCTATTTTTGCCAAGCAAATTTCTTAAATACATCGTCAACAGGGGTTTTGGCAACGTGATTAACATAATTGCTGATCACTTTTTGTGATAGGCCCAAAATAATTTCTAGTACTTGTTGGTGGCCGTAACCGGCAGCATAGAATGTCTCAAGCTCTGCATCAGAAATATTACCGCGGTTGCGAACGATACTTAGTGTCGTATCACGCAGTACTTGGAGCTTTTCGGTCGGCATCGCTTCTTCATTTCGAAGGGCGTCGGTTAATTTTGGATCTACTTTCATAGAGTGGGCGATACCTGTGTGGGCAGGAACACAGTAAGTACATTCATGTTCGACGTTGATGCTTTGCCACACCACTGTCAGCTCTTCTGCATCAAATGAGCTGTTGACGAAGAGTTGATGCAACGTTTGATAGGCTTCGAATGTATTCGGAGACTCTGCTAATACACCATACAAATTTGGGATCATACCGTTTTGTTTTTGCGCTGCCTCTAAACGAGCTTTGCTGGCTTCAGGAGCTGTGTCAATGTTGTGGATAGTAAATGCTGTCATGGTTTTCTCTCGTATTAAGTAATAAATACCACTGTGTTGAAAACAATATAGAACCAATTGAACGACTGTTCAAGGTTAATTTTGAACAATCGTTCATGGTTTATTTGAGGTTTAGGGAGACAGCTTTCCTAACAATATGAAATTAATGTTTTTTTTCGATGAGGCAGGGCTGGGTTTTTAGACGTTAGCAACAGGTACATGATAGAACGAAGGCATTGGAACTAATACCAACCTACATTAATACTTGAGCTGCTACTTATCTCGATTGGTATAAGTTGTGCGCCGTTTTTTACACTCAGGCTGTTTTTGAAGCTCGTCTAGCCACTTTCTGTGATAGGAATGAATATTTCGGCTGGTGAAGTATTTAGTTAGCCAAGTCATCCCACCACGTTGGGTGGACTCTGTTTTGATAATACAACCATCATCGGTGGGCTCGATCAGCCAGGCATGGTACATATCGACATCACCACACTTGCCTTTCCAGGCGATCCGCTCATGAGGAATATATTCAACCACCGTACAATCAAAATGCAGGGCTCGTGTTCTCCAATTAAAGATAGTGCCTTTGTGCAGCTCTATACCGTCGCCATTGATAATTTGTACTGATGTTTTGGCGCGCCCCCACTGGGGCCAGCAAGGTGCGTGCACGAGACATGACCAGACAGTATTGGCTTGAGCGGGTATCAGTGTTTCGTTTCTCACATGCAACTGCGCATTTTTTGGGTGGTAATATTCAGGCCAGTGGATTTCCTTGCTGGTCGTCATCGTGTCTGCCTTTTACTGTGAAGTATTTAAAGACTAATACGGATAATGCGATTTCACTAGTTGGGATATTCCCAGGACGCTGAGTAAATCGCATTACTCCTTGCGTAGGTATTTACCTGGTGTGACGCCAAATTGTTTTTTGAATATGGAGACAAAAGCAGAGACGGAGTCGTAACCACATTCGATAGAGGCTCGAGTGACTGGCGCACCTGATTCTAATCGGTTCAAGGCTTCAAGTAATCTAGCCCGTTGGCGCCATTGTTGGAACGTCAACCCCGTCTGTTGCTTAAAAAGCCTACTTACACTCCGTCCTGATAGGCCAACGAGCTTTCCGAGCTGTTCAATGTCTCTTGGCTCTTCGGGGTGCGCCTGCAAAAGCTCAGCGAGTGTGGCAAGGCGTTTATCATTGGGTATTGTTAACTGAGTTGCGGCTGGTGGAAGGCAAGCTATTTGATCGACAAGTACCTGCGCCAACCGGCCATCGGCGTTAGCGATGCTGTAGTCAGTAGGAAGCTCACAAAACTGAAGGGTGAGCTCTCGTACCAAGGGGGTAATACTACACACTCTTGGTTCTTGCCATTCTTTCTCGGGGAGTGATGTGGTTTCGATATACAGGCTTCGCATTTGTGCTGCGCCATTGGAAATGACTTTGTGCTCAATCCCTTCGGGAATCCAAATCGCAAACTGAGGAGGGGCGACATAATGGCCTTTGCGGGTATGGACGATGAGCATCCCTTCTGATGCATAGGACCACTGGCCCCAGCCATGGGTATGCCAATGGGTTTGGCTACCGGACTGTTGCCAGCTTTCTACCCGGGCATAAACGGGTCGGGGAAGCTCTTTAAGTAGGGGGACATGCCTATGTTGTCTTTGACTATTGTTGTGCGCCTGTTTCACCGTGACAGTCTCCCTTTGTTTTTGGGCTAAGAAAGGCTTAGTTGAATACCCTGCTGGGAATATAATGGGCCACTTTGTCTTGTAATCGACAAAAGTTATCTCCTTTGCGATAGCAGGAAGTTTTCACCAGCGTATCCTATTACCTAAACGTTGCCAATGGATGGCAAGTTGTTTGGTGTGCTTCTCCAAATGGCATGCAAGTATGAAAGGTGAAAATGTGATTAAAAGAGTTATCAGTTACTTTAAAAAAGAATGGTTCCTAACTGGAATGCTAGTCGCGGTTGCGCTGGCTGCCCTTATGCCCTCTGTGGGTCAATCGGGTGGTTTACTACATTTGGACCAAGTCACCGCTGTGGGGATTGCGATTATTTTCTTCCTGCATGGCATTGGATTATCGCCCCAGGCCATTAAAGCCGGTATCACCAACTGGAAGTTACACCTCTTTGTTCAGAGCGCGACCTTTATTGCCTACCCTTTTCTCTGGCTTTTATTCGGTGATGTTTTCCATGCCATGATGCCTGCCGCATTGGCTTTTGGTTTCTGTTATTTGTTCGTGTTGCCAAGCACAATCTCTTCATCGGTCGCGATGACCAGCGCAGCAAAGGGGAATGTGCCAGGAGCAATCTTTAATGCATCACTGTCCAGTGTCTTGGGTGTGTTGATTACTCCATTGCTGATCCAGTGGTTTATGGGGATGGAAGGTGTCGAGATGGACATCATTGATACCGTAATATCCATTTCTTCAATGCTGCTTTTGCCAATGATCGTTGGACAACTGTTACGTCCTGTGTTGCTTAAGTTTTTGGAAAAACGTAAAGCAATTATCAATAAAATCGACAAATGGGTGATTTTGCTTATCGTGTTCAACGCCTTTAGTGACTCGGTGAAAGATGGGATTTGGTCAGACTTTGCTATCAGCACTCTGGCGTTGACCTTGCTTTTCACCACCCTGATATTGTTGGTGGTAGTGCACAGTATGCAGTGGGTCGCTCGCAAGGCAGGGTTTAATCGTGAAGATGAAATAGCGGCTGTTTTTTGCGGAACCAAGAAAACGTTGGCGGCCGGTGTACCGATGGCCAAAGTGATTTTCGGAGCTAACCCTATGTTGGGTATGATGCTGCTACCAATTATGTTCTACCACCAAATCCAGATCTTCTACTGTGCGATCTTGGCTAATCGCTATGCGAAAGAGAGTGAGCAAGCAGCTGAACAAGCTTCAGCAGAGCCAGTAAAAGCTAGCTAGTCCCTTTAAATTGAGATAACTGAATAAAAAACAGTCACCGGATGTTCGATAACATTGGGTGACTGTTTTTTTTATGCCCGCTTAGTCAGAAAGGTCGCGTTAGCCTCTGAGCAAATCCGTCAATGCCGGAATACTTGCTTGGATGGCATAGCCGCCTTTCACTTTTTCGACCAGAACGTCTGCGCCCGCTTCTCGAAGTATCACAATACCGGCCATGATATCCCAGGCGTTTATGAAATCTTCACGGAAGCCATCAAACTGCCCCGATGCGACATGGGCAAGCCCAAGAGCAGCAGAGCCGTGACGGCGGTGTTCTATGCCATTATCCAGCAAGCGCTGCATAGTACTCAGGTAATTTTCCAACGGCATTTTGGCTGAGTAGCCGAGGTCGACCAAACCGACAACATCTTGATTATCGCGGTCGATAGCTAGGCGCTTATCGTTTAGCCATGCTCCTTCGCCTTTGATAGCTGAAAATAACTCATCATGGCATGGGTCATAGATTGCACCAATTACCGGCTCGTCATTGATGACATACGCTATAGACACACACCACATTGGCTGCTTGCGAAGGAAATTGGTTGTGCCATCAATGGGGTCGACAACCCAAGTTCCGGAGTCAGCTTTTGTATCTGTGTGGGTTGTTTCCCCACTTTCTTCTCCCAGAAAGTTATCTTCAGGAAAGTTAGCTGCAAGTTGCTGTCGGATGAAATTTTCCGTTTCTCGATCGGCAATGCTGACGAAATCCTGCTTGCCTTTGACATCTACGGCAAGACCTTCTTCCTTGAGCTGGTTTTGATAGTTCAAGGCCAGTGAACCTGCTTCTCGTGCCAATTGGCAGGCAAAGCTATAGCGATGTAATAATTCGTTTTTCATGTAATACCTAACTCTTAATTTGCAGCTCTTGCTCTTGTTCCCACTGGCGGTAAGCTTTACTAAAAGCAAAAGGGTGGTCGATATTGACCATATCAGGTTGTAGCTTGATTAGCGCTACCCATTTATCAATATTGGCATCGGGATATCGTAACAATGTTTTAATGCCCAAATCGCGACATAGGCTGAATTCATTTAAGTTATCAATCAAATAGTCATACTCGACGATAGCGGGTGTGCCAGCCTCAATGATGTGTTGCAAAGACTCAAAGTCCTGCCTGCGTTTCATTAGCTTTACTTCTGGATAATGCGTGCTTAGTTGGGCTAAGTAGTCATTGTTGAAGCTCCAAAAGAAGCAGCGTTCAAGGGCGTTATGTTGGCATGCTGCCGCAATTACCTGGTGCACATCTGCATCTTTGAGTTCGACATAGAGTTGACCGTCATGTTGGTTGGCAAGTTCTAGAAACTCAGCAAATAGGCTGACATATTGATCGTCAAAACTCGGATTATACCAACTGCCAGCATCACAATTGAGCAACTGCTGGCTACTGAGATCCCGAATATGACCAGACAGGCTGGTGGTACGGTCTGCAGTAGGATCATGGATCACCATTAATTGACCGTCAGCACTGGTGTTGAGATCTAACTCGATGACTTTTGCACCCATTCGGTAACCCATGGTCGCACTGGCTTTGGTATTTTCTGGTGTGACATCATTCGCCCCGCGGTGAAGAACCAGTTCGATAGGGTTGGTTTGGTGGGGGCGGTAGCCGGTGATAAGTTCAGGCAAATCAGAGCAAATCCCAATCACTGGCATCTGGATGAGCTTTGCTATTTCGCTAGGACGTTCTTCATGCCAGATCACCACAGGAAGGTTGCGTGCTTCGGCTTTGACGAAGAACTCTGGGGTCAGATATTCATGCGGGGTTTCTGATGCTTGCTCCCAACATAAATGGATCATGTCGGCTTTTGCTTTTGTTGCTTGCTCGAATGGGCATTCATCAATCCGAACAAGAACTGAAAGCGGATAGTTTGCTCCGCACTCATCCAGTTCCGCTATCCATTGTGCAACAAAACTGCCGATTGTAACCTGGTCATAAGGTGTTTCTTCTAAAATGCGAAGGACTTCGAGGCCTGCACCTTCGCCTTTGAGTTCGATGTACAGGCCACTATCGGTGGCCACGGCGAGCGTAAGGACTTGATGGAATGTCGGGACGCATTCTCCATTATAAAGTGAATACTGCTGGAGTTGTTCGTAGGTGAGTTCCGATATGTTCGCGTCGATACCTGCCGTGTGTTCCAGGCTATCATCATGGCTGACGACACAAACCCCGTCTGCTGTTAAGCGGACATCTATTTCCCACATTTCAGCGTTTAGTTTGGCCGCGTAATCAAAGGCCTCAAGGGTGTTTTCCAGCTTGTGGCCACTGGCGCCACGATGGGCAATACACAAAGGGAACGATTGGGCGCGTTGGATGAGTCTTTCTAAGCGTTGCTGCCGTAACATTCAAGCAGTCTCCATAATGATTAATGCATAGCGTGTTTTTTGCCCAAATTAACAGAGGTAAGTGTCTACTTAGGCGGTCGGTCATTATTGGAAGTGCAGATGACAGTGAGATGACTCAAGATTGAAAGCTCGATGACAGAGTTGTCCGAAATGTGATTGAAAAAAGAAAAATTCAATCGCATTTTTGTGTAAATAACTGAATTATAAGTTTAATCAAGCTGTCGCGACTATTCGCGTTAATGGGGCGTATGACAAGATCGCCGCAAAATACTTCAGTTTTGATATTTATGGTGACTAGTATCAAGACTTAAATTGAATATGGAAATCCCCTGTACAGGGGATTTTTTGTTTTAGTGGGTAACCGCTCGGTGCTGCTGTACCCATCTAGGGCCGAAGGTATTGATGATGGTTGCCAGAACAATGAGGCTGATCCCCGCGACCTTGTTGGTTTCGAGTGTTTCATTGAAAAAACTCATTTGCCAAATAATCGCAAAGAGTAAATTGGTGAAAATCAGCGGTGCAAGCTGTGAGCCGGTGGAGACCAACTTATATGCTTTAGCACGGAACATTTGAGTGCTGACAATACTGATAGCTAAGACTGTCAGCATAACCATTAAAAGGTGAGCATTAAAAGGGTTAGACGGAATAACGAAGCTGTCTGATGACACAATCCGCACTGCGGCAACAGGCAGCAATATAAAAGCGGCGAGCATAAAGCACCAACCGTTAAGCGCTGCTGGCGGCAGATCAGACTTCGCCCCTTTGAACAAGGTTACTTGCGATAGGGCATTGAATCCACCGGCCGCCAAACCGATGAATAGCTCTGGTCGTAACTCGATACCGGATGGGTCCCCAGCTTGAAGCAGAACCCCTGTAAAGGTCATTGTTAGGCAAAATAGTGTTAAACCTTGGATAGGGGTGCGATACATCACTTTTTCTAACACAGGTATAAACAGTGGCCCGGTACTAAATAGCACCACACTCTCGACCAGAGTTAATTCGTTTAACGCAGCTAAAAAGCAGAGTTGACTGCCGACGACACATAGGGCACGGATGATGATTGGTCGGCTATTGTGCTTATCGGGGACGACCCAGCCGGAAGCTTTTAACATCATAAGCATAATAGTGGCAGGCAGGAAAAATCTCAAAAATCCTAACACCTCGGTGCTAAAACTGTCGGTTAACAGTTTTCCCAATAGGCCATTGAACGACAGGCTGAAAGTAGAGATAAGCATAAAAAGGACGGGCCTGAGGTCTGTGGGCATATAATTGGACTCCATTATTATGAAAATGCGTAACATTTCAGTGATTTTTACTGGATATTTGCTGGTGATGGCTAATAACGATTAATAAATGTCTTTGCTAAAGAGCTATGTATGGTTTGATTTTAGAGTGGTTGTCTCAAGGAAAAAAGCGAGTAATACTGACTGAAACTGTTAGGAAAACTTACATATGAGAAAGTTGGTTCCCCTTAAGTCAATTTATGCGTTTGTGGCCGTTGCCGAAACGGGCAGTATGACGGATGCTGCCGAGGTACTCAGTGTCAGCCATTCAGCGGTTAGTCAATCAATCAAAGCCTTAGAGACCCAGCTTGATGTTAGTTTGTTCCGCAGGGTAGGGCGTCGGGTTGAACTGAATCAGGTCGGCCGCAAGTACTACCGGAAAGTCGCTCCAGCCCTTTCTCAAATCGTTGAGGCCAGTGAAGCAATAGCCCGCAAGAAACCAAGCAATCGTATAACCTTGAACATGGTCAACTCGCTGGCACTACACTGGTGGATCCCTCGCGTACCTGACTTTAACGAATACGCCCCCCAAATCGATATCCGCATTTCTAACATCATCCATGCGTTTGATCTGGAGAGAGAAGGCGTCGATGTGGCTTTACTTCACGGTAAAACCGATGAGTGGCAGGATTATTATTGTGAAAAGCTCGGCGATGATGAGCTCATCATGGTATGTAGCCCTCATTTACTGGAAGCAAACCGGCAGGCAACGCCGATACAGCTGTTGTCTCAGCATCCGGCTATATTTGCGACAAACCCCCGGCGTCAGAACGACTGGCAAGTGTGGTGTGAGCATCATCAAATCAAGGTGCCGAGCCAACAGAAAAATTTAACCTTTACAGCTTCAGTGCAGGCCGTACAGGCAACAATAAGAAGGTTGGGTGTATTGATCACCCACAAACAGTTCGTGCGGGATGATATTAAACACAATATGTTAGTGCAGGTTGGGGAGCCGGTATTAAACCCTCATCAGGAGTTCTATTTTGTTTGTTTGCCGGAGAAGCTCAAGGAGGAGAGTGTGCTTACATTGAGAAACTGGTTTCGGGCACAGTTTGGAGAAAAATATTCCACTATTTGAGATTTTTGCGGAAAACTTAGGAAATAATTTCTCTTAGTTGCAGTGTATATTTCTATTCAAGATAAAGGGCTTAGTACGGTGAAAGATGGTTTTCCTTCTAAGCTCAGAACTGAAATAAAGGGAAATACAATGACAAATACAATCAATACCGTGAATGCACCTGCAGCAGTTGGCCCATACGTACAAGGTAAACACTTCGGCAATATGCTGATCACCTCTGGCCAACTACCTCTGAACCCAGAAACAAATACTATGCCGGAAAATGTGGCAGAGCAGGCTAAGCAATCACTGGCAAATGTCGAAGCGATTGTGAATGAAGCCGGCATGACCAAAGCGGATATCGTAAAGGCGACTGTATTTGTTAAAGATTTAAATGACTTTGCGACCGTTAATGAAGTCTATGCTGCGTTCTTTGGTGAAAACTGTCCAGCCCGCAGCTGTGTCGAGGTGGCTCGTCTGCCGCTTGATGCCAAAGTAGAAATTGAAGTGATTGCTGTTAAGGGCTAGTGAATTAGTTACGCTGACTTGCAAATAGACGCCCACCATACGGTGGGCGTTTTTATTGCCGATTAATCATTATGACTAAATATGTTTCCAAGGATCGCCTTTACTTGGCTCATTGCCCTGTGACCACCATTTTGCTTCATAGTTGACACCTTTGTAGCTAACTTTATCTCCGGTTAAATAGACTTTAGTCACATCCCAAGCAGGGTGATCGCCACCAACAGGCGGCTCGGTGGGAGGATCGATGGGTCCCAAGTCATTAACCACTTTTACTTTTGGCCAGCCAACGTGTGATTCATAGAGGTTCGCCACACACTTTTCATAATCCCCTTCGACCAATGCAGAGTAGGCGGTTTGATAACCGACGAGCTTGCATTCGAACGATACCCCGCCTGGTCGATCTGAATGATAAGACCAATCACCATCCCAGTTGGTGTATAGGACATCTGCCGCCCCTTGTAGATTCAGGCTGCCATAAGGGGTTTGCTGCCAGCAGGTGTTTTTCTCATCCGCAGGAACGTCGATCTGATAGTGGTTCGATAACCCTTCCCAGTACCGGATACGGTTCACTGGTTGCCCTTTGTCCTTGTTATGCTCGCCACACTCAATACCACCATTGATGATATTGATAGTGGTACCAAAGCCGTAACCGATACCGGCATCGGTTTCCAATTGTGATGGAGTCCAGGTTCGGTCAATAACATGGAGCATGGCAGGTTTAGGTGCTTGCGGAGTTAGGAAAAACCAAATAGCAGACGCTAAGTTAAGCCAAGAATCGGCAACTAGCCCCGGATTGTTCAGCAACACCGTAGCATCACCATCAAACATGACCTCAGAAAAGGCACCGTAGTTAAAATGGTATGAAAGCTGTTTTGCACCACGGCCAAAGTAACCTTGCCCCGCTGAACATGGCCACTTCTTATTTTGCCAATCGTTCTGGCCACACCCAGTGGTATATCCGGGTTGACCTTCCGACCATCCCATCTCTCGAACATGCACCAACGCTTGCTGCCACTCTTCTAAGCCGTGAGGGTTATCCCAGGTGTTATCTACTGCAATATGACCACCGGTTTCCTGAGCAAAGTGGGCAAACGCGGTGACGATGGATTTCTTACAGATGGCATCGGCATCTCGGCCGTCGGTATAGTCGCCACAAAAAGCCGGGAATTTACCAATAGCCCTTAGAAAGCGGGTATAAGTATATTCTGGTGCAGCCATTTGGGTGAGATAGTACCACTCTGTCTCAGGGAAGACTTTTTCTGCTCGAACAACATTAACTGGGTTGCTTGCCAAACCAGGTTGTATAGCTTCAACTTTGTCATTGGACAGGGTTCTGAGGGCGTCGGCCCATAAGGCGTACATCGGGTTGGCTGTTTTTGTCTGTTCGGCAGCCAATATATCAGCGCGCAGAACGAGATAGCCACCAGGAGTATCAGGGTCTGGTTTGACCGTCATAGCAAGGCTACTGGCCGCCATCGTGCAGCCTATCAAGGCGACGAGAGTGTGCTTTTTCGACATGTCATTATTCCTTTATTTTTAGTTTCACGTTTCATGTGTACTAAGCCATGCTGGTCCTGTTCTACTCCCGATGCTGACAATAAACATCAATACTGCGCAGGTTGAGCATGAGTACTAAAGGTTTAAAGGAACCTTTAGCTCTAAATGCTTAGAGATATATCAACCGAAGTGACTTCCGTAACTATAAAGCGATTGGTAATTTGGCGGGGCGACATAAATTAGTAAGGGGTGCTGAGAATTGTCGTAATTTGGCGTTTAAATGTTGATTTTCGCTTGCTAATTAGAGGCTATGACTATAAGCGGCCAAGTTTGTTTATATTGAATAGATATATTATCTTTTCGTACGAAAAATAAACAACTTTAGTGTTGTGCGAGTGACTTCAGTATGTTGTTGTTTGTTGGCAAAAGTATGCTTGTCTTTTTGGAAGCTTTGTCGCTTTTGAGTGGCGAGTTAGAAGCCCACGAACGTAGATAGCCGTGGGCTTTTTTCTATCCGCCGATTAGATGAAGGCCAGAATTGGTGAGATACATAACAAGATACCCGTTGCGATGATCATATAGGTCGCAGTACCTTTGTATTTATGTAGGGATGGAACCTTGTAGACAAGATAAGCTGGGATCAAGCAACCAACCAAACCAAACACTGGGCTACAAATTGATGTGAATGACAAGATTGGCGCATTGAGGGCAATTGCCGACCACGCCAGTAAGATAATAAATACGATAACGCCTTTACTTACCCATTCTTTGTTGATCTCTTCTTCTTTATATTTACGAAGCAAGATATTCATCGCCAATCCTTTACAGGCTTCACGGAAGGCAAGAAACACACCGAAGAACGAAGTGACAACCGCAAAGATGTTAATGACTATCCCTGCAACCGTTGCCCAACTGCCCGAGTAGTAGTGGGCAATAATTGCCAATGCGGAAACATTCTTGTTCATCGCATCCATTGCCTGCTCTTGGCTGATGGCAAAGGTAAACGAGATGGCGAAGAAGAAAACGATAACAAATAGAATACTGAAGGCGACTGTCATAGCACGGGTTGCTTTGTATCGTGCCACTTCAATTGACTTTTCATGGGAGCGGTATGAAATCACCATTGGACTGAGTGACTGGATAAATAAGATAGAGGTTAGAGTAAATGGCAATGTGATGATGGCATCTTTGAACATTGGTAGGAATTCACCGACTGCAGGGACATTATTGAAGTCCCAACGCGCAACCAGCAACAGCCCCATTACCGCAACTAGCGACAGTACGGTAACCGCCATAAAGCCGGACAGTTTGAACAGTAGCTTTTCGCCTTTACTGCCAATGAAAGACAAGACACAGATCAGGCCTAGTCCATAGAAGATATTCTCATTAAGGTGTCCATCAGTGACACCAAAAGAGTGCAGGTAAGAGGCACTGTCGTTGGTAACGGCAAGTGAATAGACCAGCACCCAAATCACGAGCATGATGAAGTAGAGCACACCCAGAGCGATCCCCCAGTTTTTACCAAGGTAGCCCGATATGATTGCAGGGTAATCGTTACATTCTTTGGATTCAGCAAGGGTATTGATAAAAAGTTTTTGGAACAGATACATGGCTGGATAGCCAATGATGGAAGAGAGAAGGAATACCCAAATACCCATGATACCAACTTGAACAGGTAAGAAGACAATGCCAGCCCCAATTGCCATACCAATACTCATGACAATCCAGCCAAGATCGACATTATCGAATTTAGTGGCTTTCTTCCATTCAGTTTCAGTCATGCCTGCTTTGACGTGCGGAGGGGTGTGGTTGGGGGTGCCGGTGAGGACTTCTGATTGTACGCTCATAACTACTCCGTGTAGGGTTTATTATTATTGCTAGCCTTTATAAGCTGCTGATTTTAATTTAAAGAAAATTGAATTTAGATTCAGCAACCCAGCATTGGCCGATTTTTGTAAGAAATCTTGTGCAGGCATAATAGTGCTACCGGTGGGAGAAAAACATTCTCACTTTTCGTTATAAATTAGAAAAACGAGCATCTTTTTATCTTATCGTGGAGAATGCAGAAATGATTTTCCTTACCTTGATTTTTGTCATGTCAAATGTCAATAAAACTAGGCACGCTTCAAACAATCAATAAAAAAGTAAGTACTTTCAGCTTATTTGGCAGCGATAGGAAATGTGTTTAAGTTCACGTTATTGATTATTTTATAGTGCTCTATCAATAAAGGGGGTGGGTTAAATCCCTTAAATAGCAATAAATGCGAAAGAAAGGGCGTTAGCCCTCTCCTTGGTTGGCGATCCCTAGCACTTTCGCTTGCTCTAAGGTAATACTTTGGCTAATCAAGGCATTCAATGCCGTTTCACTTAGCATTAGAGTGCTGTCTTGCGAGGAGGCTGGCTCTGAGTGAATGATAATTGGCTTGCTTGGGCTATATCTAGCCCAAAGCTGGCTGTCGACCAAATAGATGTGCGTTTCTGGATAGGTGGATGATGTCATTTGTTTATCCAGCAGGCTCAACCACCAACTTGCCCGTCTAAGCCCCGGCTTGCCACTGAGCTTTTCCGGCCGTTGAAGTTCACCACCTTCAATAGCTTTTTGAGTCGCGATAGCAATATCGAGTGCGCCTGGATAACTTTCGCTAAAGGGGTTATTGAATTGTCCATCGTAAGAGCAAGCCAGCAATGGCTGACTTACTCCAGACAGAAGGATCGCCCCTAACAAACAGGTTATTTTATTCATGCGATTCCTATTAGTGTCATGAGTATCCTTATGGGGTCACTATGTTAAACCAGAAGTTAAAGTTATCTAGCATATCGACAAACTTCTTGAAGACTTCCTGATCACCGCTGATCTTGATATCACCGTCGGCAATGGCTTTCTCTAGAGTGACATTGCCAAGCTGTACATCATCCAATACTGCTTTGGTTAAAATCAGGCTGACATCGGCTTTGTCTGCTTGCTTGGCTGTGTAGTTGAGTACCGAGTTTTCCATGCTAAGGGTGTATTTTTCATCTAAATCGGTGAAATCGAGATTGATGGTAAACTGCTGTCCAGCGGCTTTTTCAGGGTTAATTCGAACAGATAGGTAATCAAATAACATAGCGGGTGGCATGTTTTTGATTATGTCGGGTGAAGCCGTTGTTGTGCCGCCGGCAGACGGTACACCGTTACGCAATTCATAGGCACCTTGCAAATACACCGAGCGCCAAGGGCCGGACTCAGCTTGATAACCAAGTTGTTCATAGGTATCGGCTAATAAGGCTTTGCCTTTTTCACTATTGGGGTTGGCAAAGACAACATGTTTCAGCGCTTCGGCGACCCAGCGATATTCGCCTTTGTCGAAATCAGCTTTGGCTTTTTCTATCAGCGTCTCTTCTCCCCCCATATACTCAACATACTTAACGGCGACATCTGCGGGTGGGAGGTTGTTTAGATCTGATGGGTTACCGGTATACCATCCCATATAGCGTTGGTAGACGGCACGGCTATTATGGCGCAAGGTGCCGTAGTAGCCACGAGTATTCCAGTTCTTATCCAATGATTCTGGGAATTGGATGATCTCTGAAATTTCTGAACCGACATAGCCCATATTCATTAAACGAACACTTTGGTCATGGGTGTACTTATACATGTCACGCTGTTTTTTGAAATAATCGACGATGTCTGCCTGTCCCCACATTGGCCAGTGGTGACTCTGGAATTTCACTTTTACCTCATCGCCCCACATTTCGATGGTTTCGTTTAAATATCCTGACCACTTCAGCGCATCACGTACTTGAGCGCCGCGCAAGGTCAGAATGTTGTGCATGGTGTTGGTCGTATTTTCTGCCATCCATAATGCTTTTTTATCTGGAAACCATGTGTTCATCTCGGTAGGAGCTTCACTGCCAGGGGTATACTGGAATACCATTTTGATGCCATCAATGGTTCTAGCTTCTCCCGTTTTTGCAATGATGTCTGTAGGCTCAATGAGGGTAGGTAAGCCGGTCGATGTAGTTTGCCCTAAACCACCGTTGACCCCACCGAACTCGTTTCGTGGAAGTAAGGCTCCGTACATGTAAATGGCTCTGCGGCCCATGGCATTACCGGCAATGACATTTTCTGATACCGCATGCTCGGTGAAATCGTGAGAAGCCAGAACTTGAACGTTACCTGCTTTGACATCTTTCTCATCAATGATGCCTCGTACCCCACCAAAGTGGTCAATATGGCTATGACTGTAGATAACTGCAACTACGGGGCGTTCACCTAGTTCACTGTTTATAAAGTCGAGTGCGGCTTTGGCTGTTTCAGGCGAAATGAGTGGGTCGAACACAATCCAGCCAGTATCACCTTTGACAAAGGTGATGTTCGTTAAGTCATAACCGCGGACTTGATAAATCCCGTCAGTGACTTCAAATAGCCCATTGATCATGTTGAGTTGGGCATTACGCCAAAGGCTAGGGTTTACGCTATCAGGAGAAGGGTTTTCTAAGGTGATGTACTTTTTATACTCCTCAAGATCCCATACGACATCGCCGTTTTCATTTTTAATGGTGACGACATCTTGTTTGGCTATAAACCCTTTTTGTGCATTTTCGAAATCGTGTTTGTCATTAAAGGGCAGGTAGTCTTTTACTGCCTGATTTGCTTGCTTGGTCGCCTCGGTGGCGGGTTTTGGGTCGGCAGCAAATACAGCGGATGATATTGCAAGAACAAGTACGGTAGATAATATGTGTTTCATCAATAAACACTCCCTTGTTAAAGAACGATTTAATTATCGTTATCCTAAAAATAGTCAACGTATTGCAGTATGCAAAAAGTAGTTATTTGTTATGCCTATTTATCGACAAAATGATTAGCGACTAGGGGACTTTTGTGGCGTTCGTTTGGTTTTGGGAACTTTCCCATCATGGCTGCGCCGAATGTGATCCCGGCTTGTTTTTAACACCATAAAATAGCGTAAAAGCAGCAATTGTGGATGTGCTAAGGAATAATCATGGCTTCCATTTTTTAGCCCGGCCTTGCCGGATTATTTAGGTGCAAATCCAAACATGGCATTAACAGAAAAACAGAAGATGATCTCGGGCGAGATGTATCAAGCATGGGATGAAGAGCTTGTTGCAGAGCGTCAAAAAGCAAAGAAACTGTGCTTTGCATTGAACCAAACGTGCCCAACAGAGGAAGCTACTCGTAAAGCTTTGATTCATGAGCTACTGGGCAAAGAGACTGACGCATGGCTCGAGTCTCCTTTCAATTGTGATTATGGTTATAACCTAAAGGTTGGTAAGAGGTTCTATGCCAACCACGGATGCACCATCTTGGATTGCGCGCCAATCAATATTGGTGATAATTGCTTGCTCGCTCCGGGGGTGGTGATTGCAACGGCAGGGCACCCGCTTGATCCGGTTGAGCGTGCATCGGGTGAAGAGTTTGCCAAGGAAATTACGATTGGTAGTGATGTTTGGCTTGGTGCCAATGTGACGGTATGCCCTGGGGTGACAATTGGCGATAATGTCGTTGTTGGCGCGGGTAGTGTGGTGACGAAAGATTTACCTGCCAACACCGTATGTGTAGGCTCGCCAGCGAAGCCTGTGCGTACTCTGGCTCTCAACGATGATAAGTCAGCGTTGGTCTAACCCCTAACCAGCGAATGTGTTCTGCTGTTCAGTCTGATTAGCCAAATTAGTACATGAGCTCAATGATTGGGCAGTGGAGCCATTCGGATACACCAACGGCAAGCGTTGGAAATGTAATAAGCATCCCAGCAACGGACAAGACAAGCTTCTGAGTGTTCATACTCATTCCCTAAAGATTTATTTCATTAACTTATTAATTGTAATTAATCGACGCAAAAAGTCCTGCACTTTGACATTGATTTACTTTCGCGATCACTTAGCTATGTGGAGATTACGCTATGTTTGAGACATTAAGCGGTCATTCGCTTGCTCATGACAGCGCAGTACCACTTTTGTCAGCGGACAAAAAAATTAAAGGTATTCTGTATAGAAGATCCAGAAAAACACAAAGGAGCTGAAAAGCTCCTTTGTGTTTGGCATCAGTAAGGCGTTATTTTTTGCTGGTTAGGATAAACTGCGCATCACTGCTAACCACTATATTGTTTTTCAAGAAATTTTTTCCCAGAATTATGCTGTATTCAAAACGGCTGCGGTCGCGTAAGTTGACGTTAATTTCTTTTTCGGTATCCCCCAGTTTCACTGTCATGTTAACCACATAGCGGGAGCTTGCTTTCTCTCCAGCACGTGCTTTAATCCGCATGGTTTTCACGACTTCTCGGGTATAGTTTTTCTCATCACCCTGATGGTTGCTATAGGTAAACGAAACCATCTCTTTGCCATTATCGGTAAAGGTTTTGATGTCGGTGGCATGCATTGAACTCACATCGGCGCCGGTATCGAGCTTAACCGGGAACTGCATGTTGTCCATTTTAGCTTGCTCGATGTAACCCGCCTTCGTTGGCGCGTGTTTATCGAGTAGTTGGGTGGTTCGGGTATTGACTAATAGAGCACCAGGGATCAAATCAGGGCTGATTTCGAGTTGACTGAATGAGCTATCGTCTTGCTCGCGGGTTTCGAGGGCAATGTCACGCAGTAATAATGACGATGGTAGTGAAATTTCAGTTCCGATAACAGGGCGGACTTGATCACCGACCCGGATCTTTCTTTTTAGTGGCTTATCTATTTTGTGGGTTTTACCATTGGCATCTTTGATGGTGTACTGAATCATGCGGCCGAATTCAGTCCGCTGCTCTTCAATCTGTGAAACTTTTAGTAATGGCGTTTTGATGATGCCTGAAGGACCAGCATTGATGTTGATTTCGTCAATTTTGATGGTTTCTTCGCCACTAATCATCAAAATTGAGTCGTCTTTCGCCATTGATGAAATCGGAGCCAAGTCAGATTTGCCGAGGTAGCTAGCGCCTAAATTGACCACAAAATATTGATTAAGCGCTTCAGTACCTAAACGCAACTGGCTTTGGCTCTTGGTGCGATCTTTTAGGTATACCTGAATATACTGTTCAGAGTCACCCAGCTTAATCGGCAAATAAACCATAGGTCTTTCTGTATTGCTAAAGCGTAGCATTCGGCTAAGCGGTGCGGTCATTGTTTTACGGGTTTTATCTCGGCCTTCTAGCGTAAATCTCACGGTCTTTTTCTTTTCGTCGACCTTGATATCAAGAGCGTGCAGAATACTGTACCGGCTGTCGAAAGAGGTGCTGACTTCTAGCGGCAAAGTACCGATAGAAGCACGCTCTTTGCGACCGATGATTTTCGCATCAGGCTGTTCTTGTAAGTAATCAAACCCTGCATCGACCCAAGCGGTATTACGAAGAAACGTTTTACCAATCAGAATTGGGGTCGAGAATCGTTCGCGGTTGGCGAGGTTGACTTCGGTAGGGACCGTTTGCCCTGCAATGGTGAGATCCATCTTAACCACGGGGCGGGCTAAGTGCCCATCGCCTCGGCTTTTGATCATCGCCAAGCGGAACAGTGGTTTTTCAAGTCGGATCAACTTGCCATTATATGGGTGCTTGATATCAAACCCAACCATGATATTGGTTTTGTCTTCCCGGTCACGAAGTTGGGTGCTACCCAGTGCGTCATATTCGACTGCGATAGCGTCGAGCAACTCTTTGCCCTCAAGTCCCTTAAATATCGGCTCATCCGTTGTAATCGTGATGTTTTCTGCATGGATAGAGGTTGAATCAGCACCGGTATCAATTTTGGCGGGAAGACCTATGTTATCGAGCGAATCAATAGCAGGAAAATAGACAAGTTCGGTGCGGCCTAACACCACTTTATTGTCGATTTCAGCACGGCTTTCAATAATGCTTTCATACTGGGTGTTTTTCGCCATGGCGGGAGAGGCGGCGAAGGCTGCCAAGCACAAGGTGGTCAACAGTCGTAGGGAAGTCATAGGTTTCCTGTATCAATTAGCGAAGGGGAATTCAATTGGTTAAGTTTACTGTTTAAAGGTAGCGCTAAAGCGGCTTATTGACACCAATTCAGCAAAGATTCAGTAATACTAACAGAATTTTTGCAAAACTTTGGTGGAAAAAGGTTTTTTAATCAGTTAGATGCATGTCAATGCACCTAGCGACACAAAGCCACTAGGTGATCAGATATCAAAGTACTATGGCAAATTCGCCACACCATCGGCCATATGGATTAGCTTATCTAGAATGCGCTCACCGTCGGCGCGAAGGCCATTGTGCTCATATTCATTAGTGATCCAAGCTTTGCTGTTGGGAATACCCTTCAAGGTTTCCTGCGAGTATTGCATTTCTACATACATATCTTCGGCATAGACAGCGCAAGCCACCGGTACGGTATTCTTTGCCAGTGCTTCAACGTCGTATAAATTAGCCCAATGAGTGCGATCTGCCAGTAGGTTAGCTGCTTCTTTCAGTGGTTTTAAGCACTCGAACTGATCGAACATCCACGGGTAAACCATTTCGCCAGTGAAGTTGAAAGCATCACCTTTCTGGTAGTTAAATTGTGGGAAGCTATTGCGTACCCGGTGCGCAGACCAATTTGATGCTGAATGTTGGCAGTAAATGGATTCGTGCAAAATCGCATAGATAGGGTTGGTTTGGTAACTTTGCTCAGCCAGCATAGCGTTAAGGAAAGCATAGCTAAGGGTTTCTTTACCGTTGGCTTCAACAAAGGCTTCTTCTAGCAGGTAGTACATCGGCACATTGGCACCACTGCGGCCAAGGTTGATACCTATCATCTGGAACTGCTCGACAGTAAAGCGTTGGCCGTTTGGCAAACGCACATCGTTATCCAGTAAGTGATCGGCAATCTTTTGGCACTGGCTCTGAGCTGACGGGAACTGGGCAAAAAACGCTTCGTTCTTGTCCTGTACCTGCTGGTAAGTGGCTTGATAAACTTCATCTGCGTGGCGAGTTAGTGATGGTACACCACCGGTGATATAAGAACGTGACAGGCTTTGCGGGTAGAACGAGAGGTAAGTCAGGGTACAAAACCCCCCAAAGCTCTGGCCAAGAGTTGCCCATCGCTGGACACCGAGTTTTTCCCTTATTGTTTCGGCATCACGGACAATATTGTCGGCACGGAAATGACCAAGGTAATCGGCTTGTTCTTGAGCTGACATGTGGGCCAATGTCTGGTGAGTGATCACTGTGCTGTTGCCAGTGCCACGCTGATCCAACAGCAGTACGCGATATTGCTGCAGCGCACGCTTCAACCAACCTGAGCGGCTGTCTGGGCGCGGCGATGGAAAGCCTGGGCCGCCTTGGAAGTAGATTAGCCAAGGCAGATCTTCGTTTTGGCGGGCTAGGTCAACAACTTCGCGGGCAAAGACCGAAATGGACTGTGCATTTGGCATGGTGTAATCAAGTGGGACTTCAAAGATATGCTGGCGGTAAATCAAATCACCGTCGATGAAAGAGGTTTGCACAGGTAGCTCCTTTACTAGCGAATTCAAGCTGATATACCTAAGTAACGACACACTAGGGTATTTCCGTTCATCCTAACATCTTTTCATTCTCATCTCGCGACAAACCCATCAGGGCTTCACTGGTCGTATGATTTGCTCGAACAGTTTTGGTTGATCGAAATGGCGGATCCCGACAAAAGCAATGGCATGATGGCCAAGCTGACGCATCGCACCCGCTGACGGAATGCCGAAGGGCCATAGATAAGTACTTTCCAAGCGTTCACTGCTAGGGAGTAACCCACGTTGATCAAAGAGGCTAATCGTGTGGTGGCGATCAGTTGGGAGTTGGCGCAATAAGTCGTAGTCGAGGCGAGTTAGATTGTGGACTTTACTCTCGGCCTTTTTGCCGGTGCTCACATTATCATGCTGACTCCAGGTTACCTGCTTAATCATATGCTCACCATGTGACAGGGTGACTGACCAAGATGATGTACCCGAAGGGACTGCTTGCTTAAACAGCAAGGGGGTTTCGATGTCAGGTTTTGCATTCTCGAAATCAAAGCGATCAGTGAGGTTGAAAACCATGTGGTAGCACCCGCAGTGATGGATTGAATCGAGCAGTAGCGGGCGGCCTTGATGATCAAGAGTCAGCCTCAGTAAAACCCCGTCAAACTCTCCAGCGTAGGGGTCGAAAGATGACGTTGGCGTGCGGTTGGCAAACCAAAGACTGTAGTTGAGCTGCAAATATGTCTTGCCGTATAACTGGGTATAGCTGTGGTGCAGGTAGATAGTGGGCTTTGACGCATCAACGGACGGTTTCTGCTGGCTATCCACATAGTGAACCGTGCCCGGGATATCATCATCAGAGCCTTGTTCTACCTCTATTAACGGGGAATAAAAGTGAAAAAGCCGTGATATCTGGTCGTCGGTTAGTATGGGCCAACTTGAGGTTGAATGCTGCAGGGCATCATTGAACCATGCTTCTATATCTACCACGGGAAGTGATGTTTTTGCTAAGCGATAGCTGGCTGTGTGCCGGGGAGGTTCACTAAATCCCAGTAAGATCCTTTTTTTCTCTTTATCAATGGAGGATGTAGCGACTTGGCTGCTGAGTGGATAAAGACCAAACACACGAAGCCAGGGCTCGTAGCTATTAGGGATAGAGATTTTTTGCTCAATGATTTCATCCCACACACGATCATTATGCTTTGCTTCTGTCACGAGTTTATCCGCACAATGATCCAGTACCGGCAGGTCAAATCGGTTAACAATCAGATTATTGAATTCCGCCTGGCGCTGGCGAGTAGCGAGCTGAGCCGTGTAGTCGAGCCATTGACTGCGATCTCTGTCGGTGGTCACTTGTTCAAGTTGTGATTGGCTGAAACGGTCAAAAGCAAGGTAGGGGAATGCTTTGTTATTGAGCACCTGTACATCATTAACTAGCTGTCGTTGCACTTCCTTTTTGAAAGCAGTTAACTGGTTGAGACAGCCTTGTAGATCTGCTGAATAGCCCGTGTGATAGGTACTAGAGCATGCGCTAATGAAAATAGCCATAGCTAACAAAAAGAATATGCGCATAGTTACCAATATTTATAACCTATTGAAAAATATTAATTATAGAAGGTTTGGTGGCTAAGTGCTGAGTTAAAACGGGAGATGCGTTGGAATTTGTACTACGGATTGAAGCGAATGGTAGCTTATGACAATCGTCGGAGGGGTTACATAAAAGAAAGCTGGAGTATAGTGCTCCAGCTTCTTGCTTGTATGGCTATATCGCGAGTGCGAAAATTAACCTAACTGCTTAATCACGTAATCCAGCGCGCCGGTAACCGCGGCAACTTGAGCAATATTGCATTCTTGGTCGGTGACTTTGTCGCTATCTGGGTATACTTCCGTCGTCGTGCCATAGGTACAATCAGACAGGCCATTACACAGGCTTAGATCTTTTAGCGGGTAGTTGATTACGCCTTCTTGCGTAACAGGTGAGCCGATGATTTTGCCGTTAGCATCTGGCGGAGCGATATGAGTGACTTTGCGAACCGAGTCAATTATGGCTTTTTGTAGTTCAGGTTGTGGGTTTTCAGTATCCCCCACGGTGTAGAAGCCATCAGGGATCATTTCTTCAAAATGATCTAAGCCGTCTCGTGCTGCGCGAGCGCGTCGGAATTCAGTTTCATCAGAGTCTGTCGTTTCGTGCAAGTCGACATGTACCAAGATCTCTACGCCAAGCGCTTTCACCATAGCCATTAGGCTAGCGGCTTCTTCCGATGGGCTGTTCTCGAAGAATGAACGGTTTGGATCAATCGCTTGTGGGTTCCAACGGTTGATCACTTCATAACCCCAAGGGCTAACACAAGGCGCGATGACGATATTGAAGTGCTCTGCGTATTTTTCAGCTTCAGTATCAGCAAACAGTAGCGCACCGTGTACACCACTGGTTTCGTAACCATGTACACCACCGGTTACTAACGCTGTTGGCTTATTGTTACTCCAGTTGCGCGATTTAATAACCAATAGTGGATAATTGGTTGGGTCATAGCTGAGTGCGCCATATTGGGAGATATCAAAACGCTCGCGAAGGGCGTCAATCTTTGTGACAACTTCTTCTTGGTAAGAGCGTTGAATTTCTTGCTGAGCGAGCCATTGCGCCTTCTCTTCGTTACCCCATGGCGTGCCTGGTGTTCCAATTGGATAGTTGTTTTCGCGTTTCATTCGATTGTCTTTTGTTGTGTGTGTTTGTCTTTGTTTAGACAGAATAATTTACTGTGTAATTTGACGCAATCGTATTGATATCTCAAATATGTCTCCGTGGTTACTATTTTGTGAATGGATGTGACGAGTTTCTTAGATACTTAGTCACAAATTGTCACTACTGTCTGAAAACACGATCAAGCTAACTTCATTATCCTTCACTAAGTCTTTATGCTGGTTACTAAACTGATGCCCTCGAGAGGAATAATTCGTGAAGCTACATGATCCCCAACTTTTAAAACAGGCCTGCTATGTAGCAGGTAACTGGGTGAGTGCGATTGATGATACCTATACACCAGTGACAAATCCCTCAACAGGAGAGCTGATTGCAAAAGTGCCAAGTTTGGGTAGGGATGAGACGCTTTCAGCGATTCATGCTGCCGGTAAGGTACAGGGTGACTGGGCTGCACGAACAGCAAAAGAGCGCGCGATAGTATTGCGCCGCTGGTATGAATTGATTGTCAAAAATACTGAAGATCTGGCTGCGATCCTCACCTTAGAACAAGGAAAACCCCTTATCGAGGCAAAAGGCGAAATTACCTATGCTGCCAGCTTTGTCGAATGGTATGCCGAAGAAGCGAAGCGTTCTTATGGTGAGTTAATTCCAAGCCATAAGTCTGATGCCCGTATATTGGTTTCCAAACAACCGATTGGTGTGGTTGGTGCTATTACGCCTTGGAACTTTCCAGCGGCAATGATCACACGCAAGTGCGGGCCTGCTTTTGCTGCGGGGTGTGCAGTGGTATTAAAACCAGCTCCTGATACACCGTTGACTGCGCTGGCGCTGGCTGAGCTAGCAGAAAGGGCTGGAATCCCTGCAGGTTTGTTTAGCGTAATTACAGGCGATGCGGTGGCTGTCGGCGGGGCCCTGACCGAAAGCCCAGTAGTGAAGAAAATATCTTTCACTGGCTCTACTGAGGTTGGCAAGCTGCTGATGGCGCAATCGGCCGCTACAGTGAAGAAGTTAGCGTTGGAGCTGGGTGGTAATGCGCCGTTTATTGTTTGCGATGATGCTGATCTTGATAAAGCCATTGCTGGGGTGATGGTTGCCAAATTCCGCAATGCTGGGCAAACCTGTATTTGCGCCAACCGAATCTATGTTCACGACAAGGTTTATGATGAATTTGCCGCGAAGCTAGTTGAGAAGGTCAAAGCGCTTAAAATGGCAGATGGTTTTGAAGAAGGGGCTAATCTTGGACCACTGATCAATACGGCAGCTGTTGAAAAAGTACAAAGCCATATTGATGATGCGATGGCGAAAGGTGCGACGCTTGCTTATGGCGAGCCCCAACCTGAAGGCACCCATTTTTTCCCGCCCCAGGTACTGACTGAAATGAACGATACTATGCTGATTGCCACCGATGAAACTTTTGGCCCGGTTGCAGCATTGTTCCGTTTCTCTGAAGACGATGAAGTGATCCGTCGAGCCAACCATAGCAGCTCTGGGCTGGCGTCTTATGCCTATACTCAGTCTCTGTCTCGTGCCTTTAAGTTCAGTGAGTCACTGGAGTATGGCATGGTAGGTATCAACGAAGGATTGATCTCTACCGAAGTTGCACCTTTTGGAGGGGTAAAAGAGTCAGGTTTGGGTCGAGAGGGGGCAAGACAAGGGCTAGAGGATTTTCTAGAGGTTAAATATACCTTAATGGGCGGCTTATAGTTGAGTTAACTCCGATTAGGTGTTTAACAATCCAAGAGAATTTCTTAAACTTGCATGCATGCATGAAGAAACATTACTTTCCTGCTTGCATGAAAGTACGAATGGATAACAAGGCCCAGCCTGAGGAACAACCAATGACTAAAGCAAAAATCGGCATCGTGACTGTCAGCGACCGCGCTAGTGCAGGTGTATACGAAGACATCTCTGGACAGGCAATTATCGATACACTGAACGACTACCTGACGTCTGAATGGGAGCCGGTATACGAAGTCATCCCTGATGAGCAGGATGTGATCGAAGCTACGCTGATTAAGATGGCCGATGAGCAAGACTGTAGCCTAATTGTAACTACAGGCGGTACCGGTCCAGCGAAGCGTGATGTGACTCCTGAAGCCACAGAAGCAGTATGTGATCGCATGATGCCGGGTTTTGGTGAACTAATGCGTGCTGAGTCATTGAAGTTTGTACCGACTGCAATTTTGTCGCGCCAGACTGCTGGTCTGCGTGGTGATAGCCTGATTGTTAACCTGCCGGGTAAGCCGAAATCGATCCGTGAGTGCCTGGATGCCGTATTCCCTGCGATCCCTTACTGTATCGATTTGATGGAAGGCCCATACCTTGAGTGTAACGAAGCGGTGATGAAGCCTTTCCGTCCAAAGAAAAAGTAAAAGAGAATAGCGAACGGCAATGAATACGCGCACGACGCTTAAATTGACCGTGTAATAAAGACAAGCCGACTGAAAAGTCGGCTTTTTGCGTATTACAGCAGTTGATTTTACAACCAATTAACTTCACGTTGTCACACTAGCGTTGTGAAGTGATTTGGATATAACGCTTTCTTGACCACTTGATCCAGTGCATATTGCACAGGGGTAGGATTTAGGTAACATCAGTCTCGTATGTTTATTCGTTGATTGAAATGGAATCCATCTTTATGTTGTTGGAACAAGCTGTAGAAATAATAGAGTACACAGATAGTGATACTCTGGCTCAGGCAATGGACGCTTTTAATGAAACAGGCATCGTTTCAGGTACAAAGTTTCCTTTTTTGAATACGGTATTTGATAATGCACCAGTTGAATTGAGTGAGCGTCTTGGTGTTGTGGGTTTTAAAGGGTGTATTAATCTCGCTGAAGTAATTACCCGCCAGGATATTAGAGGTTATGTGATTTTTGATTCCGAGCGTTTTAGTTTGGCAGAGGCAGTCAAGTGGGGACAAACTAATGACTAAAGTTACGGGAAGTTGCAGCTGTTGTTCTATCAAATATCAGATCACAGGTCCTGTTCAAAAAGTGGTTAACTGCCATTGTGATCACTGTAAAAAAATGAATGGTTCGGCCATTTCGACGTATGTAGCCGTGCTTGATAGCGATTTTGTTATTACCCAAGGTGAAGTAAAGCAATTCGCTATCTCAGAAAAAGCATCTAAATACTTCTGTGGCGATTGTGGTACGCCTTTATTCAATGAGTACATTAAACACTCAGGATTGAAAATGCTGCATCTTGGTGGCTTGGATTCAATCAATGATTTAACGCCGAGTATGAATCTATACAGTGAGTCACAAACAGGTTGGATTGGTGATGTTAGTAATATTCCAAGCCTGAAACAGAAAAAAGAGAGTGAGAGTGCAACTGATTGTTCAAGTTCTCGCTTGACGTGGAGTGATCTGGCGCTTAGCTAGAGGAGACAAACGACTTCTCATAAGTACAAGGACTGTACTGTTAACGTCCATCATCTTTCTATTATGGCTTTTGGGGCATTCCCTCAAGCCATAATGTTTCAATAATCTAGGTTATTGATAGCGGGTATTTTGAATAATCTAGATGATCCTTTGTTGGTTTCTAACTTCTTTTTAGAGGCGGTTGATAAAGTAGTCTGGCTTGAAAAATATTACCGCTATTATCAGTAATATTAAGGTTTATAACTAGCTTCATCGCCTGAATCGGTTGCTTTCCGAGATATATTTCCCTGGGGATTTTCCCAGCGCTTTACTGAACATCCTAATAAATGCACTGACCGACTCGTAGCCCAATTCATCTGATGTCGCTTGCACCGAGACATTATCAGATAACCGTTGTAATGCTTTAATTACGTGTAGCTGCTGTCGCCAACGTCCGAACGTTAAGCCAGTTTGCTGTACAACTAAGCGAGCCAGAGAGCGCTCGCTCATGGCAACATATTCAGCCCATTCTCCTACTGTGCGCCTGTCTGACGGATGAAGCCTCAATATGTTGGCAATGGTTTGAAGGCGTTGATCATCAGGGATGACAAAGTTGAGTTGCTGTACTTGCATGGTCGTTAGCTGCTGAATCAACACATCCATGATGCGGTCGCTATCATTATCCGGCGTTTCAAATTGATCAAGAGCTGCAAGGTGTTCTATTAGTTCTCGTATCAGAGGGGTAGTAAATAGTGTGCAGCACTTCTGTGGCATTGCTTGGAGCAGATCAGATTGAAAATAGACAAAATGAAAGCACGACTTTGTGGAGGGCTTGTTGACATGAATTTGCCCTGCAGGGATCCACAAGGCTGATTGGTTTGGCACCATCCAGATACCATCCTCCACTTCGCTGGTCATTGCCCCAAAAACAGGAAGGACGAGCTGATCCTTGTTATGGCTATGTCGATGATACTCCCGACCCTCAGGGTAATCGGTAAAGGTCGCTATGACCACTTTTCGGTCATACAGGTCAGGGTCAAACCCTTTAATCGTACTGTGATTTTGACTCATATCAATCCAAAAAAACCTTGGCTGTTTTTAGCAAGTTGAAGTCAGTATATGCAAATTATACATGCGATGAAACTGATAACCTGCGCTTCAATGTGTTCGTATCGGCACATTGCAAGATAACTAACCTCTTAGTTTTATGAGCAAAAATAGGACTCCCTATATGACTAGCTGGATAGATAAAATAAAAATACCAGAGATGAAACGACGTGAGTTCATCAAGTACACCTCATTATTTGGTGGGGCAGCGGTAGTGGGTACAGGGCTTCCTCTTAAAATGATGGCGGCCAGCAAGGATGATATCAATAGCGCTCCGGACCACACGGTTTGGAATGCCTGTTCGGTCGACTGTGGTAGCCGCTGTACTCTGCAGGTTCATGTCAAAAATGACAAAATCACTTACGTGGAAAGTGACACCAGAGGTGATGATAAGGTATTTGGACAGCACCAAATCCGTGCCTGTCTTCGCGGGCGATCCATTAAGCAAAGGGTATATAACCCTGATCGACTCAAGTACCCGATGAAGCGCATTGGTAAGCGGGGTGAAGGCAAGTTCGAGCGCATAAGCTGGGACGAGGCGTTAGATCTGATGGCTGACAAGCTGAAGTACACCATTGATACCTATGGCAACGAGTCTATCTTTGTCACTCGTACATCTGGCACCCTAGGCCGTCGTGTTGATGGCATTTACCCATTCCAACGATTCTTCAATATGATTGGTGGTTACCTAAGGCACCATGGTAACTACAGTAACTATCAGCTATTCAAAGGTATTCCATGGACATACGGGCCAAAGGATAACAGTACGACAGGATGGTTTGCCTCCAACTTCATGGGCAGTTATGCCAGTGAAATTGCCAATACCGATCTGCAGGTGATATTTGGTTATAACCCCGCCGAAACACGCATGAGCGGTGGTGGTATGGTGTATGAAATTTCACTTCAAGACCGTAAGCGCAAGCAGCGTAAGATTATTATCGACCCTCGATATACCGATTCGATGTTAGGTAAAGAAGATCAGTGGATTCCTATTCGCCCAGGTACTGATGCTGCGCTAGTGGAAGGTATTGCACACGTTCTTATCACTGAAAATCTGGTAGATCAGCCTTTTCTCGACAAGTATTGCCAAGGCTACGATGAAAAAACGCTGCCTGAAGGTGCAGAGAAAAATGGCCACTACAAGGCGCATATTCTAGGTGCTGGCCCAGACGGTATCGAAAAGACCCCTGAGTGGGCATCAAGCATTACCGGAATTTCTGTTGAAACCATCGTCAAACTGGCGCGAGAAATTGGCACAACGAAGCGAGTCTTTATCCATCAAGGACAAAGTATTCAGCGTCAAGCGGCTGGCGAGCAGCATTGTCGCGCAATTACGATGTTGCCTATTCTGACCGGTAATATTGGTTTGCCGGGGACGACGACTGGTGACATTCTCGCTTCCTATGGCTATCCCTTCCCGAACATGCCAACCGGTGATAATCCGGTCACTGCCTCGGTACCAATTAATATCTGGACTGATGCTGTTCATCGCCCAAGGGAGATGACGCCAGATCATGATGATCTGATGGGCACAGAGCGGTTAGAGCACGGCATTAAGTTTTTCTTCCAATATGCAGCAGGTCACTTGATCAACCAGCACAGCGATATCAACCGTAGTGCAAAAATCATCGAAGATGAAAGCATGATGGAGTTCATCGTGGTGGTTGATAACCATATGACACCTTCTGCCCGCCATGCCGATTTGATCCTGCCAGACATAACGATTCTGGAGAACAACGATGTGGCGAACGACTTCTACAACTCGGGTGCAATGGCGACGGTTCAGCCGATGATGAAGGCGATAGAGCCGATGTTTGAGTGTCGCAGCGCCTATGACATGTGTACCGATCTCGCCGAGCGCTTCGGTATTAAAGAAGCCTTTACCGAAGGCCGTACTCTCGACCAGTGGATTGAGTATGTCTACCAAGGTGCCCGTGAAAAAGATCCAGCCCTACCAACGTTGGCAGACCTAAGAAAGAATGGACCTTACCAGGTGCTGGCGCCGAAAGAGGATCATATTGCACTGAAGTCTTTCAGGGATGATCCGGCAGCGAACCCGTTGAACACGCCATCAGGAAAAATTGAGATTTACTCTCCTAGGCTGGCAGACTTGGCAAATACCCGCAAGAAGGAAGAGGGAGATGCGATCACGCCTATTCCCCAATATGTCACGACTTGGGAAAGTTGGCTTGATCCGAAGATCAAAAAGTATCCGATGCAACTGAGTAGCTACCACTCCAAGGCACGTGTCCACTCCACTTATGCCAATGTGCCAACGATAAGAGAGGCGGTAATGCATGCGGTTTGGATTAACCCATTAGATGCTGAGCCGCGTGGTATCAGCAACGGCGATATGGTTAGGATTTGGAACGACAGGGGTGAGACGCGTGTGCAGGCGAAGGTCACGCCAAGGATCAGACCTGGTGTGATGTCGTTAGCCGAGGGGGCGTGGTACAAGCCTGACCGCAAAGGTATCGATCATGGAGGATGTATTAACGTATTGACTAATGCCAGGCCAACAACTTTGGCAAGAGGGAACGCCATGGGAACCATGCTCGCCGATATTGCCAAGGTTTAGGAGGGGAATAGACAATGGCTCAACTAGGATTTTATATCGATACCAGTAAGTGTACCGGTTGCAAAACATGCCAGCTTTCATGCAAAGACAAAAACGATCTGCCTGTCGGTGTTAACTGGCGCAGAGTCTATGAATATGCAGGAGGCTCTTGGGTTAAACAAGCTGATGGTAATTATTCCAACACGGTGTTTGCCTATTACACTTCTATCTCATGCAATCACTGCGCATCTCCGGCCTGTACAAAGGCATGTCCAACCGGCGCGATGCACAAGCGTAAGAAAGATGGCTTGGTGGTGGTGAATGAAGATGTGTGTGTTGGGTGCCGCTATTGTGAAATGGCTTGCCCGTACGGCGCGCCGCAATACAGCGAAGAAAAGAAGCACATGACCAAGTGTGATGGCTGCTACGAGCGGGTTGATCAAGACAAGCAACCTATATGTGTTGAATCCTGCCCACTTCGTGCTCTTGAGTTCGGGCCTATTGATGCGCTTCGAGCAAAATATGGTGACACTGCGGATATTGCACCTTTACCGGATCCATCCATCACACAGCCATCACTGATCATCGGCACCAATCGGCATTCGCGCAAAACCGGCGATACAACCGGTGAAGTTTCCAATCCAACGGAGGTGGGGTTATGAGTGATTTGTCGTTAGTCTTTTTTACCGTTCTGGCCCAAAGCACCGTGGGGGTGTTTATTACCCTTGGATTGGTTGAGTTGGGAGCCAAACCAAACAAAAAAGCCATGAATCTGGCATTCGTTGCCCCGTTGGTGTTGCTAGCGATTGCTGCAATGGCTTCGGTAACCCACCTAGGGCAACCGCTGCGAATGCTCAATGTGATGTTCGGTTTGAAACATGCGTCAGCACTGAGCCTTGAGATTGTCGCGCTTAGCTTGTTCGGCGGTGCGGCGGCAGCCTATGCTGCAATGCGTTGGTTCGGGCGGTATGAGGCCTACCAAAAGTGGTGCTTGATGGCAGCGATGTTATTCGGGCTTACCCTTATCGCTGCGATTACCAATGTATACACCTTGGATACAGTGCCGGTATGGAACAGCAAGTGGACGTTCTTCCAGTTTTTGATGACAGCTGGTGTTGCCGGCCCTGTAGGGGCGGCTGCTTTACTAAGGTGGCATTCCGATAAAATTGGGGATAGCCATGAAAACATGGAGAAAGTGCTGGGCTTGGTTTTTCTGGCTGCGCTGTTTATCTCCATACTGGGCTATGTTGGTTACCTGTTCTGGTTGGGCCACCTCGATGTTGCTGGAAATCCGCTGATGATGATGGGCTACCATCCGAAGTTGGCTGTATTACGGATTCTATTGCTGATGGCTGGTTTGACCGCTGCTGCAGTTTCAGCTCTGCGTGGCAGTAAACAAACGACTTGGGTAACGCTTGTTTGCTTTATTACTGTTATTACAGCTGAGTTATTGGGTCGAGTTTTCTTTTTTGATATCTACATTAATGCCAGCTCTGGGCTGTAGCGTTTTCACGGTATAAAAAATAGTAAAGACAATAGGGTAGCTTGGGTAATACAGGCTACCTATTTTCTAGGAACAACGTGTTATGAATGAGTACCAAATAGAAAAAACGGCAGGATTTCACTTTGCTAGTTTATTCTTTTATCGATTATTTCATCAATCACCTGACCAGCAATGGATAGACAGCCTGAAAGCAGACGCTTTGTTTGAACAATGGCCGCTTGAACTACCGGCGGAACAGCAAACTATTTTGCGCCGTGTGAGCCTGTCACTTGAAGCGGATACCAGTGACTTGTCTCAACAGCTATCACAAGATTTTGCCGATCTTTTTGTCGGTCCAAATCAACTCCTGGCCGCACCGTGGGCATCGGTCTACTTGACGGCAGAGCAGCTTAATTGTGGTTTGCCGACTTTACAGGTCAAAGAGTGCTACGAGAAATTTGGTTTAACAATAGATACCGGTGAAGTGGAGCCTGAAGATCATATCGGACTGATGTTTGCCTTCTTAGCCTACCTGACACAACAAGGTTTGGAAGCGGTTGGGCACGAACAAAGTGCTGATGTATGGGTGTCCGGATGTAAACACTTTTTGGAAGCGCACCTGCTTACTTGGGCTCCTCGATTTCTCGAATTTGTTGAACAGCATGCCAATACTGATTTCTACGTGAGTTGTAGTCAGTTGTGTCGAGTCATGCTGGAACAACTCACGGTTTTCTATGGGGCAGATGTTAAGCCTGCAAGGCTGTTCAGATAATGTCGGATCCCACTCACTCGCCTTCGCGCCGGGGATTTCTAAACCATTTTCGCCCCAAGATCGAATCAGTATTGCCTGAGTCACTTTATGCCAGGCCTCCGTGGGCAAGGGAAAATGCAGCGTTTCTTGTCCACTGTACTCAATGTCATGAATGCATAGTGGCCTGTCCGCAAAAGGTACTTAAAGTCTCTGACGAGCAGGAGCCCGGGTTAAGCGGGCGCCCCATTTTATCGTTGGACCATGGTGTGTGTAATTTCTGCGGACAATGTGTTGAGGCGTGTGAATCCGGTGCTTTGTCAAAATTGCAGGGCCAGAGATTGCAGGTCATAGTCGAGGTAAGCAATCATTGTGAATCTGGCTACGGCCAACCGTGCAGTATGTGCGTTGAAACCTGTGAATCCGGTGCACTATCAGTTGAGCTCAACCAAAAACCACGGGTTGATGCCAACTTATGTTCGGGATGTGGTGAGTGTGGGCTCAGCTGCTACAGTACGGCAATATCCATGGTGAAGCGTTGATATCGCAAGCAAAAAGGCACCTGAACAAGGTTCAGGTGCCTTTAATCTATTAGCCTCTTTGGTTTAGCTCATTGGTTTAATGACTGATAGAGATCTGGTTACTCACTAATATTTACTTTTCACATATTCAACGGAACGTTCAACGATTTGCACCGATGAACCAAGGTAATTACTCGGCTCCATTATCTCGGCAATTTCCTGCTCGCTCAGGTGCTGGTTGATGGAGTGATTATTCTCAATCACATCAAGCAAGCTATCTTCTGGATCCGCTTTTTTAATGGCGTTCTTCACTAATTTGTAAGCTTCAGAGCGCCCAAGCTCATCAGTGAGGTGGTTCATCAGCGATTCTGACATCGCATAGTGATTGGCGGCCCCAAAGTTCTCGCGCATTTGCTCTTCATTGACAATCAAGTTGGCAAAAAGACGCTGGGCACGCTCAATAGACGCCGATGTCACCATGAAGCTCTCCGGAACCACCGACCATTCGAGAATCCAAGGGGAGCCCTGGCGGGCATCGGTGTGGCTCATCATGTCGAGTGCTGCTGAATTATACATCTTACCCATGCGGTAGAACCCACCCATGAACTCCGAGGCACGAGGGTTACGCTTTTGTGGCATGGTGCTACTCGCGCCGCCTTCACCTTCTTGCAGTTCATTTACCTGGGTGCGGCTGAGGTTATTCACATCATCCGCAACACGGCCTAAGGTGGCATTCACCATCGCTAGCGTCTGTACAGCTTCGGCAAAGACATCTCGGCTTGGGTTCCATGGGGCAATAGGTGCATTCAAGCCTATTTCGTCTGCATAGGCTTGCTGAAGAGCCAGCCCTTTATCACCGTATGGCGCTAAGGTACCCACGGTGCTGCCCACCTGAACAGTAATCCGTGATGCTGCTTCATCAAGCCTGTCGATGTTTCGTGCCAGCTCCATCATGTAAGTTGTGAGGTGAAGACCAAAGGTTGTCGGTATCGCATCTTGGCCGTTAGAGCGCGCAAGCATGACTGTTTCTTTGTGCTCTTCAGCTATATCGGCGATTTGCTTGACCAGTTTAACCAAGTCAGCACGGAGTAATTGTATCCCCTCGTGTACTTGAACCGCTGTCGCTGTATCCATAATATCTTGGGTGGTGCTACCAAAGTGCAAGTAATCCGACACGTTTTCATCACCGGCTTGCTTGAATTGAGCGACAAGGGAGCTAATCCCACGACCAACCTTATTGGTGCCTTTTTTAAGCTCAGCATAATCAATGGTCAGGCTTTCACCTGTTTTGGCAATTGACTCGTAAGCTTCAACCGGAATAATCCCCACATCTGCCTGTGCTTTGGCTAATGCGACTTCCGCTTTTATCCAGTTATTGACCATGGCTTTATCACTGAAAATGCGGCGCATTTCAGGTGTGCCGAATAGATCACTATATACTGCAGACTCAAATACACTGATACTTTCTGTCGATAAGTGTTCTTGTGCTATTTCTTTATTACTTTCACTGGCAGCGGTTGCCGAAAATACAGCACATAACACAGCGAAAGCGGTTTTCTTCAGTTTTATATTCATTTGATTGCCTTTCCTTTGGGTGCACAAAACCGCGAATCTGTTTGTAAGATCCACAGCTTTAAAACACCTAAATCGATTAATGATTAATTAGCATTGCTTTTTATTCTGCTTCAATTTAACTTAAATAATGCCCAGTAGGTTCCACCAAATTAAACCCACGGTCATAAAGACAATGAAGCCAGTAATAGCGATAACCATACCGACTTTCATCCATTCGCTATCAGTGTGGAATCCATAACCCATCAATAGCGGGTTACGAGCATGGCTGTAGGTACTGAGGTTACAACCTAGGTTGGTGATACCCGCTACCGCCAAAACAGCAACGAGCGGCGATACACCCAGTGTCATGAGTGCACCGATGATCACTGGCGCCAAGGCAACCACTTTGGCCGTTGCAGAAGCAAAGAAGTAGGCAGTGAACAGGTAAAACGCCATCATAGCCGTCAGGAACATAGTCGCACTTGCCCCGCTCATGCCCGTAGACAACAAGTCAGAAACCCAGTCGCCTACCCAAGCTGTAAAACCAAGTGCTTTAAGTTGACCCGCCATCCCCATTAGTACGGCAAACCAGATGAGTGTATCCCATGCCCCTTTTTCTGATTTAATGTCATTCCAAGAAAGTACGCCCATTAATAGCAAGGCGGCCAGTCCGATAAATGCAGCAGAAGTGGAGTGTAGGCCAAGTGTTTTACCTCCAACCCACATCACAATCAGAGCGATAAATACGCCAACTAATTTCCATTCACTGAATGACATGCCACCCATTTGCTTTAGTTCTTTTTTAGCAAAAATAGGAGCTTCTGGTGTTTGTTTGGTTTCTGGCGAAATCACGCGGTACAGCACAAATGGCATGACAGCCAAAAGCGCTAATGCTGGCAATAACAAGTAGAAAGCCCAATCTGCGAAGCTAAGGGTGATGCCAGCAACGGTTGATGCGATACCGACCAGTGCAAGGTTTCCGGCAAAGCCAGTTTGGAAGCCAACGGCAGAGGCATCGTTCATCGCACTAGAGCTGGAAATTAAATACTTGCCTAGCTTTTTGTCAGATTCGTTGATGGTCTTGGCAAGGGAGTTAGCAATAGGGGAAACAATCGCCGCACGCGCGGTATTACTTGGCGTTGCGGGGGCAATAAGAAAGTCGGCGATGCCTAAACAGTAGGCTACCCGTAGTGAGGAATGTCCGAATTTGCTCAGCAGTAATAATGCAATGCGTCGGCCTAATCCAGTTTTTGCAAAGGCTCTTGCAATCATAAAGGCAATAATAATGAGCCAAATGAGTGAGTGGTTAAAATTACTCAGTGCCGTTTCAATCGTTTCTTTCGCGGTTGTTTCACCCCCCGGCCTTAATAGGGTGTAAATAGCTAAGCTGATAATCGCGATTGAACCTGTCGGTAATACGTTTGCGACAATAGCGGCAATGGTCGCAATAAAAACAATGGCGGTTTGATAAGCGACAACATCGAGGCCGCTGGGTGGGCTAAATTGCCATAAAAGGGTACTGATTAATAAAATAAGACTTAACGGAAAGACTTTCGCAACAATGAATGGCTCAGAGTTAACGGCTTTACCTGCTAACCCTTCAGGCTCTGGGGTTGCGGTTATGTGACTCATATATATCCCTCTATATTATTTTCACCAGTTAGGCAGTGTGCTATTTACCGCCATTGCGTGAAAAAATAGCAACCGGGATTTCTTTCAACAATCGCAATTAAAACAAGCACTCTTGCATCAAATACAACTATTACTGTCCAATTAATGCCTTCATCTGAAACATGTATTGATGTAATGACTAACCATCTGATTAAAAAGCAAAATGATGTGAAGGAAACTGCTGGCTTACGTGCGCATATACCGTAAGTTCGCTCAGTTAAGACTGATTCGTAAGCCAAGAAAAGTGCGGAAATGAGAGCTAGCGCAAACTAGCCCTTAGTGGTTAGAAAGGAGGGGGATGCTAAAAACCATGTTTATTCTTATATTCGGCGGCCACGGCTTGTATATTCTGTTTAAATAACTGAGATGCTTCAGAAAGCTCAAAGTTAGTTGGTTCAAAAAAAGCAAAGTCGAACATAAAGTCGGTGTTGAGAGGCACAATAGAGACGTTCTTTTCGCCCAAGCTATGGGCGGTAAGTGGGTCGCCAATGGTATATCCATATCCTGATGCCACAATGCTACATGCGCTATAAGACGTTGCGACTTCAATCACAGGCTGACTTTCCCGGCCTTCAGTGTGATATAGCCCCTCGATATCTTTTGCTAGTAGAGTGTCTTTGATCATTGATACCATTGGCATACCATCCAGATCGGATAACGTAAGCTCAGAGCGCTTTGACAAAGGATGGTTATACGGCAACACAACAACGGTTGGCAGTGAGCAAAACGTCTCGGTCACAATTGCGGGGTGTCTAGTGGGTACACGTCCCAAGCCAATATTAAACTGGAAGCCCGCCACCCATTTCTCCAACGTCCTCATTGCTTGTATCTCAACGTGTACTTGCAAATCTTGACGTTGCTGGCAAGTCCGCGCAACGGCTGGCGAAAGAATATGCCTGACCAAACGCGGAATACCGACGACTCGCAATTTCGTATTTTCGTTACGCTTAATGTCTTCGATAATATCGGGGATGTTATCGAAACCATATAAAATACGGCGAACCTCTTTGTAAAACGCCTCACCTTTGGCTGTAGGTTTTAGACTGCGCTTTTCACGGGAAAAGAGTGCAAAGCCGATTTCAGCTTCTAGCTGGCTGAGCTGACGGCTTGCCGCCGATTCACTCAAACAATGTTGGTCGGCTGCTTTGGCTAACGATCCCTTTTCCATGATAGTCGCGAAAATCTGTAATGACTTCAGATTCATATATCCATACTCTTAGACTTTTAACGCCAGTAGAATATACGAAATAGAGAGGTAAGGGCAGGGGAAGCCAGAAGGCTATCGCATCTTAAGCAACTGACGTTGGGATGTGATTCAAATAGAGTAATATGGGGAGATCATATTCACACTCTTAGTGAAAGACTTAAGCCCATATAGAGGAAGTACACGGTTACTTTCTCTGAGTTGGCTGTGGCTGTGTTTAAGACAGCGATGAGGACTTGGCCTGTATAAACTAGATTCAATTGTAGGCTTGAATCGTTTTTGCCCCTTTCCTTGTTTCAGCTTGCTGACAGTTAACTTCATCTAAGCGTTATTTGACTTACTTTCTCTCATGTCAGTGACGAGATCCTCAAGATGCAAGAAATTACTAATTTTTAGTTGGGTCAGAATGCGGGTAGCAGGTCAGAGCCTGAGAAGAGGTAAAAAGCAACCCCAGAATTAGTCCGCATCCTTACTATAACATTAGTAATGGTGGGCCAAATGTAATACTAACCATTACAATGCTGAGCCTTAACGACTTCTGTTTTTTTAAAGTCAGCGATTGGAATTTCTGGCTTCATAAGACCCATCAACAGGCTAATGAATCAGACATAGTTTAATCCATTAACCTCCATAAACTTGTTGATAAATAAAAACAGATGAATTATTTATCAACTTTATAAGTAATGGTAGATCCGCCTTCCCAGAATACACGATCTACTTCTGTTTTAGCGATATTTCTCCATGAGTCAAATAGAATATCGCCAGGAGTCAATACGTTGTCTGTGTAGACAACAACCATTTCATCAGCATATGGCAGGAATAATTCCCATGTGGTTTTTCCGCCTGTAACAAGCAGCGTTTCGTCACTATCACTGAATTTCTCGACCAGTTGTTTAAAATCAGTCACAACCTTCGCATTGTTGTTTCCCATGAGATCAAAATCTTCATCCTGAGATAAAACGTAGATGTTCATTCCTTCTACTTCGTTGGCGTAAAAGGCTGGATAGGTAATACCTCCGCTGGCGATATTCTCACCGTAGAAAAGTCGACCTAGCTCTGCCTCAAAGTCTTTCCCTTTTGGCCATTTTGCTACCCTGTTTTGCATATCCTGAGGATCTTTGCAGCCAATCATATTGCTGTCATCGGTCATAAATACTAGTCGGATCATGAAACGCTCCTATATTTGTTGTTTGTAAAATGTTTTATAAACGCAAAGTGCGTCTGCTATTGCATTATGAAATTAAGAACACTGTGTATTTTAAGAAGGCACTCAATATTCAGATTGAGATATTCTCTTTAAGTAAAATTCTTCAAGTCCTGTTACTATGAAATAACTGGCGATACTGGACTCTCATCTGCCTTAAGTACCTGCCTGCATCACCACATGACTGCTCTAAGTGCAATGCCCATCACAATGGCGTACGCTGTAAGTACACAGGGGTAAATACGTTTAAACTAAATGGCTATTGATGCACAGTGAAAGACAATGCGGCAAAGATTTAGACTCTGTCAGGCTGAATGCTTCTTCAAGAACCGACAATTGTTCGATTCGATCGAGATGAAAGTGGCGATAATCATCACTTTGTTCGCACCATGCCACTAATGTCCAGTTGTTTCCCCAGAATATCTGCCCTAATGGCTGCAGTACGCGCTCAGTCACAAGGCCATCTTCAGTTATGTAATGAACTGAAACTTTATGTTGCTTATCAATTGCATGCCTTAGTAACTGCCCCCGCTTGGCGATATCAGACGGAATATGATTGTCAGCAACAGCCATCGGGAAGGACTCGATTTGCTTCTTTACTCTGTCCGGCAGCACTGACTGTATTTTGGTTGACGCACTTTGAGCGGCTTTTGCAAGTTCTTCGTCTGACCAAGCTCGAACCATGCGCATACCCAGTTCAAACGCTACCATCTCTTGCTCTGTCAGCATCAAAGGAGGCAGGTGTGAACCAGCTTGTAGCATATAACCTACTCCGGTTTCTCCCTGAATGGGAACACCGGAATTTTGCAGGGACTGAATATCGCGGTAGATAGTCCGTTCACTCACATTCATTACTTTCGCAAGCTCAGTTGCGGTAACGGCATAGCGCTTTGAGCGTAGCACTGTCAGCAGGTCAAAAAGTCGTTCTGATTTACTCATATCAATTTCTATCCACCCGAACTTAGGGAATTCCATTTATTTTAATTACTTGGTGATTAATAGCTAACGATTCAAAACCGATAAGTGACTTTGCTCGCCAGTCGTTCGTGCAAATCAATTGTTCAGTCGAGCGCGGATATTTTTTACAACTACTGTCAGTTATTTTTAATGAATGTTTATAGCTCTGCTCAAGAGGCGTCTTCTCTCTGACCATGTCGTTGGCGTTGAAATAATAGTATCTGACAGGAGTGTCAGTTTCTGTCAGTAGTGTGGACAAATATTCTATTTTTAAACGCTGTCTGCATTTAAGGTGTTGATTATATTTGATTTTTATGGGGAAATTTGTTTTTCAAAAATTCTATCTATATTCTTCAAGGAAAGTTGCCTCAAAGTCGGTGAGCTATTTTATAGCGTTAGTGTTAACTCATTTTGTCCATGACTTTCCTAGCTAGAGTGTCCCGCTAGCTTTCCTAATATCCTAGTTGGCCAATAACATTCGAAGGAGGTCTACATGAGGAAGCAATCATCAAGGGCATGTAGCGGCATAAAAAGGCCATTCAAGCTTGAAGAAATCTGGCGAATCAGAACTCGATTAGAGCTTGAAAACGATTTGATGCAGCTTGCACTGCTTAATCTGGCAATTGATAGTAAATTGAGAGCCAGCGATTTACTTCAACTCCACGTATACGACGTATCATCCCAAGGAGTGATCTACGAAAGGGTGCAATGCATCCAGGAGAAAACTGGTACTGATGTGCATTGCGAGATCACGCCAAGAACGCAGCAAAGTATCAGCCAATGGATCTATTCAGCCTCTCTAGAAGCAAGTAATTACCTTTTCCCGAGTTCTCGACGAAAGGGGCAACCTATAAGCTACTCTTTTTATCGTTCAATAATCAGGAGTTGGGCGAGCAAACTGGGGTTGAATGCAGATTATTATGGAACGCATTCCATGCGTCGCACTAAAGCCACATTAATCTACGCTCGGACAAAGAACATCAGGGCAGTGCAACTCTTGTTGGGGCATTCTAAGTTAGATAACACTGTTCGTTACCTTGGCGTTGAGTTGGAAGACGCTCTGAGGCTTTCAGAACAAACCGACTGCTAGAGATAGCAATTCAGGCTTTTCTATGTGCTGAAAAGTCTGTGCCCCGAAATGTATAGTGTCAAACCAATAGGGCTGACACAACGTGCCAGCCCTTTTAGATTTTAAATGTTACGCTGAAGCGGAAACTTTGAGTTTACTCGTAATCTGACGCGTAAGTTTCTTCGTAAGTGTGCGAGTAAAGCTCGAATAAGTTGCCAAACGGGTCTTCTAGATAAACCATTTTCGCTTGCTTGCTGTCATCTTCTGGGTGGTAACGCATGATGTCCATGCGAACCTTACCGCCAAACTCTTCAGTGCGTGCAATCACACCTTCGAAATCATCAGTTTGTAGGCAGAAGTGGAAAATACCAATGCGAGAAAAATCAACTTCGTGTCGTTCTTGGCGTTCTTTCATTTCGAACAGCTCTACACCAATTCCGTCATTTGTTAATAGGTGGGCAATGTTAAAGCCTTTAAAGCCTTCACCGAAAACAGCAATACACATGCGGCCGATAGCGGTTTCGCGCTCTTCTTCAACCTGAGTGTTGTTCATGACAATCTTAAGACCTAGCGCTTTAGTATAAAACTCAACCGCTTTATCCATATCACCAACCATGATACCAATGTGATTCATTTTCATAACTTGCTCCAATTCAATTCTTATGTTGCTTATTTAAGTGAACTGCATCTGTAATGCGTTTCGATGGGAGAAGTATATGGATAACAACCTAGAATTAAAAATTATCAAAATTTATTTTTTTGATAATTATTTGTTATGATTGGGTGTCGTAATTATGTCTCTATGCGGCGATACCTTTAGCTCGTTTTTGTCCAATTATGTTTTACTCGTGAAGGTGTGACACATAATTATCAATCAATTATACCTTTCACTTAATAATCATTTCTTCGCTACAACTCAAAAGATTCCCTCAACAATGCTAAGGGAATCTGGATTAAGATTGATTGTCTAGGTTTATCCTATTGATTATGCCTGCTTGGTTTCTAGCTTATTTTTGGAGGTGACAATTCGAGAAACTAGGAAGTATCCGAGTGATGCGACCAAAATAGAATCTAATGACGGGATACCCGTGAGGGTGAACCAACCATTGACGGTACAAAAACCAACAAGTGAACCGACACCCCAAGCAACAAACGTGTATGGCTTAATGGCCGGATCGTTTTCCAGACTTACTTCGTCATAGCCTTTACGGCGATTGATAAAGTAGTCGGCAATATAGATGCCTGATATTGGTGGAGTGGCAATACCAAGGAACAATAGGAATGGAATAAACCATGCCATGATGTCCATGCTGCCGACGATAGTCGCAAGAATACCCAGTGCAACGGTTATCTTCCATTTAGGGAATTGAGAGAATAAGGTTGAAACAACGAGTGTGCCTTGGAACATATTTCCGGCATTACCAGTGATGCAGGCGAAAACCAACAAAATAGCAGCTGGAAGCGTGGTACCAATGACCGCCATTGCTGTTAGTAGTGAACCTTCTGAGGTCATTGAGCCCGGAACCGCACCGACCAAGAACAACACCGGATAAGCTAAACCAAACGTCAGGATACCCGCGAGTATGGCGTGTTTACGGTTGCGTACAAAGCTGCCAAAGTCAGGAGAGGTTGCGACCAGAACAATAATGGTACCCACTACTGAAGAGACTGCGGCGCCAAAGCTCAAGCTACTGAGTTTCTCTGCCACAGAAACGGAGCTGTTAAGTGCCAAGTACAAGATAACAAACATCAACAGGGCAATGATTGGCACTGCAAATTTTGACACTTTCCCCAGCGCTTCAAAACCAAAGGCCGTAGAGGCAACGAAAATGACACAGCCAACTGCAACGATAACTGGAACGGGTAGATCAAGGCTGAACTGGGTTGCAAGCAGATCGTGCACACTATGGCCAAACATATTGGCAGTAACGGCTATCCAGCCAAAGAGGCTGATGGCCATAATAATATTGATGGCCGTTGCCCCTTTGCTACCGAAGGAGTATTTCACGATACCGTAGGTGGGCAAGCGGGCTTTTTCACCAATGGATATGTTGATGACAGCTAGTACGGTTAAGATAATGCTACCCACTGCGATAACAACAGCAGCAGTACCTAAATTTAATTGGCTACCCAAACTTGAGGAGGCCAGCAATACTGGTGTCACAAGTATCCCCAGCAGGATCATTGCTATTTGGAAGCCAGACGCAGTATTGGATAAATCCGTTTTATTTCTACTACTCATATGATTATGCCTTTCGTTCACGATTTAATTCGGTTTGAGATGTTCCATGGGCAATAACGTGATGGTGTACTGTTGTCTTTATTCTTCCATCACGTTTTGGGCTTCGGTGTAGCTGCGCCAGCCACCGGTTGCGGTGATTTCACGTTGACCCTCGACTAGCCAAGGTTCGCCAAGAACGCCCAACACTTCAGAACCATCGGCTAGTTTCACTTTGCCGATAGATAACCCCGCAGGTTCATTGCTAAGTACAGATGCGAAGGCTTCCATTGGTAGCTCCCAAACTTCAAGCTCAACACTGTTGCTTGCTTCTATGGTGCGGATCATCGCAGGGTGGACATCATTGATAGACCACAGGCGGTAGTGGTTGTCGGTTTTGTCTTCACGAATGAATGTCCCGCCAACATTGGTAAGGTTTGGGTTTAGCTCAAGGCCGCGCATCAAGGTGCCGTTTACGGCTAAAAGGGTAGTGTTTGACATCAGGTGTACTCCGTTAAAAGGGGCCCGGTCATGCCGGACCCAATTGAATTAGTGGTTGTTGCGAATCCAAGTACCTGTCGTACCATCAATGGCTTGGATTAATGTGCTGGCTTTGGTGATCACACCTGCGCCGATGGGGTTACCGTCAAGAAATTGAAGCAGAGCATCAACTTTGGGCTTCATTGAGCCTTCACCAAATTGGCCTTGTTCCCCTAGTGCTTTGGCATCACTTGGCGTGAGCTGATCGAGCCATTGTTGCTCGGGAGTACCAAAGTTGATGGCGACTTTCTCGACGCCCGTCGGGATGATCAGCATGTCGGCCTGCAACTGTTTGGCAAGTAACGCGGAAGAAACATCTTTGTCGATTACCGCTTCGACTCCGATCAAGTCCCCACTTTCATTGCGCTCAACCGGAATACCACCGCCGCCGCCGGCAATAACCAATGAACCGCAATCCAGTAAGGTTTTGATACTTTCGAGTTCAATCACTTCCTGCGGGCTTGGGCTGGCAACACAGCGACGCCATCCACGGCCAGCATCTTCCATAATGTGCCAACCTAGCTCTGCAGCATGTTTCTCGGCTGTCGCCTTATCCATGAATGAACCGATGGGCTTATTCGGTGCCAGGAAAGCCGGATCTTGCGGATCAACACGAGTTTGAGTTACCAATGTGACTACTGGGCGAGCCAGTCCACGGCGTTGTAATTCATTGCTCAATGCTTTTTGGAACATGTAGCCGATCGCGCCTTGGGTATCTCCGACGGCATAGTCGACCGGAACTGGGGCAACTTCATGGGCAGCCAGTTCTGAGCGGCGCAGAATAAAGCCGACTTGCGGGCCATTGCCGTGAGTGAGCACCAGATCCCATCCACGCTCGATTAAATCCACCAGGTAACCAACGTTATTGGTTACGGTTTGATACTGATCCTGAATAGAGCAATGTGCGTTATCGTCAATCAGGGCATTGCCACCGAAAGCCACAACAGCTAAAGGTTTTTTATTCATCTCTGGCTCCTAGCGGTAGTGTTGGGTTGCGAGTGAACGTAATGCATCAACAAAGCATTTCATTGGCGCGGTGGTGATACCGGCACCAATTTGTCCCACACCGGCTTGTTTGTGTGCGATACCGGTATTGATAATTGGCAGTACGGAATGATCAGCGACCTTGCGGGCATCAATACCTGCAGCCGTTGGTGCAAAATTCAGTGCCGGAAGGGTAAAGGCCGGATTGCCCCCCAGTGTGATGGCTTGCATCGAGCGACTGTTGTTTGTTGCATCGGCTGGCGTGCCACCAACAAATTTTACGATGGCAGGTGAAGATGCCATGGCAAAGCCACCGACACCGGCGGTTTCGGTGATGGCGCTGTCACCCAAATCGGCCGCCGCATCATCGACGCCGTAACCGGGGAAGAAGAGTCCATCTACAGGGTTTGCTGGTGCTTGGAACCATGTGTTGCCAGTACCAGAAAGGCGGATACCGAAATTGACACCGTTGCGGGCCATCACGGTAACCATGGTGCTGTGTGGTACATTTTCAGCCGCTTTTAGCATGCTCTTACATGCAGCCATCGACAGGTTCAGGAAGAAATGATCGTTGGCAGTAACAAAACTCACTGCACGCTGAATTTGATCTTGAGGTAGTGAGGATCTCAGTAGTGCCGGAACCAGTTGCTTGAGTAGTAATCCCGTTGCTGCCGCATTGCGGTTGTGGACTTCATCTCCCATATGGAGTGCTTGCGCCATGATCGGTTTCAACTCGATCGGACCGGACTCTACCAGCATGGCCTTCATGGCCAGAGCAAGCTCGGTCCCCATCCATTCAAGGCGCTCAATAACCGCTTCGCTGTTAGCACCAAAGCGCAAGACTTTACCAAGTCCCTCATTGAAGTTGCTGTATACACGCTCATTATTATTTGCTGGGTTTTCAACGACCCAAAGTGGCATAGAGCGGCTGATGATGCCTGCCATCGGGCCTACGGCGTCATAGTGGTGGCATGGTTCAAAGTTGACCTCTCCTCTAAGGATGAGAGCCTCTGCTTGCTCAAGATCTTCTGCCCATTTTTCAAATAGAATAGCTCCCAAGATAGCGCCCTGAACCGGTCCACACATATCTTGCCAAGCAATAGGCGGACCTGCGTGCAATATCAGTTTGTTCGCTGCCAGTGCCGGAATTGCTTCGCCTGCTAGCATGACATCAACAAGCATTGGCTGGGCAGCAAGGTAGCGTTCCATGGCCGTTTGGTTTGCCAACTCAACCTCAGGTTGGTTTAGTAGACTCGCAAGGGCGAGACCGCCGTCACGGTCGCCACCTGCTGGTGGTTGCCAATTCATGGCAATGGCCTCACCACCGGCACGTTCAATGTTAGAGGCAAAGCTCGCGAGACCGGCATTAAGGACCGTAAGCTTTTGAGTGAAAAGTGCTTTCATTGGAATTACCTAATTAGCCAAGTTGAGAGACAAAATGAGCAGCAAGGTGCGCAGCATCAGCATTACTGTTTGCGACAAAAACACCGGTTTCTGTCAGTGAGTGACGGATCAATTCACGAGATTGAGGATCAAGCTCTGTACCGCAAACATGTGCAATAAAGGCCGGAGGATTACTCAGCTCGGTCTTAATCTTGTCAATAATGGCTAAGAGTTCGGATAATGGTTGCTCCGAGGCGCCATAGCCAAGCACAACATCAAATAGTACAACTGCAGTATTGGAGTCTTGGGCCTCTTGAAGAATGCGCTGATTACGCAAACTAGGGTCAATCATTGGGTGCGGGCGACCTTGGGTGAAGTCATCATCGCCTAGATCAACAATGGTATGCTGTTGGCTGTTCCAAACATCAGCAAGCAGGTTATTGCCCTTGCTTGGGGTGTTTGAGTATGCGCTAAGCCCATATTGAGATGCGATGATCTGAGCTTCATAGCAGAAGGTACCGCCAGCAAAGACTCCTCTGATATATCGCTGAGTTGCGGTGAGTTGGCTGTTTAGTTGTGTAAGCTGCAGCTCAGTCTCTTTTAGGTTCATTTGTGTCAGAGTTTGGGCTTGTGGGATCGCTTGTTTGTTGAGAATTGCCACAGCGACTTCAGCGGAGTGCGCCAGTGAGTCAGCCATGTATACATTGCTAAGTGAAGAGCCTGTGTCATTGGCACCAAGGAAATGAACGACAACAGGCTTCTTGATTAGCGAAGCGGTTTTTAGGATTCGCTCTGCAATGGCTTTTGCTGGTGGCTTCGATATCAATACAATGACTCGTGTATCATCATCGTCTGCTAGCGCTTCCAAACCATGTAACATAGAGACGCCACCCACCTCTTGGTGCAGGTCATGACCGCCAGTTCCCAAAGCTTGAGAGACGCCTTCACCAAGTTGATGAATACGACAGGTTGCTTCTTGTAAGCCGGTGCCAGAGGCAGCAACGACACCAACTGCACCGCGACGGACAACATTGGCAAAACCTAGTGGAATACCGTTAATAATGGCAGTGCCGCAGTCTGGTCCCATGACCATTAGTTCTTTCTGTTGTGCCAGCTGTTTGATTCGTTTTTCATCTTCAAGTGATACGTTGTCACTGAACATCATGACATTCAGACCAAGGTTCAGTGCTTTTATCGCTTCAGCTGCAGCATATTCGCCCGGTACAGAGATCAAGGCGAGGTTAGCATCGGGATGCTGCTCCAAACCAAGCGCAAAACTGGTGAGAGGTTGTGATAATTGCTTGCCATCATTGCTGGTATCTGGCTTGGCTGTCAGGGCCGTATGTGCCTGTTCGATGGCTTCATCACAGGCTTTTTCATCACCTCGAACTGCAATCACGAGGTCGTTGGGCTTTGCCGAGATGTCAGTACCAAAACCGGCATCAACCATGCGGGATAAGTTTGCCTCGGTACCCATAACGACCGAAGCTTCTTCGATGCCATCAATTTTATTAAGGCGGGCTGAAATCTGCATCAGGGATACAGAGTCCTGATAGAGGTTTTCAAACGCTTTATATTTAATAACCATATTAATACCAGTCAGTTTTAACTTGTTTACTCAGTAATAATTTCTTTATGCAGTACATAATGCCTGCAACCGTGTCGGCACCAGAGCTTGAACCAATATTGAGGTTGGCTGTTATTGTTGCTTCAATTATTCGTCTGTCTGTTGCCGTAAATAAGTGATAAATCAGCCATTGCACAGGCTTTGAAAAATGCCGTGATAGTGCCAGTGATAAATAATGGGCACTGATATCTGTTGTCTTCGTAATACCTTGTGGTACGAGTTGCTGCAAACGCTGGTAGGCTAGGTCTGCCGCAGGGTTTAACCTCTGTATACTGGCCAGCACGGCCATAACGCCGATCAGGAAGTCATCTCCGGATGGTGTCAGTCCTCTGCCATCACCTATGTTTTCAACGAGCGTCTCCGGAAAAGAGTGAATACAGCTCGGTGTGATTAAACCTAGGTGCTTTATATATTCATCAACAGAGCATAATGGCTGAATTTCTTTTTCAGAAACATGTTTAGTCAATACACTTTCCGCGATGAGAATGTTATTTTTAACGCTCTTTATATCTATGTTTAATAAAGGCGGTGCTTGCGGCCAATTAGTGGCTGATGAGGTGTTTATTGTCAGCGATGAAGGAGAACTAAAGCGTATAACACCTCCTCGCATAAATACCTTGTCACCCTTATTTACTTGTATCGTTAAATCTTTTTGTGACCCCAAATCGCACTGATAGGCGGTTGGGGTCGCAGGTAATGAGTCGTCAAGTAGGGATACCCAAGGTGTTTCTGTATGGTCAGTGATTATATTTACCGACCGACGAAAGACACTGTGAACGGTGCCATTGAATGGCTGGGTTGGACAAAGGTATCCCTTTGTAAGCGCAAAGATCATGTCAGCAGCTTACTTAAGTCCCTCGATAATATTTTCAGCATTAGATACCCAGCCGAAAATTGCACCCTGGGCTTTGATCATTTCCAGTGCATATTTCTGGAATTCAGGGAAGTACGAACCTACACAATCTTCTGGAATAATGCACTCATAACCGCGGTCATTGGCTTCACGCACTGTTGTGTTGACGCAAACTTCGGTTGTTACGCCGCAGACAATCAGTGTCTTGATGTTGTTGTTTTGCAGTATAAGGTGGAGATCTGTTTGGTAGAAAGCGCCTTTACCTGGCTTATCGATAATAGGTTCACCAGCGATAGGATAGAGCTCAGGAATAATGTCATGGCCTTCTTCGCCACGAATGAGAATACGGCCTTTTGGACCCGCTTCACCAATAAACGTCTTACCGCCGCGAGTTAGTTTCGCTGGTGGACAATCGCTAAGGTCAGCACGGTGACCTTCACGAGTATGAATAACCATCATTCCGGCATCGCGCGCTGCTTGTAGTACTTTTCCGCAAGGCTCAATGGCTGAGCGAACTAACGATACATCATTACCAAGGGCTTCACCGAAGCCGCCAGGCTCAACAAAGTCACGTTGCATGTCAATAACGACTAACGCTGTCGTTTCAGGGGTAAACTCGAGGGCAAAGGGTTCGGCATTAAATGTTCTAGTCATAGTTCAATAACCTTTAATTATTGGGTCAGGCTAACTCTTAGTGGTTAGCACAGGACTGATATTATCCAGCTATGACTAATTAAAAAAGTGAGTAAATTAGACCTGTGAAATCAAAGATTTTGATGAGTCAGGCTTTGATGTGTGACTCATCACATTATTATGGTGTTTAATGGCCAAGGTAGGGGGAAAATCACAGTTTATTTGCAGACATCGAAAAATCTGATGTGTCATTTCAGCTTTTTGGTGGGTGAAAAGGCCGAAAACCTGAACTGGATCACGGCGTCTTTAGAGGCGCTAATTAGTGGCACCACTGGTTCAGGTTTTCTGGTTGCATTAAGTACTCAATACACCAGTTCAATACTGGGCTTTCACGATTAGCGTGCCAGGCGTAGAACAGTTGTGTAGGTTGTTTGTGCTCGACAATAGCTTTCTTAATGACAGAGCCTTGATCGAGTAAGGTGTTGATGCGGTGGTGAGGCATATAGCCGATCCCGACACCTCTTTCGATCATCTTTATCGCCGTGGTTATTTCCGGAGCATAAATGACTTTTTGCCCCGTGAGCGACCAGGTGTCTTGTGGTGAAATATGTTGTGAAGTGTCTCTGACGACAATTGCGGGGTAATAACGCAATTGTTCGGCGGTTAATACGGTAATCTGGCTAGCTAGCGGGTGAGATTGGGCAACGATGAAATCCCATTCAATGTTACCTATAGAGTGATAGATGATCCCTTCCATTTTTGGTGCCGAGTGGGGGGCTCCTATGACCAAGTCTGCTCGCCGATCATATAACGCATCCCAACAGCCATTATAAACTTCCGCTTTGACTGAAATTTGTGTCGAAGGAAATTGATGATTTAGTTGTTCGATTAAATCAATGAGGCCATCTCGGTTAATTATATTATTTATAGCAATAGAAAATGAGACATCAACCCCTGTACTGATCATGGCGGTATTGCGAACTAACTCCTCATAGGAGTCGAGCATCCATTGGCTTTGGTCGATAAAATATTGCCCTGCAGGTGTCAGCTTTACCTGCCGACCAGTTCGGTCAAATAATGAAAACCCAAGCTCCTCTTCCATTTTTTTTACGGTATAGCTAACGGCTGATGGTACACGGTTGAGCCGCTCAGCGGCAACGGCAAAACTACCTGATTTAGCGATGACATGAATGGTTTTAAGCGCGTCTTTAGACAGAGGCATGCTGATATCCGAAATAGCGAGGTTGGTGAAATTATATGTTTTTGGCGATGACGATCAACGTTTTGCAACCATTTACAAGCTCAGCTTCACAGCTTGATTTCAATGCCATTCAAAATAGTTTCTTCATTTGAACGTCTTCTTTAGACTGCTTTCCACACATATGTACCTGAATCATGCTGATAGCCAGTTGTTACAAATTATAGAGGAGCTACTATTAACGTGAACGTGCGAGGAGAATTCAAATGAAACTGAAAATTGCTGTTGCGTTATTGGCACTTGCTATCACTCCGGTTCATGCCGGCTGGGAAGAGATTAAAGATGCGGCTTCAAATTTGGGCGAAGAAGTCGGTAAAGGCTCAAAAGAGGCCTGGGATTCAGTGTCGGACTTTTCCAAAGAGACATGGGACTCAGTTTCTGAATGGGGTGAGGATGCCTATAATACTGCCGGTGAGTGGACGGATGCCTCAGTAGAGAAAAGCAAAGAGTGGTTGGATGTTGCTGATGCAAAGCTTGATGAGATGCTTGAGCCAGAAACCCCAGAGGAAGCCCGTCTTGCCTTGAATACCATGGCTGATACGGCCTTGGTTCGGTTATTCAACGACCAGCCTTCTGCCAAACTTCTGTTTGACAGTGCTTATGGCTATGCCGTGTTTGATTCTCGTAAGTTCTCGCTCATGCTCCATACCAACCAAGGGGCCGGGGTCGCTGTTAACCGCACAACAGAGAAACATACCTATATGAAGATGTTTGGTGCCGGTCTTGCAGCTGGCTTTGGCGGTAAGTTTTACCAGCAGGTGATTTTCTTTGAAGACAAAGAAACCTTTGATGGCTTTGTTACCGACGGTTGGGAAGCGACTTCAGAAGTTGGTGCCGTAGCCGGGACTGAGAGTGCTGAGCTGGCAGCCAAGTACAATGGAGGAATGGCCATTTACCAGATTGGTGAAAAAGGCCTGTTGCTCGATGCTAATATATCTGGCTCTAAATACTGGATAGATACTGATTTGACTGAGTAGCAGCGATATACTCCCAGTTAGCGTTAATATGCTTATTAAATATCTACAAGATACCCAGTCAGTGTGCATTTGATTGGGTGTCTTTTCCATCTCAACGCCTGCAGATACAGGCCTTAAGATAACTTTTTGTGTTTTTTTGGGGATCTCGTTCATAAAATTGTCAATATCGTCTGATATTTTCATTTTTCTACGCTATGTTGGCCTTAGAATAGTGTTACAACACTATCATCCACGCAAAAAACAAAAAGATTAGGCTAGAAATGGACATCAAACGTACTTGGGGATTTCTTTCATTACTTATTGGTAGTGTTTCTCTTATTTTTGGCTTTATAACTATTGGCGGAATGATTGGCCAAGCGCAGGTTGTCTCTGATATGGGCTCGTTTATTAGCGCTGGTGGGGGAGATTATTTCCACTCTTTTAGCTCCCAATATGCCGCTAGTGAAGTTAAGCATAAATATCAACTATTGCTTAGCAGCGGTATTGTCATGATGGCACTTGGTGGCTTAATGATGCGCGGTCAGTGGTACCGCTACTAATACCAACCTACATAAATATTTGAACAGTCTTGCAGGTAAAATCGCTGTTTGCATAGGTATGCCTTGTCTATGACTTGGGGAAGGACCTAACTTTAACTACACTACTTTCAATACTGTCAGAGACTCCAAAGGGTAGAGAGCTTCACCCTTTCTGTGGAGGAAGAGTAATGAAAGGCTTTATCAGTGGTTTGCCCAAGGTTGAACTTCACCTTCATCTTGAAGGAACACTCGAGCCTGAGTTGATGTTCACTCTGGCCGAGCGAAATAACGTCACGCTTCCCTATTCATCAATTGAGTCGCTAAAAGCGGCTTATCAATTTCATGATCTCCAAGCTTTTCTCGACCTCTATTATCAAGGTGCCATAGTTCTCCAAACTGAAGAGGACTTCTATGATCTGACTTACGCGTACCTTAAGCGTTGTAAAGAAGAGCACATTATTCACACCGAGGTATTTTTTGACCCACAAATCCATACTCAAACCGGTATCCATTTTGATACCGTCGCAGGAGGGATAACACGTGCTTTGAAGGACGGAGAAGCCAATCTTGGCATCTCATCGGGTTTGATTATGTGTTTCCTGCGCGATCAACCAGAAGAAGACGCCATCGAAACCCTCAAGCAAGCGATAACTTATAAGGATGATATTGTGGCGGTGGGGTTAGATTCTTCTGAGTTGGATAATCCACCGGAAAAGTTTGAGCGTGTATTTGCGATGGCGAGGAATACGGGTTTTAAAACAGTCGCTCACGCGGGAGAAGAAGGGGCAGCCGATTATATTTGGGGTGCGATCGAAGCGCTTCACGTTGATCGTATCGATCATGGCGTGCGATGTACTGATGATCCTAAGTTGGTGCAATATTTGATAGACCATCAACTACCATTAACGGTATGTCCATTATCTAATGTAAAACTAAATGTTTTTGGTGAGATGACAGAACACAATATTGTCGATCTATTGAAGCAAGGTGTATTGGTTACGATTAATTCGGATGATCCCGCTTATTTTGGCAGTTATATAAATGACAATTACTTGGCTGTTGCCGAGACATTTGGTTTGACTAAACAGGAAGTGGCAAGATTCAGCGAGAATGCAATTAAAGCTAGTTTTTTGAGTGAGGAGAGGAAACAGTTACTGCAACAGAAATTAGCACATTATCTAGAGATTCAGTTTAGGCCGATTATCTAAAAAAAACGCCTATCAAATCCATGATAGGCGAGCAATAAATCGTTTAAGGAACAACATATTTGAAGTGTGATAATCATACAATCAGGGTAAAAAGCGTGCAACGATCGATGATGTAAAAGTTGTATGTTGTTTTGTTAAATGCCTTTATGTTGAACTGGTTAGCATAGATTAAATATTCAAACTATTTTATTGCCTGGGTACACCAGTTAATATCCTTTATTTTCCAATGGTTAAAGGAAGAGTATGTTCAAAGCAAAGCAGTTATGGTTGTATTTATTCGCTAAGTGCTTTAATTAAAAAGCGATTTTACGGCTTTCTGTAATGTTAATAACCAGCTTGGTTTCGGTTTGATTATGTGAGGCTGATCAACTCCTATGTAATAGGATTGCATGAATTGCTGTCGGACTTCTTCAGCATGCTGGCAGCTGTTTGTCGCGAGTAACTCGCTTACTTCTGTAGCTTGGTCATTGGCATAACTAAAATCAATGCCATTGAAGCCCTGACATAAAAACCAAATCATCCCAATGGCCTTCACCTCTACTTCATTCATTGTATGGAATTTCTGAGCATGCTCTTTCCCTACATGCTGTTGGAATAGTGTATCCATTTCTGAGATTTTGCTCTGCGTCGCTTGATACTCATCCAATACTTGTTGGAAAGACTGAGTAAATAAGCCCAGAGCAAGGTCTTGCTGTGGCTTTTCAGCTTTTTGTTCGCATACGCTGAGGAAAAACTCAGCGCGAAAATCAATGAACCCGTCAGCAAATTCTCGCTCGTCGTCACTAAATGGGAGTTGCTCAAAGCCAAATTCGTTCAATAAATGTTTTAATGGTTTCATACTGGGCTATTGGTAAATGTACGCTTAAGGCAGTATACGAAAATTAGAGCTAACTTTCTAAATCATTCACTTAGACTGTATAAACAAGAGGTTTGTGTATTTAAACACGACGTCCTAATTACTCAGAGGGAAATGTTATGTCAGGCTTTTATGGGCTTTCTGCCAGCAAGATCAACGGTGATGTTGTTGATATGAGCGAGTTTGAAGGGAAGGTTGTCTTGGTTGTGAATACCGCAAGTGAGTGTGGCTTTACGCCTCAATACAAAGGCTTACAGACGCTATTTGATAAGTATCAGGATAAAGGGCTGATTATCCTCGGCTTTCCTTGTAATCAGTTTGGCGGCCAAGAGCCGGGCGAGAACAGCGAAATCGAACAAGTGTGCCAGTTAAATTATGGTGTTAGCTTTCCGATGTTTGAAAAAGTGGATGTGAATGGACCAGATAGCCACGAAGTATTCAAATATCTAGCTAGTGCGCTGCCAGGCTTGATGGGTAAGAAAATCAAATGGAATTTTACAAAATTCCTGATTGGTCGTGATGGTAAGCCGGTGAAGCGTTTTGCCCCAACTAAAACGCCAGAGGCGATTGAAAAAGACATCGTCCGCGCGCTTAACCGCTAATACTGGTGTTAGCCCATACCTTTGTATGGGTTAACACTGCTTGCAAGGGCGATAACTTTAGTATTGTTCTATGAAAGGTGTGGCTATCAAGATGCAGGCTCTTGATACAAGGTATAGAAAAGGTCAAGGTTCTTGGGATGCCTAAAAAGGATAAGCTGTTCCACCGTTAACTGTTTTGCTTTTAAGTGATAATCCATATATATATCAATCAATTCCTCAATTGCTTTGTAGCGCCCGCTTTTTTGTTTCTGCTCTGTTAAGTAGTGTTTGAAAAAATTCAATTGGACTGATGAATCATTAAAGCTGCCGAGTCTATCCTGCAGAATCTTGAGTTGGGATATCTGCTGTTCAGTTTCTTTCACTGGTAAAACCGGGGCAAAGTATTCTAATAAATATCGGAATTTTTTACAGTCGATACGTAGCTGGTGGATGATAGTATCATCGCTATTGTCATCTATGTTATGGCACTGGCTTTCTATCTGTTTGAACTGGTGCCATAAAAAGCTATGTGCTGTGGTGTTGCATTCTAACTGTCCTTCGGCGGTAGGGTTGTCCCGCATGTTGTCAAACTGGGTAATTATCTTCTTGCATACAGACTTATATTCACCGGATTTCAACCATCCTTTGAGGTATTTCAATGATTTCCTACGCTGGGATTGAATATCGTCAAAGAAGCGGGTCAAGCCTTTGTGGTGCTGATGTTCGAGCAATGAAAAATATTGCTCCATATTTAGCAAGAAGACATCTAGGTCACGCATCAAATTGGTATGCTGCATCAGCTGCCTCAGGCACTCTTTCAATACCTCTTTTTCCTGCCTATGGAATAGGGGGCTGAGTTGGTTGATTAGCGAACGAGTCCTTCTCAATGCAACTCTGTATTGATGAATAAATTCTTCGTGATCATCTCGGATTATTCCCAGCTCGTGCCTTCTGGCATGCTCAAATTCATTAACAAGAAAATGGTATGTAGGCAGGTGTATTTCTACTTCGGGTGAGAGTTGTACCGCTGATTTTTTGCGTTTGGGTAGTTTGAGCTGGTCCCGCTTTGTCACTGTCATATCATATTTTCCTCCTTCATTAACTGTAGTGTGAATTTGATCTTTTTGGTGATGAGACAAGGAAAATCTCACTGACAAATAAGAAGAAAATGCAATTTGTGACGACTAGCTCATGAGTACTCAAAAATGAGTGATTGAAATTGGCAATGAGAGTTTACGTCTTTGCTTTACATTTCTGCAACAGGGTTTGCGGCACGAATTTCTCATCCTATAACGGAACTGCTAATTCTTTAGATAAGGTCATACGACCATGATGATTGATGACAGAAAGGATGATGAAGATGATTGAGAATCCATTAGGGACAGACGGCTTTGAGTTTGTGGAATATACCGCTCCAACGCCCGAAGGGATCGCAAACCTCAAACAACTCTTTCACGATATGGGGTTTGCTGAAGTCGCCAAGCACAAACACAAAATGGTGTGGCTATACCGCCAAGGTGATGTCAATTTTATTATCAACGGGGAGTTACACTCTCAGGCGGCAGGTTTTGCCGGAGTCCATGGTGCGAGTGTCAATGCCATGGCGTTCAGGGTTACTGATTCCGTTCAAGCTTTGGCATATGCGGTAGAGAAAGGGGCGACAGCTTGCCCTCCTCAGGCTGGGCCGATGGAGCTAAATATTCCCGCTATCTACGGTATTGGCGAGTCACTGATTTATTTGGTCGACAGATACGGTGATAGCAACATCTATGATATCGACTTCGATTTCTATCCCGATTACCCGGACCGCATGCAAGAGTGTGATGCAGGATTGCTCGTGATTGATCATCTTACCCATAATGTGAAACAGGGAAACATGGATTTATGGGCGAGTTTTTATGAACGTATTGCCAACTTTCGGGAAATACGACACTTTGATATCAAAGGTAAAATGACGGGATTGCTATCGCGGGCGATGACGGCACCCTGTGGCAAGATCCGGATCCCGATCAACGAGTCTCATGATGATAAGTCGCAAATTGCAGAGTACCTTAATCAGTACAACGGGGAAGGGATCCAGCATATTGCCATGAGTACTGATGATATATTCGGGACAGTAATGAAGCTGAAGTCGGGGGGCTTGATCTTCATGAACACACCCGATACCTATTATGATGGGATCAATAAACGTGTGCCGGGACATAATGAAGATGTTGCTAAGCTGAATGATTTGAAGATCCTGATTGACGGTGATGAGACGGGTATATTGCTACAAATATTTACTGACACTGTTATAGGACCTGTTTTTTTTGAAATTATCCAGCGTAAAGGTAATGAAGGCTTTGGGGAAGGTAACTTCCAGGCGCTGTTTGAGTCTATCGAGTTAGATCAAATCCGCCGTGGAGTACTCAAAGCTGAATCTGGTTCGTAGGTGGGCGGGGCGGATACCCATTTTAATGTTGTTAATTTTTTGCAAATGGCCGGTTTCTACCGGCCTTTTTGCGTCTGAAGTATACAAAGTGTTGATTATCAACTTATCTCTGTAGCTCTATTTGGCTCTCAGCATAAGGTGAAGTTGGATATGTTGGCAGTATTGCCACTTTGGCCTTCTTTGAGATTGAAAACGTCAGACTAATTCGTTAGTACAAGGACTTGTACTTGCCTGTGTAATAAAATTACACGACATAATGCTGTTGGTATGAAGCTATGAATACACTGTTTTTTGAGCGAAATCTAATCTGATCTCAGCCTCACATACAAAGTCATACTTAACATATCGACTGTTTTGTGATTAATGTCACTAATTTGCTTTGGGTGTGATTTTGTTATTTGCGATACCGATCAATATTTTTTTATTGATAATCTAGCAGGTACTATAATGTTGTAAAATTTCAGGTTGTTTTTGTGTTATCTGTCACGCTAAAGGTGGTTTTTTGGTTTTATATTGTGATGTTTATCGCAAATATGCTGCCACAGAATCGATGGGAGCATTTTGTGATATGTTGTTTAGGTATTAATTGAGTTGTCAGTTATACAGTTGTGGAGCTTTTTGTAGCTTGCAAGGCAGTGAGGTCGGTGTTCCCCCTCTGACCTCGCTGCTTCCCTTCCAGCCTAAATAAACCATCGGGGGGGATGGGCCAAGTCGAATATTAGCTTTGAAATGGTTAGTTGCAGTGTTGGAATCCTATATGGAACAGATGAAGAGTAAATTCAGTATTGAAGATATGGTCTCTGTAAATGGTGGTATGGTTGATCCTGATTTTGGTCAAGAAATTTCAGGGTGGATTGGAACTGTAGAGAGCATTCGCTACGCAGATGGGGTTGGCTATATTTACACCGTTCGTTGGAGCAATGAGACCTTGTGTGAAAATAGTGTTTTGCGTGTGTCTTGCGAAGAGTTGGGGCTCGACTTTGAAACTATGCAATTAATTGAGTCTGATGTGTGTTTATACTCGTCAGCACGGGCAAAGCATTTTGTTAAAGATTGTTTGTTTTTTCCAAGACGAGAGCGTGCGTATTCTTACTGTGATTATTCTTTCTGTTAGTCAAAGTTGACTCTAACCTTAACTTTTGATCTGTTTTACTTTTCATTTTTGTACTCTGTCAACATAATGAAAGCCAAGACAAAGCTAAAACGGGTTAGTTGTGGAAAAAAGAAAACGTATAACAATCGCCGATATTGCCAAACTGGCTGGGGTTTCCAAAACAACCGCTAGTATGGTGCTTAATGGTAGAGCATCAACTTTTCGGATCAAAGACGAGACTCGGGAAAGGGTTCTTGCTGTAGCGAAAGAGCAAAATTACTCGCCGAATGTTCATGCTAAATCTCTGCAAGCTAAACGCTCCGATGCGATTGGCTTGGTGATCCCCGATCTGACAAACTTTGGTTTTGCTTCTACTGCTCGAGAGTTAGAGCGTTTATGCCGTGAAGCAGGATTGCAGCTTTTCATTGCTTGCTCAGAAGATAATCCCGCTATCGAACAACAAGCTGTCGAGGGCCTGATCAAGCGCCAAGTCGACGGATTGATCATTGCCTCAAGCCAGACTGATGATCAGTACTATCAAGCGTTAACCAAACAGATCCCGGTGCTACAACTTGACCGTCATATTGGCCAATCATCTTTACCCATGGTGATCACCGACGCTACCAAGGTCACCGCCGAATTAATCAGTAAAACAGCTGAATCTGTCGATGAGTTTTATTATTTTGGTGGTCAGTTAGAACTATCACCGAGTCGCCACCGCATAGCTGGTTTTCAACTTGGGCTAAACCGGGCAGGTCTTCAATTAGATGATAAGTGGATTCGTCACCGCGACTACCAAACTGAGTCAGGCTATATTCTAATGGAGCAACTCCATAAAGAGCTTGGCCGGTTGCCTCAGGCACTGTTTACAGCATCCTATACCTTGCTCGAAGGGGTGTTACGTTATCTCAATGAAAATAACCTGCTAGATGCATTGCTTAATAAAGAAATGCGTCTCGTGACTTTCGATAATCATGATCTTCTTGATTGCTTACCTTGGAATATCGACTCCATTGCGCAAAATAACGAAGAGTTAGCCAAACGAAGCTTTCAGCTTATCCAGCTATTAATGACTAGCCAACATGTCAGCCCGACCATGTTTGCTCTGGATGCGTCTATTCGTTGGCGTAGCTAACTAGGCACAATCTTATTCCCACCAGAACTATAGGGCTGCTTATGCAGCCTTTTTAATGTCCTTCATGATTAATTTATTCTTCTAGCGTGTTTATGTGATCTCAATATGTGTAAGTGCAGACATATCTTGAGATCACAGTTTTTAAGAAAATGTCATTACGATCACAAAGCTAAACTGTTTTAGCAGCTTTTTCTCGATCAGCTAAACCGATTTAGCAATAATCACTTCGTACACAATGATTAGCATATATAACAATTATCCGGAGTGACATTTATGAAACGCAGTGGTCTATTCAAACTATCCCTAGCGGCAGTAGCAGTAGCTACATCTCTAACTGCAACAGCAGGGATCAGCATTGTCGATAATGAGCAAGGTAACTTTTCGATCGGCGGTGATGTTGAGTTTGATTTTAACTATCAAGACAATGATCAAGCAGATACGCTAAATACAGAAAATAAAGATTCTAGTTACAACCAAACTGGCCGTATCCTGATTGAATTTGCCGGTGAGCGTAAAACAGAAAGCGGTCACTACCTGGCAGTTAAGGCTCAACCGCTAATGGATTCTAACGGTGACGTTAATCTGGATGATGCTTATTTCTCATTCGGTGAGCAGGGTGGTTGGGATTTGCGTATGGGACGTTTTGAAGCCTACGATATGTTCCCTGTTGGTCAAGATACATTCCTTGAGTACTCGGGTGATACTGCCAATGATCTTTACCGTGATGGTGCGGGTTATGTGTATCAGATGAAGGAAGCGCGTGGCCGTGCCACTTCAGCGGGCCAGCTGATGTATAGCCAGAGTTTCGATAACTTATATGTTGAACTTGCCAGCGTGATTGGTGAACGAGCTGACTTGTTCGGGACTAATACTGAAGATGCCGGCGTTACCTATCACGGTCGTGAAGTTATTTCGAACAAAGATGCGATTGTTCTACGTCCAGTCGTCGCTTATCAGATGGGTGATTTTACTATCGCCGGTGCAATGGAAGCAAACCTTGTAAAAGACGCAGTAATTGATACTGAAGGCAATGATGTTAGTGACCGTATCGGTTACGGTATTACGGCAAACTATACACTGAACGACTTGTCTGTGAATGCAAATCTTGCTTATCTTGATGCGCTGAATGAAAAAGACACATCTATCGGTCTTAACGTGTTGTGGAAAGGCTTTGGCCTAGGTTACATCTATGGTGTGAATGACTTCGATGCGAAGTCTGATTTCTACGATGGTAAAGTGAAAATCGACACTTTCTATGCTTCGTATGAGTTTGCTGACGTGTTTGATGTAGAAGACTTCTCTATTTATTTAGGTGCTTTCCACACTAGTTTGAATGAAGAAGGGACGCGATTGAACGATGGTGCGATGTTTAGCGAGTTAGATGACAAAGGTGCTCGTGTGCGCTTTAAGTACTACTTCTAATAAAGCTTCTTAATAACTGTTATCTATTGTTCTTTTCAGTCCTTTTTTGGCAATAGGAAATGCTAATGCCGTTTTTTCTCGGGAAGTGATTTTCACTTCCCGTTTTTTATGTCGATTGGTCTATTACCACCAAGCCTCGAACTGAACACCTACGTTGAATTCAGAATCCACTGTTGAGACGACATTGTTGTCATCGATGCTATCAATGTTCGAGAAATAAGTACCGTATAGACGAATTTCAGGGCGGGCAAAGAAATCTTCTCCTGCATTCCATGCTTGGGCAAAAGTGATTTTCTGGCCGGAAAGATCCTTGCCACTGGTATCTTGGTTGTTGAAGTAACCTGCTTCAAAAATGGTTTTGTGGTGTTTGTCCCAGCTATAAACAGGACGAACCACGGCTGAAAAGTAAGTCAGGTCGTCATTTTGATTGGTTTCGATATCATCAATGGTGGATGACCAGAGCAGTTGGTGGCCCAGCTCAATATTTTCGGTTAGGTTGATTACCCCCCAGTTGATCAAACGATAGGCACTACCTCCATTTTCAGTATTCGCATGGTAAGTTGTACCTGCACCAAAGGTAGCCAGCTCGGTGGCATAACCTTCTGTACCGTATTGAACCACGGTTTTGTTGAAGCCGTTATCGAGGTTTTGCGTGATTTGGGCTGTCGCCATCACCCCATCTTTACTGTCTTTGGCTTCTTGGGATGCATCATCTGACGGATTGGTTATTGCGTAGTTAATGCCGAACTCTAAATCGGCATTGGTCCAAAGATCAATCCCGGCATAACGCATGTCGATGACATTGACATTGAGCCCCTCGCCACGGTTACCGATGTCTTCGATCATATTGTCATCGTTGCGGATCACCGCAAATGAGAAGCGACCATTACCCAAGTTTAGGTTCTCGATACCAGCACCAGCGCCTGAAGTATTCCAATAATAGAAATCAGTAATATGGATATCATGACGTTGGTAGTAGCGCTTACCTGCCCATAGGGTTGCCTCTGGGGCAAAGTTCAAAATACCGGTTGCTTGTACATTCAACTGACGAAAATCAATAAAGCCGTTTTCTTCATCTTCCTTTAGGGATTCAAAAATATTTGAGCCATCACTGCCTACAGCCAGCATTGAATCAACAAAGAAACGAGCACCGTCTTCATTGTAGATTTCTTTACCTAAGCCAAATTCTGCAAAAGTATCCGCTTCGTTACCTAGGCGACCAAGTTGTTGCTTATTGAATTCAACATTCTGTCCGTTATCACCGCTAATCCCGATCCCTGAGCGTGCATAACCGTGGAATACAAAGGTGTCATCGGCGAATACGCTAGGAGTAATTAGGGCCGCTGAAATTGCCAGCGCGGTAAGGTTCATTTTCATCATTTTTTATCCCTTCAATGGAAATGTGTTGATATACATATTGGAATTATATTAATGGGAATGTTCCCATTTGGTGTGGCGGATAATGGCAAGGAAGTGCGCTCACGTAAATGGGAATGTTCCCACTTCGTGAATCGGTTCACACTCTGTTTAAAACTAGGAAAGGTGAAAGGCTACAATGAAGATAATAAAATTTCTTTTACATCAGTTACATGCAAGGCTAGAGGTTCATTGAGATGATAAATGCCAACGATGCCAGTTTGTGGTGTAGATGTGCAGGGCAGTGGGACGATGTCAAATTGCTCGAAGTAGTCAGCCATACTTTTGGTGTATGGCATGATGGCTTTGGAGCTTGTCAGTAAATCCAAGCTGGCACTGAGGGAATTGATTTCATAGCTAATGCGCTCTCCAAGTTTTTTTCGCTCTTGCTCTTGTTGCTTGGGCTGTGGGTTTTCGATCAAGTGCTGATAACTGTCTTGGTCTGGCGTGACTTGCAGCAGTGGGTACAAGTGGGTGTCACCATCGGCATAGCCGCTGATTAATAAGGGGTGGGAGCGATGCACGAACTGTGCTTCTTGATCTTGTAGTATTGGGGTGAATAGTACATTGCAGCGACGGGATAGGCCGTGAATTTCGTGCCCTATGAACAAGTCGATATGACCGTGGATTAGCATGTCCATTAGCTTGAGGTGGTTACCAAATTCAAGCTGAATAGAGATACCTGGGTGCTGCTTGCAATAGCTTTGTAAGGCGGATTTTACAAAGACTTCCCACCAAGCATCTCCGGTACCCATTTTGATCTTTTCGGTCTTCCTTGCTTTGAGATCGGCAAGTTTATCCAGCATGGTATCGTGGCGACGGCTTAGCTCCTGCACTTGCTCTTGGAATAACCTACCGTATTCGGTAAGTTCCACTCCTTTCGAACGGCGGGTGAATAGGGTGACATCTAAGCTTTTTTCCAGCTTCTTCATATTGTTGGTGAGTGTGGGCTGACTCAGGTTGAGTTGCTCAGCAGCAGAGCTGATATTGCCATGTTCAGCAATGGCTAGAAACTGTCGGTAGTGCTTGTCCATTGATAAAACCAGTGAAAAATCTTTGCAAGCAGTCTCACATTTTTTGAAATCCATCACAAAGCAAAATGGTTCGAAGTTGTGATCCCCATCGGCAATAATCTTTGTGATATAGAAAAAAGCTATATCACTGATGGGGGGCTGTATTTTTAATAAGGAAGGTAACGGCATAAGATATTGCTAATTACGATACCATGACTTCTTATTGAGGGTTTCCCATGAATATTACGCCTAAATGGTGGCACGATGCTGTTGTATACCAGATTTACCCACGCAGTTTCTGCGATAGCAATAATGACGGTATGGGTGATCTTCAAGGAATTATCAGCAAGTTGGACTACTTGAAAACCTTGGGAGTTAATGTCCTTTGGTTGTCTCCGGTGTACAAATCACCGATGGATGACAATGGCTATGACATTTCCGATTACCAAGATATCGCACCAGAATTTGGCACCATGGCTGATATGGATGAGCTGCTGGCTGAAGCGAAGAAACGCGATATTCGCCTCATCATGGATCTGGTGGTAAACCATACTTCCGACGAGCACCCTTGGTTTATCGAAGCGCGTAAATCAAAAGATAACCCTTACCGTGACTATTACGTTTGGCGGCAACCATCAGAAGATGGTGGGGTACCGGATGAAATGGGGTCCGTCTTTGGTGGAAGTGGCTGGGAGTTTGATGAGCAAACTGGCGAATACTTCCTGCACATCTTTTCTAAGCGCCAGCCTGACTTGAACTGGGAAAACCCTAAGGTTCAAGAAGAAGTGCATAAGATGATGAACTGGTGGATCGATAAGGGCATCGGAGGCTTTCGTTTAGATGTTATTGATCTTATCGGTAAGGAAATTGATAAGAAAATCACCGGCAACGGCCCACGTCTGCATCCGTTGATCCAGCAGATGAATCGAGCGACCTTCGGTGATAAGGATTTGCTGACAGTCGGTGAAACGTGGGATGCCACGCCTGAAATTGCTAAGTTGTATAGCGATCCAGCCCGTGAAGAGTTTTCGATGGTCTTCCAGTTTGAGCACATTAGCTTGACTTGGAAGCATGGTGATAAGTGGCAGCCAATCCCGCTTGATCTGCCAACCTTCAAAAAGGTGTTAACTAAGTGGCAGGTTGAATTAGCCGACGGCGGTTGGAATTCATTGTTCTGGAACAACCACGATCTTCCTCGTGTTGTATCGAAATACGGCTGTGATGGCCAATACCGTGTCGAGTCGGCAAAAATGCTTGCAACGACTTTGCATATGATGAAAGGCACACCTTATATCTACCAAGGTGAAGAGATCGGCATGACCAATGTCGCCTTTGAGAGCATTGATGAATACCGTGATATAGAGACGCTGAATTTCTACAAAGAGCGGACAGAGAATGGGGTCGCTCCAGAAACTATGCTGGCTGCGGTACATGAGAATAGCCGTGATAACGGCCGTACCCCGATGCAATGGAATGGCAGTGATAACGGTGGTTTCTCGTCTGTCGAGCCGTGGATCAAGGCTAACCCGAACTACCCTGTAGTCAATGTCGGTGCAGCGTTAGATGATCAGAATTCAGTGTTCTACCATTACCAAAAACTGATTGAACTACGTAAGTCCTTGCCGGTTATAGTATACGGCGAGTTTGAGCCTGTATTTGAAGATCACGACAAAGTTTTTGGCTATGTCCGGTCTGATGCAAACCAGCGTTTGTTTGTGCTCAATAACTTTACCGCAGAAGAAATCACATTGGCGCTGCCAGAGTATTTACAAGCAGATCAAGTCGAGTGTGTCATTGCTAACTATGCTCACCATCAAGTGCTACCAGCCACTATTACGCTGAAGCCGTATGAATCTTTTGCTGTACTGCTACCTGAAAGTCGTTAAATCCAGTTAACTGCCGTTAATTGTCATTACTATTGTTAGGTTTGGCTCTATTTCATCACTGGAATAGAGCCCTTTTTTTAGGGAGGAGATGTAAGCTATGCATTATAAAATTGAAGGTGATCATGTTCTATTTAGTCTTTCTAGCACATGCGAAAATTTATATTTAGTTGGAACGTTTACGAATTGGAAGCTTGATGAAGGTTTTCGTCTTGAAAAACATGGTGATGTTTGCCGCTTGACAAAATACGTCAATGAAGTGAATAAAATTGGTAATTCAGGTTTTATTGAATACGTTATTTGGAATGCAGAGGTACAGACTCCGGTTGAAATAGAGAACTTTCAAAATGGTTACTATTTTAATAACCAAAGCAACGGTGGATTTAACCATTTATTGTTTCTTGAAAGCCCTTCTGAATGCCAATTAAAAGAGATATCAGAGGCATCTAAGCAATCATTCATTATAAAAAACCAAACAACAGACTTTTCTTCAGACTATCAACTGGCTAATTTTCGGCCTGTAGTCGGTGGTGAGTTAAAACCCAATTGGCTCTTTCGATCTTACCATCCCGTGACACCGTCTAGGGCAAATCATTCAGAGCTAAAGGTGATTGAGTCTGTCAGACAAGAGAAGGCGATGGTACTGATCGAGCAGCATCAGATTTGTAGCGTTATTAATCTATCTGATAGTGAAGAAGCACTTACCCAGTCGATGCCAACGTCACCTAAAAGCTATTATCAACGCTGTTGGCAAGAGGGAAACGTACATAGTGTACCAATGGCTTACGAGACCGTATATTTCATGTCTGACAGAAATGAGGCGCTCAATGATGATGAGTTGGGTTTTGAAGATGGTATTCGGCGTTTGATTGCCATTGTTGCCAGACACTCGGGGCCATATTTAGTCCATTGTCGGTTAGGATCAGACAGAACAGGCGTCACTTGTGCGTTTCTTCAGCTATTTATGGGTGCTTCGGAACAGGAAATTGCTGATAATTATCTCAAAACTAACCTGCTTGGTATTGGGGAGTACCGAAGCTTTAGGCTGTTGGAAAGGGCGTTACAAGCCGCGATAGGTGAAGATTGCTTCTCTGATGGTGCCCAGAAAGTGCAAGCGTATTTGAAGCGCCTGAACATACCCGAAGAGTTAATTATGAAAGCGAAAGCTAACCTGTCAGAGGAAAAGGGGGAATAAACTCAGCCCGGCCTACATAGTTAGGTCGGGCTGAGTCGTTTTGGGTATAAAGGTCTAGTCGCGGTACAAAATTGTCAGTGACTGCGCACCTTGCATATACGTTGTTTGTACTTGGTGAGCCCCAAGTTTTGCCTCAGACGTATCGCAAATAACTTGCCATTTGCTACCTTCTGGCAATCGGTAGCGGGTAGGGACTGCGGAGCTATTGATTAAGAATAACAGCTCTTTGCCTGAATCAAATAAGCCAAGGTAGAGCGAAAAGGCTTCAAGCCCATGCCAGTCCTCAGCATTCATTGAATGGCCATCTGAGCGGTTCCAATGTATCCGGTGATGGCCCCTATTGTGACCGCTGAAAGCGCGAATAAACGGTGACATGTAGGTTTTGCGCCGTTCAAGCATGGTAGTCAGCCACTGGCTGAACTCGTTTTTATCCTTGCAGGGTGTCCAATCGGCCCAACTAATTTCGTTGTCCTGACAATAGGCATTGTTATTTCCCCCTTGAGTGTGGGAGAGAGCATCGACAGCCAGGATGTGCGGAATACCAAAGCTAAATAACAGGGTTGTCATGAGGTTGCGCTTTTGACGCTCCCGGCGGCTTAGAACTGCAAAATTAGCCGTCTCCCCTTCAACACCATGGTTGTTCGAACGGTTGTCACCATGACCGTCTCGGTTGTTTTCACCATTTGCGTGATTATGCTTGTGATTGTAAGACACCAAATCTTGAAGGGTGAAGCCATCGTGGTAGGAAATGAAATTGACGGGCAGTTTGTCGGGCCATTTTCCAGCGCTGAACAAGTCTCGCGAGCCCATAATGCGGGTTGCAAACTCCTTGACGTTGTTCTCTTGGCATAGCCAGTAGCTTTTCACCGTGTCACGGAACTTGTCGTTGCACTCGTTCCAGCCGCGCGGGAAATAGCCCAACTGGTAACCGTCAGGGCCGATATCCCATGGTTCGGCAATCAATTTCACCTGTTGCAGAATAGGATCTTGTGCGACGGCCTTAAAGAAGGCGCTATGTGTATCAAAGCGGTCCCCATGACGGCCCAAAGTAGCGGCCAAATCAAAACGGAATCCATCAATTTGGTAGTGGGTGACCCAGTGACGCAAAGTATCGAGTACGATCGTTAAGCTGGGTTGGTAAGTGAGATCAAGGGTATTGCCACAACCGGTATGGTTTTTGTAGTTCTTGTTCGAGTCCTGCAAGTAATAATTCTTATCCAGGCATTTAAAGTGGAATTTAGGGCCGCCTTCACCGCCTTCGGCTGTATGGTTGAACACGATATCCATGATCACTTCAATACCGTGGCGATGGAGTTCCCTGATCATCGTTTTCATTTCGGTAACGGGATCGTCCGTCGCGTAGCGTGGCTCTGGAGCCATAAAGCATAAGCTGTTGTATCCCCAGTAGTTGACCTTGTCCATTTTCAACAGGTGAGGTTCGGACATGCATGACGTCACAGGGAGCAGTTGAAGGCTTGTGACGCCTTGCTCTTTGAAGTAGTTGATCATCTCCGGCTGGCACAAGCCGAGGTAGGTACCTTGATACTTATCTTCGATTTGAGGGTGCTGCTTGGTAAACCCTTTTACGTGCGTTTCGAATAGAATAGTTTCTTCAAATGGTACTTGGGGCAGAGTAGTGTCATCCCAATCAAAGCGGTGATCGACTACGACCGATTTAGCAAAGTGCCAACTCCTATCGGCGGTAAATGGTTCTATATAGTAGGGGGCCTTACTTAGTGCCTGAGTATAAGGATCGAGTATAAAACGGTATTCATTCTTGTCTTTTATTTGGTAACCGTATACCTGACCCTCTTTGATTCCTTCTACAAAAACATAATGTATATCTAAGTGTTGATTTTCTAATTCAAAAAAGGTTTTTTTGTTGTTGTTATCAAATAAAACCAGTTGGATCTCTTTGTTTTCAGAGCAATGAATCGAAAAATTACAACCCTGATCACATAACGTAGCCCCTAGTGGAAATGGTTGAGCTAATTTAGCGAACATCCTGTACATCTCTTTGCTAATTTTACATATCTATAGTGTTATTTAAGCGAGAAAATATTTTCAGTCAAGGAAAGTTTTTTTTTAAAAAAAATTGAGTTACCAATAATTTCAATAACAGTAAATAAAAGTGACTGGCTTCGTGTTTTTCTGGCACGTTTTGTAATTTACTTTCAGTTTTACGCCTAACCTTCGTGAGGCTTATCACGGAACCTTTCTCCACCCTATTTCCTACGCCCCTCTCATCCTCCCTCCTCCTCCCCGGCTTAGGATGATGTCGAAAACTGTATCAAGACTGAATATGAGTCCCGAAAAGATTGCTAGAGAGCAATCATGATAAAAATATAAAAGGGACACTCCTATGAAACACAAGTTAGTACCTGTAGCAGCGGCATTACTTACCGCGCTAGCTTCACATAATGTAGCCGCTGAATCTGCCACTGATATCATCACTGATGGTTGGTCAGTTAATGGTTATGGTTCTATGAACTTACGCTTTGATGAAAACTTCGCAACGTTTGATGGCGATATGGGTAAAGAAGATTACCGCTATGCCAACACCGCTACTAGTGAAAGTACCAACCAGGTTGAGTTCGTTATCAAGAAGCACACTGAGTTCGCAAATGGTGTGTACAGTGATTTCGTGATTCGTTCAGAATATGGTAACGGAAATACTTACGCGTATTCCTCTGAGGGTTCTCAGAAGAAAAATACTGATGCACAGTTTGAAGTAAAAGAGGCGTATGTTGCTCTAGGTAACTTACCTTATTTACCAGCCAACTCTGAAATCTGGGGTGGTCAACGTTTCTTAAATCGTGCTGCAGGTATTCTAACTGGTGAGTTCTGGAAGCAGTCTTCAGGTGTTGGTGCAGGTTTTGAGATGAATCTGGATTCTGGTCATAAAACGGGTGTGGCAATGATGTCTGTTGACCCAGATGCTGGCTCATCTCGAGATTATGTATTTGGCTGTGTAGATGCCGATGGTAATCAATCTGATGATCTAGCAGATTGTGATGTTTCAGTACCAGATCCAGGTGCACGTCAAACTGCAACTTCTTTGGACTTCTACTACTACGGTGTTCAAGCGCTTGGCGGTTCATTTGATTTTGACTTGAAACTGATGCGTGCCTCTCGCACTAACCCTGAAGTGGGCTCTGATGATGCTGATCGCGGTATTGGCGGTTCTATCACGTATAACCGTGATTACTACGGTTTCGATGGTTGGACACAAACTGCAATTGGTTATGGTACAGGTTTAGCATCAAACCGTGGTGTTAACTACGGTAGCTGGAGTGCAGGCGGTGCATTTAGCGAAGATTCTAAATCGCTATTCATCACGTCTTACGGTGTAGCGAATATCGGTGAGAATTGGCAGTTAGGTACTGAGGTAACATACTGGGCACCTGAAAATGTTGACTGGGGTATCACTGGTGACAGAACTGATGAGGTCGAGCGTTTAATCTTTGCTGCACGCCCAACATACAAAGTAAACGATAACTTGCGTCTTGAGTTTACGGGTTCTTACGCAATTGAAGACCTAAACCAGAAAGCTTGGGGTCGTTCAGATGAGAAGACTGCTTTCTACAGCCTAGAAGCAGCGACAGTGTTTACAGTTAATGCTGATTACTTCGGCCGTCCGCAAATTAAGCCATACGTAACTTGGTTTGGTGCTGATGATGAAGCAGCAGCAAATAATGGCGAGAAGAGCCAATATGTAGTCGGTGTTCACACTGAAATCTGGTTCTAAATCACATTTTTACCAAGGCAGCCCTCGGGCTGCCTTTTCAAGTAACATTGGCTATATACCTATTGGCTTTTTTAAGTAGATTAGTGAAAGCAAATAGATATATACCCACCCTGTAGTATGGGTGTAGGAGATAAAATGAAAATAATGAAATTAACATTAGCAGCGCTGCTGACCGCTTCATTGGTTGGTTGCGTAAGTTCCCCGACGACAGAAACTGTAAAAGACGTTACGATTTCTCATCCTGCTTGTTGTAATGCTTATAGTGAGTTTGCTTGGATCCCGATGAGTGGTGACAGCATTGACTTTGCAGTAGATGAATACTCACAAATTGGTGAATTCCCTGAAGGTAAAAGCTATTTCGCAGGGTTCGTTCTAACTGAAAATGTTGAACGTATGCGCGTTGACCTAAAGAGCTGGATGCGTACATCGGGTGTTTTTGCTCCAAAAGTGCTTTTACTTAGCCCAACATTCCAGATCGTAGAGTCTTATGACCTGACGGACTTTGAATTTAAGCCTTCATCTATGTTCCAGCTCAATAGCTACCATAAGCGCTTTGAGATGAACCAAGCGACTACCCCATACATGGTTGTTTATTCACCGCTTGAATACCGTGAGGGCCAGATTGAGGTTCCACACCCAGAACGTATTCGTGCTGAAGAATTAGGCATGGCACGCCCAATGGTGACCGACCCTATTATCCAGCACCAGAAATTCGGCTCGCTTGAATTAGACATGAAGCCAACGGCGCTGCGCTCATACCGCGCCAGTGAAGCGCCGAAAGCGGTAGTTGCAACGCCGGTTGTCACCCAGCCAAAACCTGCAGTCGCAGCGGCGGCGACATCAGTGCCTGTAGTAGCTACAACTGCCAGCGCGGCCGTTGCAGCGCCTTCATCAGCTAAGATGCTACCTGAGAGTGAAGCTTTCTATAACAGCCAGATTAAAGCTGCAGTAGAGAGCAATGATATGCAAAAAGCCCTTACCCTAATGGAAGAAGCCAAGCGTGCGGGTTCAAGTACCGCAGAAGCGATCTTCCTTGAGTTGATTAAAAAGTAAGGACGTAGTTTTAAACAATACCTACTAGGGCAGGGTGTTTTTCGAATCCTCACCTTGCAAGCATTGGGTATTTCGGGCAGGCAATCGTCTGCCCGTTCTCTTATCTATATCGATTTCATTTGCTTTTATTGAGTTAATTTCATGACAGAACCTATGCATTCATCTGCTATCAAGCGCACGACAAAGCAAAATAAAGAAGTGGTTTACCAGGTGTTCACACGCCTATTCGGCAATACCAACACGACCAATAAGCCGTGGGGTACGCTGGAAGAAAATGGTGTTGGTAAGTTTGCTGATTTTACCGACAAGGCATTAAGCGAAATTAAGGCCCTAGGGGTGACCCACATCTGGTATACCGGGGTGCCGCACCATGCTTTAGTGCGAGACTACACTGGTTACGGAATTGAAAATGATCACCCAAGTGTGGTTAAAGGGCGTGCTGGTTCTCCTTATGCGGTTAAGGATTACTACAATGTTAATCCGGATCTAGCGGTTGAACCAGAAAACCGACTTGAAGAGTTCAAGGCGCTAATTGGGCGCTCGCACAAACATGGCTTGAAGGTGATTATTGATATTGTGCCTAACCATGTCGCGAGGCGTTATCATAGCCTGACCAACCCGGAGGGCATTGAAGATTTCGGCGCCTCTGATGACACCAGTATTATTTACCATAAACACAATAACTTCTATTACATTCCAGGCGAAGTCTTTGCGGTTCCAGAGGCTCAAAATGGTTATAAGCCGCTTGGCGGAGAGCAGCATTCTTTGCTGGTAGAACCATTTAAAGAAAACCCTGCCAAATGGACCGGTAACGGCTCGCGTTTGGCTAAACCGGAGTTTGATGACTGGTATGAAACCGTCAAGGTTAACTACGGCATCCGCCCTGATGGCCGCAAGGATTTTGATGTACTGCCAGAAGGGTATGATCAGCAAGATCATGCCGCGCACTTTGCCTTTTGGCAAGATAAAGAGGTGCCAAATTCCTGGGTCAAGTTCCGTGATATTGCGCTTTACTGGCTTGCCATGGGAGTTGATGGTTTCCGCTATGACATGGCCGAGATGGTACCGGTTGAGTTCTGGAGTTATATGAACTCTTCAATTAAACAAGTTAACCCTGATGCTTTCTTGATGGCTGAAGTGTATCAGCCGGATTTGTACCGTGATTACATCCATCTAGGCAAAATGGATTACCTCTATGACAAGGTTGATCTGTACGATGCCTTGAAGTTGATCATGCAGGGCAAGGGCTCCACCGATGCGATTGTCGAGGTTCAAGAGCAATTGATGGACATCGAGCATCATATGCTCCATTTCCTTGATAATCATGATGAGCAGCGTGTTGCGAGTCCGGAATTTGCAGGTGATGCCAATAAGGGCAAGCCAGCCATGCTGGTATCAACGTTGTTGAGTACCTCGCCGACCATGCTTTATTTTGGTCAGGAAGTCGGTGAAGCTGGGGCTGAAGATGCAGGCTTTGGCTTAGCATCTCGTACTACCATTTTTGATTATTTCGGTGTACCTAACCATCAACGTTGGATGAATGACGGTGAATTTGACGGTGGGTTGCTGACAGAAGAAGAGCGTGAACTGCGAAATTTCTACCAGCGCTTGATGAATTTCTCTTTGACTAGCTCTGCATTGATGGGGGATTACCAAGAACTGCATACTCACAACCGTGAGCATGGGGAAGGGTATGACGATCAACTGTTTGCTTTTAGTCGTTTTAATGATAGCGAGAAGCTAATCATATTGGCTAATTTTTCGGACACGGCAAAAGGCTTGGTGACGTTGTCACTACCTGTGGAATTGATTGACCGATGGCAACTTGCTGATGGTGAATATGCTTTGGTTGAACAACTCTATGCCAAGACTGATGCAGTACTGGTGGTAGAAAACGGCTTGGGGAGCATCCAACTTGATGTGCAGGCACTTGACTGCTTGGTATTGTCGTTAGCCGCTGAGTAATTACAGCTCGTTGCTTGTTATACATTCCGGAAGAGGCCACAGCGATGTGGCTTTTTTTATTGAAACGTTATTATGCGAAGCAACTATATATGGATGTAGATCACAAAAATAGTTAATGTTTGGTTACATCAATTTTTATAATAATTTCAATTTGTCAGCAAACATTAGCCTCTAAGCAATGCTGCGCATGGTACAATTTGAGTTACCAAGTTGTTATTCATACGTGTTGTTGGGAGAAGTCTATTGAGTACAGAATTAATCATGTTAGGGATGTCGGCCTTGATTGCTATCGGGATCCTTCTTCATCAACCGTCAAAAACATTGGGCTTGCCTTCATTACTGATATTCATCGGTGTTGGCCTATTGTTTGGTAATGGTGAATTTAATTTTGTTTATGACGATTTGGCCTTAACCTCATTTATCGGCTCTTTAGCTTTGAATGTAATTGTTTTCGTCGGGGGCTTGAATACCTCCAAGGCCAGTATCAAGGTGGCCTACAAAGAAGGTGGGGTACTTTCTAGTGTCGGGGTGTTATTTACCACGGCCATTTTCGGTGGTTTGCTGTACTACATCACTGATTTTAATATCATCACGTGTTTGTTGTTCGCGGCGGTTGTCTCTTCGACTGATGCAGCTGCCGTATTCTCTATCCTTGAATCAAAGAAACTCAAACTTAAAGAATCAACCGATACTATTTTGGAGTTTGAGTCGGCAACCAATGACCCCGTAGCCTTGCTACTGGTAGCTATTCTCACGGAAATGTTGGTGAATACTAACCAGCAGATAAGTGGTCTTAGCATTGGAATAGAGCTTGTTCAGCAAATCATTGTTGGTTTAGGTGCTGGTTATCTTATCGGTTGGTGTTGCGTTTGGTTACTTAACAAAATCAAGCTTGAAGAGTATGGCTTGATCCCTGTGTTTATTCTTGCCAGCTTTTTTATCGCGGCTTATGGAAGTGATCTACTGGGTGGGAATATTCTTGTATCTTCTTATGTCGCAGGTGTCTTTATTGGTAATGAACTTAAGCGAGGGCGAGAGGTAAGTAAGCACTTCTTTAACAGCTTATCGTGGCTTGCGCAGGCGCTAATGTTTATTATCCTTGGCTTGCAGTTTTTTCCGAAAGAGCTATTCGGCGATATGTGGGCAGCCATTATTCCAGCTATCGCGTTGATCTTTATCGCAAGGCCGCTGGCGGTTTTCCTTAGTTATCTGCCATTTAGAAAGGTCTCTTTTAAGAAGAAATTATTTATCTCAGCAATTGGCTTAAAGGGCGCTACACCAATTGTGTTTGCCTTGATCCCGGCTTCTGCTGGCGTTGCGGGTTCGCAAGAGATGATCCATATGGTGTTTTTTATTGTCCTGATCTCAGTTGTTCTGCAGGGGTGGGCCATTGAACCGCTTTCGAACAAGCTAGGGCTCGTGGATAAATAACTTTCCCTCAACTATAGCGGCCATAGAGAATGGTCGCTACAGTGAACACTCCTTTCATACTTCATTATTTTGTGCTCGTATCCTCTTTTTTCTGATATTTTCATTAATGATTTGTTTTTTGATGAT